>JBOGJI010000286.1:0-34216 GCA_050747865.1 Thermoanaerobaculia bacterium
GCGGCGCCGCAACCGGCGCTGGTCGTCTGGCCGTCCGGGGAGGCGCCGGAGCTCTGGTCCCTGGACGCCGAGCGGGCTGAGCTGACGCTGTCGCCGGCGCGCCGCCGGCTGGCGGTGGCGATGCTCCACGCCGAGCTGCTGCCGCGGCTCGGGCTTCCCGCCTCCGCGGCCACCGACGGCACCATCGCCTACCGCTCCAGCGCCGAGGCCCTGGCGGATGCGGTTGCCGGCGGCGAGCTCGCCCTCGGCATCTTCCTGCCCCCCATGGAGCCCGCCGACTTCGCCGCGGCCCTGGCCGACGGGGGTCTGCTGCCCCCGAAGTCGACACGTTTTCTGCCCAAGGTCGCCTCCGGCCTGGTCTGGGCTCGGCACTGAGCGCCGGACGCGACGGGTATCATCCAAGCGTGCCAACGGAGCGTGCCGCGGACGGGACGCCGATCGTCCGTTTCGACGTGGCGATCGAGGTTTCCCCGTTCGACCTGCTGCGCCGGCTCGGGTCGGCCGACCCGCCCCTGCTGGTGGACGCGCGCGAGCGGGCCGGCGAGCTGACCCTGGAGGGCGCGGTGCCCTGGCCGGGAACGGCCTGGACGCCGCCGGACGACGCCGACACGGTGCTGTTCGACGACGACGGCTCGCGGGCGCCCGCCGTCGCCGTGGAGCTGCGACGTCAGGGGCACGAGCGCGTGCGGGCGCTTTTCGGCGGGCTGGAGCTGTACGCGTTCTGTCTCGATCCAGACATCGTGGGCACCGATACCTACCTGCGGCGCCGGCAACCGTCGTGATGACGCGCTCCCTGCCGCTCGCTCCACGTCGCGCCGCAGCGTAGAATCGCGGCCTCGTGAGCCGCGGCATCATCGTCCCCATCGGCGGCGCCGAGGAGAAGTTGCGCGACCGGGGGATCCTCTCCCGTTTCGCCGATCTCTGCGGCGGCCGCCGGGCGCGCCTGGTCGTCATCCCGACCGCCTCGGAGCGGCGGGAGACCGGGCGCGGCTATCGCACGGTCTTTCGCGACCTGGGGGTGCGCAGCGTCCAGGTGCTCCCCTTCGAGACGCGGGCCGAGACCACGCGCGGCGACTGGCTGGAGATCCTGGAAGAGGCGACCGGCGTCTTCCTGACCGGCGGCAACCAGCTCCGGCTCTCCACCACGCTCGGGGGGACCCGGGTGGCCGACCTGTTGCGCCGCCGCAACGCCGAGGGCCAACACGTCGCCGGCACCTCGGCGGGCGCCGCCTTCCTCTCCGAGCACATGATCGCCTTCGGCGAGGAGGGGCCGACGCCGCGCGCCGACATGGTGACGCTCGCCCCCGGGCTGGGACTGACCCACGAGGCGATCGTCGACCAGCACTTCCGGCAGCGCGATCGGCTCGGCAGGCTGCTCACCGCCCTGGCCTACAACCCGCGGCCGGTGGGGATCGGGCTGGACGAGGACACCGCGGCCTTCCTCGGCCCCGACGACACGCTGGAGGTCGCCGGCTCCGGGGCGATCACCGTCGTCGACCCGGCGGAGATCGACTACTCGTCCATGGACTCCGCCCGCCGGCACCAGCCCGTGTGCATCCTCAACGTCCGCCTGCACGTGCTCATCGACGGCGCCACCTACGACCTGCAACGGCGCGTCGCCACGGCACCGCCGACGCTGGCGAGGAGTGCGAGCCTGTGAAGGTCCTCAGCCGTTCGGTCTACCTGGGTCCCAGCCTCTACGCCCACTTCCCCGTCATCCGCCTGACCGTCGATCTCGAGGCGCTCGAGCAGTGGCCGAGCGCACGCCTCGACGAGACCTTCACCGGCGGGCTGCTGGCGACGTTGCCCGGCCTGCACCAGCACGGCTGCTCCTACCGCGAGCCCGGAGGCTTCGTGCGCCGGCTCACCGAAGACGAGGGGACGTGGATGGGTCACGTGCTCGAGCACGTCGCCATCGAGCTGCAGAACGTCGCCGGCTCCCGCGTCACCTTCGGCAAGACGCGCTCGGCCGGCGGCGCCGGTGTCTACGACGTGGTCTACCAGTACCTGGACGAAGAGGTGGGCCTCGAGGCCGGGCACCTGGCGCTGCACCTGCTCGACTGGTTGCTGCCGGAGGAGCTGCGGTCGGGGCGCGCTCCGGCCGGCTTCGACTTCCCCGCCGTCCGCGACCGCTTCATCCGCTTCGCCCAGCGCCGCGCCATCGGCCCATCGACGGCGGCCCTGGTCCAGGCCGCAGAGCAGCGGGACATCCCCTGGCTGCGGCTCAATCGCTACAGCCTGGTGCAGTTCGGGCACGGCTGCTTCCAGAAGCGGATCCAGGCGACGGTCACCAGCGAAACCCGCCAGATCGCGGTGGAGATCGCCTCGGACAAGGAAGAGACGAACCGCATCCTCGGCGACCTGGGCCTGCCGGTGCCGCGCCAGGAGCTGGTCCACGACGCCGAGGCTGCCGTGCTCGCCGCCGAGCGGATCGGCTTCCCGGTCGTGGTCAAGCCTCTGAACGCCAACCATGGGCGGGGCGTGTCCATCGACCTCGACACCCGCAAGGCGGTGGCCGTCGCCTTCGAGCACGCCTCCCAACACAGCCGCACGGTGATCGTCGAGAGCCTCATCCGCGGCCTCGATCACCGCCTGCTGGTGGTCAACGGGGAGCTGGTCGCCGCCGCGAAACGGGTCCCCGGGCACGTGGTCGGCGACGGCAGACACAGCATCGAGGAGCTCATCGAGCGGGTCAACAGCGACCCGCGGCGCGGCATCGGGCACGAGAAGGTGCTGACGCGGCTGGAGCTCGACCACCAGGCCGAGCGCCTGATGGAGCAGCGCGGCCTCACCCGCGAATCGGTGCCCGACGCCGGCGAAGTGGTCTATCTGCGCTCGACCGGGAACCTCTCCACCGGCGGCACCGCCGTCGACGTCACCGACCTCGTCCACCCCGACAACCGCGACATGGCGGTGCGCGCGGCGCGCGCCATCGGCCTCGACGTCGCCGGCGTCGACTTCCTCACCGAAGACATCGCGGTCTCCTACCACGAGGGCGGCGGGGCGATCTGCGAGGTGAACGCCGCACCCGGCTTCCGCATGCACGTGGCGCCCAGCGAGGGCACGCCGCGCGACGCCGCCGGGCCGGTGCTCGACATGCTCTTCCCGCCCGGCACGCCGGCGCGCATCCCGATCGCGGCTATCACCGGCACCAACGGCAAGACCACCACCGCCCGCATGTTGGCCCACATCTTCAAGATGCATGGCAAACGCGTCGGGCTGACCACCACCGACGGGGTCTACATCGACGGCGCCCGCACCGTGGCCGGCGACATGACCGGCCCGGTGGCGGCGCGCATGGTGCTGCGCGACCCCGCCGTCGAGGTGGCGGTGCTGGAGACCGCGCGCGGCGGCCTCCTGAAGCGCGGCCTGGGCTTCCGCTGGGCCAACGTCGGTGCGGTGCTCAACGTCCAGTCCGACCACCTGGGCCTGCGCGGCGTCGAGACGCTGCAGGACCTGGCGAAAGTGAAGCGCATCGTCATCGAGGTGGCGCGCGACTGCGCGGTGTTGAACGCCGACGACCCCGAGTGCCTGAAGATGGCCGACTACACGCCGGCAGGGCAGGTCTGCTACGTCACCTTGAACCCGCAGCACGCCCTGGTGCGCGAGCACATCCGGGCCGGCGGCCGCGCCGTGGTGCTGGAGCGGGGGATCAACGGCCAGATGATCACCCTGTACGACGGCCCCGCCCACGTGCCGCTGCTGTGGAGCCATCTCATCCCCGCCACCCTCGAGGGCCGCGCCCTGCACAACGTGCAGAACGCCATGTTCGCCAGCGCCTGCGCCCACGCCATGGGGGTGCCTCTCGAAGACGTGCGGCACGGCCTGCGCACCTTCGATGCCACCTGGTTCCAGGCCCCCGGGCGGATGAACGTCTACAGCGAGCACCCGTTTCGCGTCATCCTCGACTACGGGCACAATCCCGCCGCCGTGGAGGCCATGGTGCAGCTCGTCGCCCGCCTGGAGCCGCGCGGGCGCAAACTGGTGGTGGTGGCGGCGCCTGGCGACCGGCGGGACGAGGACATCCGCGAGATCGCCCAGCGCGTGGCCGGACAGTTCGATCGCTACGTCTGCCGCCAGGACGACGGGCTGCGCGGCCGGCGCCCGGGCGAGGTTCCCGAGATGCTGGCGGCGGCCCTGCGCGAAGCCGGCGTCGAGAGCCAGGCCATCGGAGTCGTGCCCGAGGAGTCCGCGGCGGTGGACGCCGCCCTGCGCTGGGCGCGCAAGGACGACCTGCTGCTGGTCTTCGGCGATCAGATCAGCCGCACCTGGAAGCAGATCGTGCGCTTCCGCGCCGACGGCCAGCCGGACGTGGAGGTGTCGGCGGAGGCGACGCCGGCCGCGGCCCCCTCTCCCCCGCCGCCACCGATCCCCGATCTCGGCTGGGCCGTCGACGACGCGTTGATCCGCGACGCGCGAGGCGTCCGCCTCGCCCGCGAGACCGAGGACTAGCAGCGGCTCATGGAGCTGCGGGACTCGCGCCGCCTGACCGGCCCGAACCTGCTGTCCGAGAAGCCGGGAGCGATCCTCGACTGCGCCCTGGGCGACGAGCCGGCCGAACCGTTGATCGCCGCCTGGCGGGAGCAGGCCGACCGCATTCTCGACGCGGTGGGCTGGGCGGCGAGCGAGCGGGCCACCCGCGCCTTCCCCGGCGGCGCCAGCCTCTTCCTCTCCGCCCCGGTCGACGCCCTCTACGCCGCGACGGAGGTCAACGAGTGGGCGTTCGAGGCCGCCGTGGCGACGCTCGAGGGCCGGCCCGCCCCGCGGCTCGCGCCGGCCACCGCGCGCCTGCGGCTGGCCATCGCGGAGGAGTCGAACCCCGCGCTGCTCGAGCTCGAGCGCGCCGCCCAGAGGCACGGCGTCGCCTTCTTGAGCGACGACGAGCAGGTGTCGGTCGGCCTGGGCGCCGGCTCCGCGACCTTCCCGGTGGATACGATCCCCTCGCCGGAGGCGATCGACTGGCGCGCCGTCCATAACGTCCCGGTCGCCCTGGTCACCGGCACCAACGGCAAGACCACGACGGTCCGCATGCTGGCGGCCATCGCCGCCGCTGCCGGGCACCGCGCCGGCTACACCTCGACCGACGGCATCGTCGTGGACGGCGAGACGACCGACGCCGGCGACTGGTCGGGGCCGGGCGGCGCGCGCCGGCTGCTGCGCGACCGGCGTGTCGAGTGGGCGGTGCTGGAATGCGCCCGCGGCGGCATGCTGCGACGCGGCCTGCCGGTCCGGCATGCCGACGTCGCGGTGATCACCAATGTCGCCGCCGACCACCTCGGCGAGTGGGGTGTGGCCGATCTCGAGGCCCTGGCCGACGCCAAGTGGATCGTCTCCCGCGCCGCGCGCAGGCTGGTGCTGAACGCCGACGACACCCACCTGGCGCGGCGCGGCGACAACGCACGGCCACAGGTGTCCTGGTTCTCCCTGGCGCCGGACGCCGAACGGCGCCGGTCGGGCGCGCGCCGGGACGGCGACACGCTCTGGTTGCTGACGCGGGAAGACGGCGTCGCGTGTCGCCATGCCGACGGTCGGATCGAGACCCTGTTTTCGGTGCGGGAGCTTCCCGCGACTCTCGGCGGGGCGGCCCGTCACAACACGGCCAATGCCCTGGCGGCGGCGGCCGCGGCGCAGGCAGTGTCGGTCCCTCAGGCCGCGATCGTCGCCGGCCTCACCGGCTTCCGCGACAACCCCGGCCGCCTGCACCTGCTCGATCTCGGCGGCGTCCGCGTCCTCATCGACTTCGCCCACAACCCCCACGGCCTGGCGGCCCTCGTCGACACCCTCCGGGCGTTCCGGCCGCAACGTTGGCTGCTCACCCTCGGCCAGGCCGGAGACCGCTCCGACGAGGACCTGCGCGGCCTGGCCCGCACGGCCGCCTCCGCAGGCCCCGACCGCATCCTGGTCAAGGAGCTGCAGACGTACCTGCGCGGCCGTGCCCGCGGCGAGATCCCGCGGATCCTCGCCGCCGAGCTCGCCGCCGCCGGCTTCCCGCCGGATCGCATCGGCGACGCCGAATCGGAGATGGACTCGGTGCGGCAGGCGCTCCGCTGGGCCCGGCCGGGCGACTTCCTGCTCCTCCTTACGGTCGTCGAGCGCTCCGCCGTGCTCACCTACCTGACCCGCCTGCAGCAACGCGACTGGCGGCCCGGCAGTGACCTCGCCGCCCCGTCCGGGCAAGCCTGAGCAGCTACAACCTGCTCGACGAGTCCTACCTCCCCTCCGCCGACGAGCTCTCCGTCCCCGCCCCCGAACGCTCCCTCGGCCTCGCCCTGCACTGGAGCCCCTGAACAGCGCCGCCGAGACGGCCCCGGTCTAGACTCGCGCGAGCATCGCGGGGCCCGCTTTGTCTATCGCGCCGCCGCTTTCCGCCTCTCGAGCGATTGCTCGATCTGATATTCGCTCTGGGTCGAAATGAGGATGAGTTGCTCGATGAAGTGGATGAGCCGTGGATCTTCGATTCTGCTGTGACCGGGAATCAGCCGGCCGTCGACAGACGCCACGAGGTAGGGATTACGGCCTGCGGAGGTCCCAGTGCGCTCCAGCGTGAGATTTTTGAAGGGGATCTTGCTGGTTCTGCTGTCACTCGCCCAGGCAACGCTCACATCCTCGAAGACATCCACCATCTGGCGGGCGTCCGCGTACTCCTCCTGCTCCCCATCGGGAGCCGCGGAAGAAGGGTAGAGCCGGTGCGTACGATACGCCGTGAAGTGGCCAACGGCGGTCCTGTTTGCCCTGCCGCCTTCGATAGTCTCCTCGCCGGTGATCGCGTTGAGGCGGCTGTACGCGCGATCCTTGTCGAAGATCGTGGAGAGCCAGCGCCCCGCGGGAAAGGCGTAGCGCGTGGCCCGATCGGCTTCGGAGGTCAAAATGACGAGCAGCGGTAGCTGCGACTCGCAGTACGTCTTCCGCTCTGCCGACATGTTACTGAGCGGCGCGAACAGCGTCGCTTCGAAGGCCGGATTGATGAGCACGACGAGATCGCCGAAACCCTCGATGTCGCACCTTGCAGCAGCGGGGTCGGTCGCGTGCACGAAACGATTCTCCAGGATCTGGGCCAGCGCGGTATACGCCACGGCGCCGCCGAAGCTGTGCCCTACGACCACGAGCCGCGTGCGCCCTGCTTCTCCCGCCGTCGCGTCCTCGTCCTTCGCGCGTTTGATCTGTTCGAGCCGACTCAGCACTTCCGTGACGCCGCCGTGCCCGACTCCCTGAGCTGTCTTCTTGCGATTCCAGAAGGTAAGCTCCTTCAGCACCGGCGCCGACACGGAGCCGCCCCTCCAGCCCAGGTAGATCCCGAACACCTGGCGCGGCTGGACGCTCTCCCGTGTCACGTCAGATCGGCGGTCCACTTCTCGATTCGCGATCTCGGCTTCGGCGTCGGCAACCCGTCCAAGCGCTTGCTGAAAGGTGGCGATGTTGTCGTCCCCAGGTGCCGCACTGTGTTTCCAGCCGTGCACGAAGACAATCATCAGGAGCTCCCTGTCCTCCAGCTCCAGTTTCTCGACCACGGTTTTCATCTGGGCGCGATCCCAGAGCTGACCCTGATCGTCGAACTCGATGAAACCGAGCAGCACGCGCTCGCCGTTGTCTGAGAGGTGTTCCTGTAGCGCATTCCCTTCACATTGCGCCGCGCCGGATGCGTCGCAGAGCGCGTAGTCGGTTCGATACTGCTTGTGGGCTACACATCCGGAGAGGCCGGTTGCCAGCAGCGCGACCATCGATACGCGTCGGCGAAGCGCGCCTGGAACCCTCTCACGCACTCGCGAAAATGCGGCGGCCAACGGACTGCAGACGTGACGTTGCGTCATATCGATCTCCGTTCTTCTCGTTCCGAGACTACGTTGAACGGACGCGTACTGGGCCATCGTGAGCTCCGGCATCGGGCATTGCCTTCCGTTCACCTTCGTTCACCTCCATCCAGACCCGCGCAGGACGACGGTGAAACCCGGGGCGGGGGGACTTGCCTGCTCAACGGCACCTCCCAGGCGCTGGCCAAACGCCTGGGCGAGCAAGCACCGGCGGCCGTGCGACTCTCCTCGGTCGTCAAGGTCGAGCTCTACCACGGTGCGCGCCGCGGCTCGAAGGTAGGGGAAAACCTGGCGTTGCTCCGACGTTTCTTCCAGCCCTTCGTCTCCCTGCCCTTCGACGACCGCTGCGCCGAGCACTACGGCCAGATCCGCTCGGATCTCGAGCGGCTGGAGCCCCGCGAGGCGCGGGTGGTGGAGCTTCGTTTCTTCGCCGGCCTGTCGGTCCCCGAGGTGGCGCTCGCCTTGGGGGTATCCGAATCGACGGTGGAGCGCGACTGGGTGACGGCGCGGGCCTGGCTGCGCCGCGAGCTGGTCAATGGGAGCCGCGGGTGACGGTGCCGTCCTCCTGAACCGTCCACAGGTCGCCCGAGTAGAGGAGCTCTTCGAGGCTGCCCTGGCCGCGCTCGTCGATCACGCTCTGGATCTGGCCGACGACCCGCTGCTCGAAGGTGGGGATCTCCACCCGGCGCAGGATGCCGACCGGCGTCGGGAAGTCCGGCCAGGACTTCTGCGCCAGCATGAAGGCGAGCGAGGGGTCGGGATCCTCAGCGTTCCACACGATGCAGTCCTCGAGTGGGAAGTCCTCCCCCAGCCGGCCGGTCTCGAGCTTCAAGCCGTTCAGACGCACGCCGAGTTGCTTCTCCTTGCCATAGAGGAGCGGCTCGCCGTGCTCGACGTAGAGGATGCGCTCGTCCCGCACCTCCTTGTCGGTGACGTCGGAGAAGGTCTTGTCGTTGTAGATGTTGCAGTTCTGGAAGATCTCCAGGAACGCTGTGCCGCTGTACGCGGCGGCGGCCTTCAGGGTCTCCCTCTGGTGGTTGACGAAGACGTCGACCGTGCGGGCCACGAAGGTGGCGCCGGCGCCGAGCGCCAGGGAGAGCGGGTTGAACGGGTAGTCCACCGAGCCGAAGGGCGTGGACTTGGTGCGCTTGCCCAGCTCGCTGGTCGGCGAATATTGCCCCTTGGTCAGGCCGTAGATGCGGTTGTTGAAGAGCAGGACCTTGAGCCCCACGTTGCGGCGCAGCAGGTGGATCAGGTGGTTGCCGCCGATCGACATGCCGTCGCCGTCGCCGGTCGCCACCCAGACCTCGAGGTCCGGCCGCACGACCTTGAGGCCGGTGGCCACGGCCGGTGCCCGCCCGTGGATCGAATGGAAGCCGTAGGTGTCCACATAGTAGGGAGTCCGGCTCGAGCAGCCGATCCCCGAAACCACCACGAACTTCTCCCGCGGGATGCCGAGCTGCGGGAAGACCGTCTGCAATGCCGACAGGATGGCGTAGTCGCCGCAGCCGGGGCACCAGCGGACCTCCTGGTCGGACTGAAAATCCTTCTTTGTGAGGGCCTTCTTGGTGAGGGTCGGCGTGTCAACCGCCATGACCGTTCCCCCCCGAGGCGCCGGCGCCGATGAGACCGCGGATCTTGTCCAGCAGCTCTCCGCGCATGAACGGCCTGCCCTGGACCTTGGACAGGCGGATCACCGGCTTGAGGTAATGGGCCTGCAGCAGCAGCGCAAGCTGACCCAGGTTCATCTCGGGCACCAGGATCCGCTCGAAGCGCGAAAGCACCTCTCCCAGGTCCGGCGGCAACGGGTTGAGGTAGCGCAGGTGGAGGCGGCTCACCGGCAGGCCCTCCTTGCGCGCCAGCTCGACGGCGCCGCGGATCGGCCCCTGCGTGCTCCCCCACCCCACCACCAGCAGCGGGCCGCCCCCCGGGTCCCCGTCGACCTCGGTGGGCGGAATCTCGCGGACGATGCGCGCCACCTTCTCGGCCCTGATCTCCACCATGCGCTGGTGGTTGGCCGGGTCGTAGGAGACGTTGCCGGTGACGTCCTCCTTCTCGAGGCCGCCGATGCGGTGCTCGAGGCCGGGGGTGCCGGGGATCGCCCAGGGCCGCGCCAGCGTCTCCTGGTCCCGCAGGTAGGGCGCGAAGCCCTCCGGGTCGGTACGGAACTCGACTGGCAGATCCGGCAGGTCCTCGAGCCTGGGCAGCCGCCAGGGCTCGGAGCCGTTGGCGATGTAGCCGTCGGAAAGCAGGATCACCGGCACCATGTATTTGACCGCGATGCGGCAAGCCTCGATCGCGGTGTCGAAGCAGTCGGCCGGCGAGGCCGCGGCGAGCACCGGCACCGGGCTCTCGCTGTTGCGGCCGAACAGCGCCTGCAGCAGGTCGGCCTGCTCGGTCTTGGTCGGCAGGCCGGTCGACGGCCCGCCGCGCTGGATGTCGCAGACCACCAGCGGCAGCTCCACCATCAGCGCCAGGTTGATCCCCTCGCTCTTGAGCGCCAGTCCCGGGCCGCTGGTCGTGGTGACCCCCAACGAGCCGCCGAACGCCGCCCCGATGGCGGCACACACGGCGGCGATCTCGTCCTCGGCCTGGAAGGTGGTGACGCCGAAGCTCTTGTAGGTCGACACTTGGTGCAGGATGTCGGAGGCCGGCGTGATCGGGTAGGAGCCGAGGAAGAGCGGCAACCCGGAGCGGCGGCTGGCCGTCACCAGCCCCAGCGACAGCGCCTGGTTGCCCATGATGTTGCGGTAGGTGCCCGGCGCCAGCTTCGCCGGCGCCACCTCGTAGCGCACCTGGAACATGCCGGTGATGTCGGCGAAGTTCCAGCCCGCCTTGAGCACCTGGGTGTTGGCCTCCGCCAGCTCGGGCTGCTTGGCGAAGCGGCGCTCCAGCCACTCGATCGTCGGCTCCAGCGGCCGCGAGAAGAGCCAGTAGACGATGCCCAGGGCGAAGAAGTTCTTGCACCGGTCGCGCGCCTTGTAGTCGAGGGCTGAAGTCTCGAGGGTGCGGGCGTTCAGCGTCGACAGCTCGACCGGGAACACCCGATATCCTTCGAGCGAGCCGTCTTCGAGCGGGTTGGACGCGTAGCCCGCCTTCTTGAAGTTGCGGTCGTTGAACTCGTCGGTGTTGACGATGAGGACGCCGCTGCGCTTCAGGTCCGGCAGGGCGACTTTCAGCGCCGCCGGGTTCATCGCCACCAGCACGTCCGGCTCGTCGCCCGGCGTGTGGATGTCGTGATCGGCGATGCGTACCTGAAAGGAGGAGACGCCGGGAAGCGTGCCCTGCGGCGCCCGGATCTCCGCCGGGAAGTCGGGAAGGGTGGCGAGGTCGTTGCCGACCAGCGCGGAGGTGTCGGTGAAGCGCGTGCCGGTGAGCTGCATGCCGTCGCCGGAATCCCCGGCGAAGCGCACCACCACGTCCTCCAGACTCTCCCGGACCACGGGTAACGGCTTGTGCTCGGCGGCAGCCGGCTCGCTCACGCAATCAGTCTAACATCCTGCACGGCAAGACCATTCCCGGCACACGGCTTGCGATGCTCTTGCCGCCATGAGCTCATGGTGGGGCGATCGCATGGCGTCCGGCAGGGCGGCCGCCCGCGTATGCCTCTGCGGCGTCCTCGCCGTCGGCGCGCCGGGAGTCGCCACGGCGGCCGAGGCGCCGGCGGCGCGCCAGGTGACCCGTGTCCGAGTCGAGATCGAAGGCATCCGGAACGCGGCGCGCCAGAACGTCGAGGCGGTGCTGTCGATCCGGCGGGAACGGGACGACAAGGAGCTCACCGTGACCCGCCTGCACCAGCTCCACGCCCGCGCCCCCGAGGAGATCGCTCGCGCGCTCGAGCCGTTCGGGTACTACCGCTCGACGGTCGACTCCGAGCTGCGGCGGGAGGGGGCCACCTGGACCGCCCGCTACCGGATCACACCCGGGCGGCGGCTGCGGCTCGGCCGGGTCGACGTCGAGGTGACCGGGCCCGGGGCGAGCGATCCGGCATTCCGGCAGCGGCTGCGCGCCTTCCCGCTCGATCGCGGCGACCCCCTGTCGCACGCCGCCTACGAGGAAGGCAAGCAGAGCTTCATCGACTACGCCGCCGAGAACGGGTACCTCGACGCCGAGTTCGAGACCGCCGAGCTGCGCATCGACCTCGATCGCTACACCTGCGAGGCGGTGCTGCGCTTCTCCACCGGTCCGCGCTACCGCTTCGGTGAGGTGCGGTTCCACCAGCAGGTGCTCGATCCGGACGTGCTGGCCGGCTATGTCCCCTTCGAGCGCGGCGATCCGATCACTATCGGTCCCTTGTTCGAGCTCCAGGACGCGCTGTCCGCCACCCCCTACTTCAATCGTGTGGAGGTGACCGTCCGGCATGAGGAGGCGGTCGACCTCGAGGCTCCGGTGGACGTCGACCTGACACCGGCGAAGCGCCAGAAGTGGGACCTCGGCGTCGGCTACGGCACCGACACCGGGCCACGGGGCAGGATCGGCCTCGAGGCGCGCCGCCTCAACCGCCACGGCCACCGCGCGCAGGGCGAGCTGATCCTGTCGGAGATCGAGAAGAGCCTCACCGCCCGCTATCTGGTGCCGGCCTACTACCCGAGCACCAACCTCTACACCTTCGACATCGGCTACTCGGAGCTGTCCACCGATACCAGCACCTCGGAGACCGTGCTCCTGGGAGGCGGGGTGACCCGCTCGCGCGGGCGCTGGCGCGAGGCGCTGGGGCTGACCTACCAGCGTGCCGACTTCGAGGTCGGCGTGGATTCAGGCGTCTCCGAGCTGCTCATCCCGGAAGCGAGCTGGACTCGGGTGCAGGCCGACGACCGCGTCTACGCGCGGCGCGGCCACCGTATCCAGCTCAAGCTGCGCGGTGCGGAGGAGACGGTGGTGTCGGACAGCACCTTTCTACAGGTCATAACCGAGGCCAAGGCGATCCGTCCGCTCGGCGAGAGCCTGCGGCTCATCGGCAGGTTGGGCGTGGGGCAGACCTGGACCTCCGACTTCCGCCGCCTCCCCCCCACCATCCGTTTCTTCGCCGGCGGCGATCAGAGCGTTCGCGGCTACGACTACCAGACCCTCGGACCCCTGGACGTGGAGGGTAACGTCATCGGCGGCGAGGCACTGGCGGCCGCCGGTCTCGAGCTGGATGCGCTGTTCCTGGATCTCGGCAAGCTCGGTCGCTGGGGGGCGGCAGCGTTCTACGACATCGGCGGCGCCGCGGAGACGATCGGCGACCGCCTGGAGCAGGGCACCGGCGTCGGGCTGCGCTGGCTGTCGCCGATCGGTCTGGTGCGCGCCGACGTCGCCTGGGCGGTGAGCGAGCCGGGCACGCCGATCCGATTCCACCTGATGATCGGGCCCGATCTATGACGGCCGCCCGGGCATCCCACTGGCGTGTCTGGCTGCTGGGACTGGCGGCCGTGGCAGTGGTGGCGGCGCTGCTGCTCGCCGGCATTGTCTGGTTCCTGCTCAGCACTGAGCGCGGGGCGAGATGGGTGATCGGTCGCGTCGGCGTTGTGATCCCGGGGTCGCTCGAGGTCGACGAGATCACGGGGACCCTTCGCGGGCCGCTCGCCGTCCGCGGCCTCCACTACCGGAACGAAGGCCTGGCCGTGACGGTCGGCCGCGCGGCGCTGGCCTGGCGGCTCGGCAAGCTGCTCCAGAGGCAGCTCGACATCGTGAGCTTCGAGATCGAAGGCGTGCGCGTGGTCACCGCCGAGAGCGAGGAGCCGAGTGAGCCGTTGGAGCTGCCCGACGTCCATCTGCCGATCAACATCATCGTCCGGCAAGCCCGGGTGCGGGACGTCGAGCTGACGAGCACCGGCGGCGCCGAAGCCGCGGAGCCTTTCACCCTGGATTCGATCGACCTCAGCACGCGGGCCATCGGCGATGTGGTCGAGATCGAGCAGTTCGTGGTGCGCTCACCGCAACTGACGGCCGATGTCACAGGCAGGGTCGAGCCGCAAGGTGACTACCCGGTGGACCTGCGCCTCAAGTGGTCCGTCCGGCTTCTCGACCAGCCGCGCTGGGCGGGCGCGGGCACGCTGTCCGGCTCGCTCGAGGACCTGGGCGTCCGCCACCGGCTGACCGCCCCGGTGGCAGCACGGGTCGACGCGCGGCTGAGCAAACCGCTACGCGACCTCGGATTCGACGCCACCCTGCAGGCACCGCCCTTCGCGCTCGCGACCCTGGGCATCGACCTGCCCGGGCTCACCGCAGGCGGCCGGGTCCATGCTACGGGGAGCGTCGAGAGCTTCCGCGGCGAAGCCCGGCTCATCGCTAACTACGAGGGATACGGAAGAGCCCACGCCGACCTGGCGATGGCCCGGGAGGGGGACTTGTGGCGGGTCGATCGGCTGGTCCTGACCCGGCCGCAAGCACCCACCCGCGTCGAGGCCCGTGGCGAGGCGACGCTCGCCGCCGACACCGAGCCCAGCTTCTCGGTCGATGCCGCCTGGCGCGATCTGGCCTGGCCGCTCGACGGCGAGCCCGTCGCCCGCAGCGCAGAAGGTCGCTTGCACGCCGCCGGCACCTTCGAGGCGTTCCGTGGCGAGGCTAAGGCGGTGGCGAGCTACGAAGGGTACGGGACGGCTCACGCCGACCTGGTCGTGGCCCGGCAGGGCGAGCGATGGCAGCTCGCGAAGCTGGAGGTGACCAGCCCCGAGTCGCCGACTCACATCGAGGCCACGGGCGACGTGACGCTCGCTCCTGACACCGACCCCCGCTTCTCCGTCGACGCCTCGTGGCGCGACCTGAGCTGGCCGCTCACTGGCGAGCCCATCGTGCGCAGCCCCACGGGGAGGGCCTCCGTCGCCGGCCGAGCCGACGCCTACGATCTGGAGATCGCCGGCCGGCTGATCACCGAGCCGCTGGGGCCGACGCCGTTCCGGCTCGCCGGCAGTGGCGGCCGCGAGCGGCTCGCGATCCAGCGTGCGCGCGCCGACCTGCTCGCCGGGACCGTGACGGCGCGGGGCGAGGTCGCCTGGCAGCCCCGAGTGGAGTGGCGACTGGCGGTCGACGGGACCGACCTCGATCCGGCAGCGCTGTGGCCGGACGGCGCCGGCAAGCTAAGCCTCACGGCGCGCACCGCCGGCCACCTCGAGGAGGCCGGAGCGTTCGCCCGTGTCGCACCGCTGCACGTCAGCGGCACGCTGCGCGGCGAGCCGCTGGCGGCCGACGCCGCCGTCAACCTCTCCGGTGAGCGCCTCACGCTCCGTGACCTGGACCTCGCGTGGGGCTCCCTGCGGCTCGCCGCCTCCGGCAGGATGGCGCCGAGCTGGGCGTTCCGGGCGGATCTCGAGGCGCCCGACCTGACTCTGCTGAGCTCCGAGGCAGAGGGCTCGCTGACCGCTCGCGCCCGGCTCAACGGGCCGCAGACCGCGCCGCACATCGAGGTTTCGGCCACCGGCGCGGAGCTGGGGTACGGCGACCTGTCCGCCGCCACGCTCACCGTCGACGCGGATGTCGACCTGAGCGCGGGCGGCGTCCTGGCGCTAGCCGCCGCCGCGACGCGGGTCGCCGCGGGCGAGCGGATGTTCCGTCGTGTGGGCCTCACCGGCGAGGGGAGCCGCGAGGCGCATCGGCTCACCGCGACAGTGGACGGCGTGGAGGGCCGGGAGGGCGAAAGCCGCCTGCACGTCGCCGCTCGCGGTGGATTGAGCGAAGAAGACGCATGGCACGGCGAGCTGTCGGCGCTCGATGTCGAGCTGCCCGAGGCGGGGCGCTGGTCGCTGGCATCTCCCGTGGCAGTGACGGCGTCGGCCGAGACCGTCGAGCTGGAGCGGTTGTGCGAGGTCTCGGCCGGCGCGCGCGTGTGCGCCGAGGGGATCTGGCGGAGCGCCGACGGCTGGCAGGCCGACACCGAGCTGACCGCGCTGCCGCTCGCTCTCGCGCAGCGGTTCCTGCCCCCCGAGCTCACGATCTCGGGGACGTTGGACGGCCGCATCGAGGCGAGCGCTGACGCCTCGGGAGTGCTCAGCGCCGCCGCCCAGCTCGAGCTCGGTGCCGGTGAGGTGACCTACGCGGCGGTCGCCGAGGGTCTCGACACCCTGCGCTTCGGGCCCGGCTCGCTCGATGGCGCGGTGGATGACGACGGGACCCGCGCCGAGCTCTCCCTGCCGCTCCCCGACCTCGGGCAGGCCGAGGCCGAGCTGGCGCTGCCCGGCTACCGCGCGACCGGCGCGCCCGACGACGGGCAAGCCATCTCCGCGAGGCTGAACGCCGAGATCTCCGATCTGTCGTTCCTGCAGGCCTTCTCGGATCAGCTCACCGACACCGGCGGCCGCATCACCGCCGACCTGCGCCTCGGTGGCACCCTGGGCCAACCGCGTATCGACGGCGAGGCGCGCCTCGCGGAGGCACGTGCCGCAGTCCCCGCCCTCTCCATCCAGCTCACCGACCTCTGGCTCTCAGCCGTCAGCCGGGGCGGCGAGAGTCTGCGGCTCGAGGGCGGCGTGCGCTCCGGGGATGGCGCCCTGACCCTCAACGGCGAGGTGCCGCCGGCGCCGGACGCCGAACGGCCCATCCGGCTGGCAGTCCGCGGCGAACGTTTCACCGCCATGGACACCCGCGAGATCCATCTCCTGGCGTCGCCCGATCTGGAGCTGACCTACGACGGCACGCGGATGGCGGTCGACGGCGAGGTTCGCGTCCCCGAGGCCAAGGTCGACATCGCGAAGCCGCCGCCGGGCGTCGTCACCGCTTCCGAGGACGTGGTCCTCGTCGGCGGCGATCCCACGGAGGAGGCGACCGGCCCGCCGCTGGCCATGCGGGTGCGCGTGGTGCTCGGCGACGAGGTCGAGATCGCGGTGCTCGGGCTGCAGGCCGAGCCCACGGGGAGCCTGCTGCTGATCGAGCGGCCCGGCGAGCCGACCGCCGGAACCGGCGAGATCGAGCTCAACGAAGGCACCTTCAACGCCTACGGCCAGGACCTGACCATCGAGCGCGGACGCCTGATCTTCGCCGGGCCGGTGGACGACCCGGGAATCGACCTGCGCGCCTACCGCGAGGCGCGCGACGGCGTGGTGGCCGGCCTGGAAGCCCGGCGCACCCTCAGCCGACCGGAGATCACCCTGTGGTCCGAGCCGCCCATGGATCAGGCCAACCAGCTCTCCTACATCCTGCTCGGCCGGCCGGTGGGCCAGGCCAGCCCCGCGGACGAGAACCGGCTCGCCAACGCCGCCCTGGCGATGGGGCTCAAGCGGGGCAACGTCCTGGGCGAGAAGCTGGCCTCCCGATTCGGGCTCGAGGAGGTTCGGGTGGAGGCCGGGGAGGGCCTCGACCAGGCGTCGCTGGTGCTCGGCAGGTACCTCTCCCCCCGCCTCTACGTGGCCTACGGCGTCGGCCTCTTCGAGGCGGCGGACAGCCTGCGCATCCGCTACCTGCTGAGCCGGCGCTGGGCCCTGGAGGCGACCACCGGCACCGCCGCCGGCGCCGACCTGCTCTACACCATCGAGCGCGGCGAATAGTGCTATTGGCAGCGGGCCAGGAGGCTCGTCAGCTCACCGGTCTCGGGGCTGGACGGGTTCTGCTTCACCGCCTCGAGCCGGCGCGCCAGGCGCAGCAGCGGCGCCGCTTCGGCGCAGCGCTGTCGATCCACGAGCCAGCGGCCGAGATGCAGGAGCGAGGGCACGAGCTGGGGGTCGAAGCTCGCGGGCGCGTGGCGGTAGATCTCGAGCGCGCGCGTCAATGCGCGCTCCCCGGCGGCCCGGTCCCCGAGCTCGACGTCGAGGCGGCCGAGCCCAACCAAGCTGTGGGCCAGGATGGGATCGAACTGGCGTCGTCGCCCGAGGGCGTCGTCGCGCACCGCCACACTCTGCCGGTAGTAGACGCGGGCCGTGCGCAGCTGGCCGGCGGCGGCGTGGGCGTCGCCCAGGCTGGCGAGCGGGTACGCGAGCTCGGGATGGTCGCGGCCCAGCGCCGCCCGCTGGACCTCGAGGGCGCGCTGCAGCACCTCCACCGCCTCATCGTTTCTTCCCGAGACGGTCAGGAAGTGGCCGAGGTTGTTGAGCGTCACCCCTACCCGCGTGTGGATCGGCCCGTACGCCTTGCTCTGGATGGCGAGGCTGCGCCGGTACATGGCCTCGAGGCCGTCGAGCTTGCCTCGCACCGCCCGCACGATCGCCAGGTTCGTCAACGTGCTGCCGACCACCGGGTGGTCGTCTCCGAGCTCGCGCTGGTGGATGGCGAGGGCGCGCTCGAAGTGCTCCTCCGCCCGGTCGTAGGCGCCCATCTCGATGAACAGGACCGCCAGGTTGCTGAGCACAGTGGCCACCGGCTCGGAGTCGCCCCCCGACACCCGGCGCTGGATCGACAAGGCCCGTCGCAACGCGGCCAGGCTCGCCTCGTAGTCGCCGAGGATGCGGTACGTCAGTCCCAGGTTGCCGAGCACCTCGGCGACCGCCGGCGAGTCGCCGCCCAGCGAGCTGGTGAGGCGCGCGCTCGCCTCGTCCAGCAGGTCCCGGGCCTGCCGGTATTCGCCGCGCCGGAACCGCAGCAAGCCGAGGTCGCCCAGCACCCCGGCGACCTCGGGATGCTCCGGCCCCAGCCGGCGACGGCGCAGCTCCAGGGCCCGGCCCAGGAGCCGTTCCGCCGAGTCGTAGAGCCCCAGCTCCATGTAGGTGCTGCCCAGCACCTGCAGCAGGTCGGCCTGGACCTCCGGTTGCGCCGCCAGCTCGCGGTCGACCTGTTTGACGCCGCGGTCCAGCAGTTGCCGGGCGGTGAGCTCGGCGCCACGGGCCTGGCGTGGGTCCGAGCTACGGAACAGGCCGGCCAGGAACTGGCTCATCTGCTCCGCCTTGGCGGCCTCGGCCTGCGCCCGATCGCGCTCGGCCTGGGCGCGGTCTCGTTCGACCTCGGCGCGATCCCGCTCGCTCTGGATGCGGACGGTGTAGAAGCCCGTCAAACCGGCGACGAGGACGAGCACGGCCGCGGCCGCTCCCGTGGCAAGCGCATGCCGGCGCAGGAACTTCCGTCCCCGGTACATCCAGGTGTCCGCCCGCGCCGTCACCGGCAACCCGTCGAGGTGCCTGCGGATGTCCTGCGCCAGGCGGTCGGCGGAGCCGTAGCGGCGCCCCGGCTCCTTGCGCAGCGCCGTGAGCACGATGTTCTCCAAGTCGCCTCGCAACCGGCGCCGCAGCCGCGCCGGCGAGACGCGGCGGGCGCGGCAGATCTCTTCGAGGGTCGGGCCGGTGGGTGTGCTCGACGGCTCGACCGCCTCGTCGCGAAACAGGGTGGTGCTCGGCCGCAGCGGCGGCTGCTCGCAGATGGCGCGCTCCAGCTCGCCCCCGCCGCGACGGCGCAGCGCATAGGGCCGGCGGCCGGTGAGCAGCTCGTAGAGCAGCAGACCGAGCTGATAGACGTCCGAGGCGGTGGTCACCGCCTCGCCGCGGACCTGCTCCGGGCTCGCGTATTCCGGCGTCATCAAGCGCAGGGCGGTGCGCGTCGCAGGCGCCGCCCCGACCGAGCCGTCGGCGTCGAGCAGCTTGGCGATGCCGAAGTCGAGGAGCTTGACCTTGCCGTCCCCGGCGACCAGCACGTTGGCGGGCTTGAGGTCGCGATGGACCACCAGCCGCCGGTGGGCGTGCTCCACGGCGTCGCAGACCTGGAGGAAGAGCTCGAGCCGCTCGCGGATAGCGAGCCGGTGTTGATCGCAGTAGCGGTCGATGGCCACGCCGTCCACCCGCTCCATGGCGAACCAGGGCGTGCCGTCTTCGGTGACGCCGCCGTCCACGATGCGGGCGATCGCCGGGTCCTCCAGGCCGGCCAGGATCCGGCGCTCGGCGAGGAAGCGCGCGTGGGCCCCGGTGCCCGTGAGGGCGACGGCGAGGAGCTTCAGGGCCACCCGCTGCTCGAACGCCCCGTCGGCGCGTTCCGCCTCGTAGACCACCCCCATGCCGCCGCGGCCGAGAGGCCGCAGCAGCCGGTAGGGGCCGATGCGCCTTCCCGTCAGGTCGGGCAGGGTGCCGGCATCCGGAGCCAGCTCGCTGGCGAGCTCGTCGAGGTAGGCATCCGCCTCGGCCTCCAGGGCGAGCAGGGAGAGCACCTCGCGACGCAGACCCGGATCGTCCGGACAGGCGTGGGCGAGATGATCTTCGCGGTCCTCCGGCGGCAGGGTCTCCAGCGCGTCCAGCAGGACCTGCATCCGCTGCCACCGCTCGCGCTGCGGGTTCATGGCCGCGAGTTGCGTGCCGCCCCTCCGCGCCCCGGAGCCCGCAGCGGTGCGAGCTCGCGATAGAGCCAGGTCTTGCCACGGCGCCAGTCGCGCATCACGGTGGCCTCGGAGACGGCCAAGGCCTCGGCCGTCTCCTCCACGTCCAGCCCGGCGAAGAAGCGGCACTCCACGACCTGGGCCTGGCGCGGGCTCAGCTGCTCGAGGCGGGTCAGCGCCTCGTCCAGGGCGAGGAGCTCCTCGACCCGGGTCTCGTGGACCAGCGCAGCGTCCTCGGCCGGAATGTGCTCGCGCCCGCCGCCGCGCTTGGCCGTGCGGCTGCGCTCGGCGTAGTTGATCAGGATGTGGCGCATGGCGCGCGCGGCGACGCGAAAGAAATGGCCCCGGCTCTGCCAGCGGGGCGATTCCTGCTGCGACAGCTTCAGATAGGCCTCGTGCACCAGCGCCGTGGTGGATAGGGTCTCCTGGCCGCGCCAGCGCCGTCTCTGGTCCCGGGCCAGGCTGTACAGGCGCGCGTAGGTGGCGGAGAAGAGCTCGCTCAGCGGTGCCTCGTCGCCCGCGGCCATGGCCTCGAGCAGGGCCGTGATCTCCGCGTCGGGAGCGTCCATGCAGCGGCCAGTGTACTGCGCCCGCGCTCTCCGGCCGGCCCACGGATGACAGCTAGATGACAAGAATCCTGTCTACATGGGGTGGAGGTCCAAGCCATGTCCTACGCGTCACTCCGCCCTGCACCACCCGCGCCGCCTGCGCCGCGTCGCCACCACCGCTGGCCGCGCCGCCTGGCGCTTCTCTGCTGCCTCGTCGCCGTCCCGGCCGCCGTGCCGGCGGGCGACGCCACCGTCGGCGTGCGCGACGCGCAGGTGATCGCGGACGAGCCCGGCACCTTCCCGCTGCCCTTCGTCATCGAGCGCGGCGGCGACGACGCCGACGGAGTGCGCCTGCTCGTCGAGACGGCGCCGGGAGGGCCGAACCCCGGCACGCCGGGCGTGGACTACGTCCCCCTGCCGCCCGGCACCGAGGTGCTGCTGGCTCCCGGGGAGACCGGCGGGACGGTAACCGTGGAGGCGATCGGCGACTCCGCGCCCGGACCGGACGAGACCCTGCTGCTGCGGTTGACCGGGGCGCAGGCGTTCGCGCCGCAGCCGCGGCTGCGGCCGACCGCCATGCACTACCGCGTCTGCTGCCTCAGCCGGGCGCTGGCGACGGCAGACGTCAACGGTGACGGCGATCCGGACATCATCACCGGCAACGACAATAGTGCCAACTTCTCGGTACTGCTGAGCGACGGCGACGGCGGCTTCGCCGACGCCGTCGACTACCCCGTGACGGGCGAGATCTCGCTGTTCAGCGTCGTCGTCGCGATCGGCGACGCCACCGGGGACGGCTTTGCCGATGTCGTCGCCACCGGCTTCAACGCCACCACCATCGAGGTGTTCGCCGGCGACGGCACGGGTACCTTCGCGGCGCCGATTTTGGTTCCGCTGGGCAACGGCGACGTGCCGAGCGCGGTGGTCACGGCCGACGTGAACGGCGACGGGAACCAGGACATCCTCACCAGCGACGGCGGGGACAACACCATCTCGGTGCTGCTCGGCGACGGCGACGGCGGCTTCTCGACCGCCGAGAGCTTCGCCACCGGCGCCTTCCCCAACGGCCTCGCCGTCGCCGAGGTCACCGGCGACGGCCATCTGGACGTCATCACCTCCAACTTCGAGGGCGACGGGGTGTCGCTGCTCGCCGGCGACGGCAGCGGTCAGTTCGCGGCGCCCCAGCCGCTCTCCATCGGCGCCGACGCCACCCCGCTGTCGGTGACGGTGGCGGACGCGACCGGCGACGGCGTGCCGGACATCGTCACTGCGAACCAGTTCGGCGGCGGCGGCTTCCCGCCGCCGGAGACCCCCGGCACCGTCTCGGTGCTGGCCGGCGACGGCGCCGGCGGCTTCGACGAGGCGCAGCAGATCTCGCTGGAGGGAGCTCTCGGGCGGGCGCAGGAGGTGGCGGTTGGCGACGTCACCGCGGACGGTGAGCCGGACATCGTGGCCGCCCGCCCGATCGACAACACGGTCACCCTTCTCGCCGGCGACGGCGCGGGCGGTTTCGCGGCCCCAACGGACGTCCCCGCCGGGTTCGGCCCCAACCCCATCGCGATCGAAGACGTCACCGCCGATGGCCATCTCGACGTGATCACCGCCAACGCCGTCAGCAGCAACGTCTCGATCCTCCCGGGTGACGGCGCCGGCAACGTCGGGTTCCCGGGGAACCACGACGTCGGTCAGGCGCCTTACTCCGTGGTTAGCGTCGACCTGAATCACGACGGCCATCCCGACGTCGCCACCGCCAACGCCTTCAGCAACGATGTCTCCGTGTTGATCAACGACGGCGTCGGTGGGTTCGCCGGAGCGGTCAACCACGGGGTCGGCAACTTCCCGAACTGGATCACCCACGGCGACATCGACGGCAACGGCGACCGCGACCTGATCACCGCTAATTTCGGTGGCGATGTCTCGGTGTTACTCGGCGACGGCGCCGGGGGCTTCGCCGAGGCGATGCACTTCAGCGTCGGCGAGGGCTTCGTGAGCCCGTACGCGGTCGCCGTGGCCGACATCGACGACAACGGTCACCAGGACGTCGCCACCGCGAACACCGACGGCTTCTCCACCCACAGCGTCTCGGTCCTCCTCGCCGATGGCGCCGGAAGCTTCCTCGAGCCCATGGTGATCGAAGGAGCCGCCCAGACTCCGCAATCGATCGCCCTCGAAGACGTAACCGGTGACGGAAACGTGGACATCCTGGTCACCAGCTTCGACACCGCCGAGGTGGCGCTGCTGGCCGGCGACGGCGCCGGGGGCTTCGACACCCCGGCGCACTTCGCCACCGACGTCGGCCCGGTCTTCGTCGTCGTCTCCGACGTGACCACTGACGGCAACCTCGACCTGATCACCTTGAATCACACGGCGCAAAGTGTGTCGGTATTGGCCGGAGACGGCGCCGGCGGGTTCGGAGTCGCCGACCACTTCGCGATCTTCGACGTCGAAGGCGTGCCGTGCACCGTCAATCCCGACGCCGACTGCCCGTGGGCGTGGGGCCTGGCCGTCGCCGACGTCACCGGCGACGGGGCTCCGGACATCGCCACCGCCAATACCAACAACAACACCCTCTCTGTTCTGCCCAACGACGGCAACGGTGAGTTTCCCGGCTTCACCGCCTACGACACCGGCACACAACCCGGCGCCGTGGCGGTCGCCGACGTGACCGGCGACGGCAACTTCGACATCATCACGTCGAATCGCGAGAACCACAACATCTCCGTCCACGCCAACCTGCTGGTCCGGGTGGACCTGGTCGACGACGAAGCGCTCGGCGTCATCATCACCGACCCCCGGCCGCTGATGTTCTTCCCGGCCAGCCTCGACCTGGGCGAGGTCGAGGTCGGCACCAGCGGCGCGCCGCAGCTGGCCGAGCTGCAGAACACCGGCGAGGTCGACGCGGTAGGGCTGGAGTTCCAGATGCTCGGCGGCGACTTCGACGCCGACACCGGCGACTGCGGGACCACCCTGCCCGCCGGGGCGACCTGCCAGGTCGCCGTCACCTTCTCGCCGTCGGCCGGCGGGCCGGCGACCGCGACGCTGACGGTGAGCAGCGACCAGGCGGAAGTGGCGGGTCTGTTCCTCGGCGGCTACGGCTACGGTGAAGGGATCGTCACTCCCGTGGGCCTGGCGGCCGACTTCTCCGTCCTCGATTCGGACGGCAACGGCGTCTTCGAGCCGGGAGAGCTGGTCGAGGTGGCGCCCGCGTGGCGCAACGACGATCTCGACGACGCCGCGCTCACGGGTGAGGCGTCGCAGTTCGGCGGCCCGGACGGTGCCAGCTACACCCTGGCGCTCGACGATGCCGACTACGGCGTCCTCGGCTTCGGCGAGATCGGCAGCTGTGCCGAGACGGGTGTCTGCTACCGGCTCGGCGTCGACGACCCCGCCGTGCGCCCGGCGACGCACTGGGAGGCCGCGTTCGTCGAGACCCTCTCGGACGACACCACGCAGTCCTGGATCCTGCACATCGGCGACAGTTTCACCGACGTGCCGCGAACCAGCCTCTTCTACCCCGCCATCGAGACGCTGCTCCACCACGGGGTCACCAGCGGCTGCACGGGCACCGGATATTGCCCCGCGGGCTCGGTCACACGCGCCCAGATGCCGGTGTTCGTTCTCAAGGCCCTGGAAGGCCCCGACTACCTGCCGCCGGCCTGCGAGGAGGGAGACGCGGTCTTCACCGACGTGCCGTTCGATGATCCGTTCTGCCCGTGGATCGAGGAGCTGGCGAATCGCGGCGTGGTCGCCGGCTGCGGGAGCGGCGCCTATTGCCCCGCCAGCCCGGTGACCCGGGACCAGATGGCGGTCTTCCTGTTGAAGACGTTCGAGGGTGGGGGCTTCGCGCCTCCGGCCTGCACCGGCACGTTCGCCGACGTACCCTGCCCCTCGCTGTTCGCCGCCTGGGTCGAAGAGCTCTTCGAGCGCGGCATCACCGCCGGTTGTGCCGGCGAGCCGCTGACCTATTGTCCCGCCGCGGCAGCCAACCGGGGGCAGATGGCCGCCTTCATCACCCGGACCTTCGGCCTCGAGCTCTACGGGCCGTAGATCGGGTCCTGAAGCGGCCGCGTCAGGTCGCGTTGGCGCCCTCGCGGGCGGCGGCCACCAGGTCGACGGGGGCGGCCTCCTCGGGGTAGCGCGGGCGGTAGCCGAGCTGCTTCTCGTCGAAGGTGAAGGGCTTCAGGAGATCGGCCTTGCCGACGATCGACTGGTCGCGGGTGAAGTAGGCCATGTCGTGGTTGTTGGACATGATGATCGCCTCTTCCGGGCAGGCGTCGACGCAATAGCCGCAGAAGACGCAGCGCAACATGTCGATCTCATAGACCAACGGGTACTTCTCGATGTTGACGTCGGGGTGCTCGCCGGCCTCGATGTGGATGCATTCGGCCGGGCAGGCCTGGGCGCAGAGGTAGCAGGCGACGCAGCGGATCGAGCCGTCGGGGCGGGTGGTCAAGATGTGGTGGCCGCGGTAGCGGTGGCTGTATTGGCGCCGCTTCTCCGGGTATTCGATGGTGTAGCGCCGCTTGCGGTCGAACAGATTGCGCAGGAAGTGCCGCAGGGTCACCAGCATGCCGGGGAAAAGCGGCAGGTAGAGACGTTCGGCGAGCGTCATCTTGCGCGGCCGCACGGTCGAGGGGATCTGGATCTCGCTCATCGCTCGAGCTCCCCGGCGATGACGTTCAAGCCCCCGAGGGTGACGACCGCATCGGAGAGCGCGCCGCCGTTGATGAGCCGTGAGAAGGTCGAGAAGATCGGAAAGCAGGGCGGGCGCACCTTGATGCGGTACGGCATGGCCGTCCCGTCGCTGATGACGTAGAAGCCCAGCTCGCCGTTGCCCCCTTCGGTCATCAGGTAGAGCTCGCCGGGAGGCACCTGGATGCCGTCCACGATCAGCTTGAAGTGGTAGATCATGGCCTCCATCTCGTTGTAGGCCTTCTCTTTGGGCGGCAGGGCGACGTGCGGATCGTCGACGATCCACGGGCCTTCCGGCATGCCGCGCTCAACGAGCTGGCGGATGATCGAGAGCGACTGCTCGATCTCCAGCATGCGGATCCGGAAGCGGTCGTAGACGTCGCCGCCGAAGAGCACCGGGACCTCCCAGTCGACGGTGTCGTAGAGGTCGTAGGGATGGGCGCGGCGCACGTCGTAGCCGACGCCGGAGGCGCGCAGGCACGGCCCCGTCCAGCCCCAGTTCACCGCCTCCTCGCCGGAGATCGCCGCCACCCCCACCGCGCGATCCATCCAGATGCGGTTGCGGGTGATCAGCTTGTCGACGTCGGCGATGAACGGCGGGATGATCTCGAGCAGCCGCTTGCAACGGCCCAGGAAGTCGGGCGGCAGCTCGGCGATCAGCCCGCCGATGCGGGTGCCCGACACGGTGAGCCGCGCCCCGGTGACCGCCTCCAGCAGGCCGTAGATCTCCTCCCGCGGCTGGAACATGTACCAGAAGTTGGAGAGCGCCCCGGCGTCCACCAGCGTCGTGCCGTTGCACACGCAGTGGTCCATGATGCGCGAGAACTCGGACAGGATGGTGCGCGCCCACACCGCCCTCGGCGGCACCTCGATCCCCAACATGCTCTCCACCGTGCGGCAATAGGCGACATTGTTGATGAAGCTCGAGCAGTAGTTGAGGCGGTCGGTATAGGGGATCACCTGCTGCCAGGTGTGCGTCTCGCACATCTTCTCGAAGCAGCGGTGCAGGTAGCCGATCTCGACTTCGCTGGCCGCGATGGCCTCGCCGTCGAGCACGGCGACGACGCGGAAGGTGCCGTGCATCGCCGGGTGCGAGGGCCCGATGTTGATCGTCATGCGCTCGAACATCTCGTCCCCGTCACCATCCGGGGGCACCGGCCGCGGCCGGTACATCTTGTCCTCGGTGAGGATCCAGCGCCTGGCCGCGTCGTAGTCCTTGCGCAGCGGGTAACCCTGAAAGGCCTCGTGGGTGAGCAGCCGCCGCAGATTGGGGTGGCCCTCGAAGCGGAAGCCGAACATTTCGTAGGCCTCGCGCTCAAACCAGTCGGCGGCCTTCCACACCGGGATGAGGCTGGGCAGCGTCGGGTCGGCCTCGGTCACGGGAACCTTGAGGCGCAGTCGCTCGGCGCGCGGGATCGAATAGAGGTGGTAGACCGCCTCGAAGCGGCCCCCAGCCTCGTCCGTACGGTCGGGAAAGTCGACGCCGCAGAGGTCGAGCAGCAGGTCGAAGCGGGTATCGGCGCCGTTGCGCAGGTCGCGCGCCAGCTCCGGCAGGATCTCGCGCGCCACTACCCAGGTGGGCTGGTCCAGCCCCTCCTGCGGGACGATGCTGCCCGGCGGGTACTTATCCAGCAGCGGCGGCCGCTCGGCCAGCGTCGGCAACGCTCCCCTTCTCCTTTCCTTCCCTGGCCGCCCGAGCCCGCTCGCGCTGGATCCGCTCCTTGATCTGCAGGATGCCGTACATCAGCCCCTCGGGGCTGGGCGGGCACCCGGGCACGTAGACGTCGACCGGGATGATCTCGTCGATGCCCTGCATGACGTGGTAGGCGCGGTAGAAGCCCCCTGAGCAGGCGCAGGCGCCCATCGACACCACCCACTTGGGGTCGGGCATCTGCTCGTAGATGCGCTTCAGCACCGGCCCCATCTTGTCGGTGATGGTCCCGGCGACGATCAAGAGGTCGCTCTGGCGCGGCGAGAAGCGGACCACCTCGTAGCCGAAGCGCGACATGTCGTAGTGCGAGGAGACCGTGCTCATGAACTCGATGGCGCAGCAGGCGGTGCCGAACGGCAGCGGCCAGAAGGAGTTGCTCTGCGCCCACTCCTCCAGCTTCGCCAGCCGGGTGGTCATCCAGGATTCACCGATCATCGCGGTCGTTCCCTCACACCGGCAGTGTAACGCACGGAACGGTCACGCGGCGGTGCTGATGTCGCCGGGAGCGGCCTGGGTCTCGAGACGCAGGCGCTCGAGGCGGCGGGCGTGCTCGCGCTGCGCCTCGACGACGCCACTCATCGCCTCCGCGGTCGCCGCGTCGACGTCCCGCATCATCTTGGGATAGAGGACCTCGTTCTCGAACTCCTCTTCGGCCAGCGCGTCGGCGATCGCCCGGTCCTCGTGCCGCACCTGTCCCGCGGCCTCGAGCATGCGGACGGCGAGCGCGTCCTTGGCCTCGGCCAGCTCGCGCCAGCGTCGGGCGAGATTCGGCTTCCCCTCACTGTCCGCCCGCTCGGCCTGGGCGCGGCAGCGGGCGGCGCTCACGGCCTCGGCGGTGAACCCCGTCTTCAGGTGCTCCTGGGCACGTGGCAGTCTCGACACGATCCGCTCTCCTCCGATGGTGATCGACCGGCTATGTAGGAATCGCAACCGGTTTCCTTGCCGGCTCGTGACATTCTAACAGTCGGCCGCGCGACGGCCGGCCTCGGAATTTTCGGCGCCCGGCGTCGTAGGACAGACGGGGCACGAGTCGCGTCCCGGCCACCGATCCATGCGTCCACGCACCCTCTCGTCCCTCGTCCTGTTCGCCATCGCCCTGGCCCTGGGCGCCGGCGCGGTGACGGGCCTGGGCCTCCCCTTGCCGGCGCGCGTCGCGCTCCTCCTCGCCGCGCTCCTGCTCTTGCTCTTCCTGACGCTGCGGCTGCTCCGCTGGCTGCTGTGGAGCGTCGGGCGGCGGCTCACCGTCTCATATTTCCTGATCGGCGTCGTGCCCCTGGTCTTGATCGCCGGGCTCCTCTTTCTGGTCGCCTATGTCGCCGCCGGAATCTTCCTGGGACACGTTTATCGGGACGCCGTACGGGGGCTCCAGGAGACGGCCGACCGCTCGGCCGCCGTGGCCCTGGGCCGGTGGCGCGCCGAAGGCTCCACCCCCAGCACCCTGCAGACTGGGCTAGCCGTAGCCTACTACCGCGACGGTCACCGGGTGGCCGGAACCCTCGAGGCCCCGGAGCGCTGGCCGGGCTGGCTCCAGCGGCAGCGCGAGACGTCGCCGGGATCGGAGGCCGGGCGCAACGACGCAACGGACATCGCTGAGAGCCCGTTCATGGCGCTGCCCGACGGTGAGCCGGCCGTCGTCGGCCTCGCCTTGGCAGATCCACGCACGGAGGCCCAGGAAGACGGCGACGCCCCGCTGTCAGTGCTCACGATCGCCAGTCAGGACATCGAGCGATGGCTGTCAGACGGCACCGGCCTGTGGACGGTGCTGGTGCGCTCGGACGACCCGCGCAAGCGAGCCCGTATCCAGCTCTCGGTCGGCGGGCGCGAAGTCAGCCTCACACCGATCACCAGGGGCGCCGACGAGGAAGCGGCGCGCGCGGAGTTCTTCGGCTCCCCCGCTTCCGTAGCGCCGCTGCAGGCGCGGCCCTGGATCTGGTGGGGGGAGATCACCCGGGACTTCCGGGATCTCGCCAACGGGGAGCCGGTGGCCGAGTACATCGCGGCGTCGCTCAATGCCACCCCGGCAGTCGTCGTCCGCCATCTCGTCTCCGACTCCGCCGACGTCAACACCACGATCCTGGTGGCCCTGCTGGCCGTCTCCGGTACGCTTGCGTCGCTCTACCTCGTGGCGGTCGCCATGGCCGTCTACATGATTGTCGGGCTGTCGCGGGCCGTCAATCGCCTCTCCAGCGCCACCGCGGCTGTGCGCGCGGGGGACTTCTCGGTCCGCATCCCGGCCCGCCGTTACGACCAGGTCGGCGAGCTGCAGCGCACCTTCAACGAGATGACCGAGGGGCTCGAACAGGCGGTGGCGAGGCGCGCCCACCAGGAGGCGCTGGAGGCGGAGCTGGCGGTGGCCAGGAGGCTGCAGGAAAGTCTGCTCCCCACCACCCTGCCGGCCTCCGAGTTCCTCGACTTCGCCACCCTGTTCGAGCCCTCCGCCGCCATCGGGGGCGACTACTTCGACGTCCTGCGGCTCGACGACGACCGCCTGGCGGTGGTCATCGCCGACGTCTCCGGGCACGGCCTACCGGCCGGCCTGCGCATGGCGATGCTCAAGGCCACGCTCAACGTCCTGGTCGAGGAGCACAAGAGCCCGCAGGAGCTCCTCGGTCGCTTGGACGCCACGGTGCGCCGGGAGAGACCGCGCTACTTCATCACCTGTACCGTGGCGATCGTGGACTTCCGCCGTGGACGGGTCGAGGTCACGAACGCCGGCCATCCCCCCACCTATCGGATCCGCGACGCGACCGTCGAGGAGATCCTGGTCCCCGGCTCGCCGCTCGGCGCCCTGGGCGATACCTACGGGCAACGCGAGCTCGAGCTGCGATCCGGCGACACCCTGGTGTGGCTCTCCGACGGCCTGATCGAGGCGACCGACCCCGACGGCCGCCCGTTCGGCTACGACAGCGTCGAGCACGCCCTGGCCGGGCCGGCCCCAGACGCCGCAACGGTCCGCGACCGCCTCCTGGCCGCCATCGCCGAGCACGCGGATGGCCAACCCCCGGACGACGACCGCACCCTCGTCATCCTCCATTTCCGCGGCTCGTAGGCACATCCTTGGCGGGCGTGGAAGAATAGCGGCGCGCCATGCCCGCCCCCGACTGGATCGGCAAGCGGGGGCGGAAGTACACAGAAGGACGGCCATGAACGTTACTTACGACCGCGGCACTGACACCCTGACTCTGCGCCTCGCGTCCGGCCCCGTCGCCGAGAGCGACGAGGACAAACCGGGTGTAATCCTGGACTACGACAGCAAGGGTAACCTCGTCGGTCTCGAGATCCTGGACGCCTCGCGGCGCGTCGATGACCTGCGCCGAGTCGAGTTCGAGGTGGCGGAGGCGGACGCCCGGGTCGGCACGGGCTAATTGAGCCCAGGCGCCACTCCTGCGCGCTCTCAAGCCCTACCGCACGCGTTGTGTGGCGGTCTGTCAGATGACCTGCGCGCAGCGCATGTAGAGTACGAGGACGGCGTTCGTGCTCGGACACCTCCTGACGTGCAGCGGCGGGCGGTTCATGGACAGCGGTGCCGGTACCGGCGAACGGCGGCTGAGTGATGCTCGTTCGGCAGCCAGGGTACGACGGAAACGTAGAATCGCTCTCCCAGGTGCCGTGCTACGAAGGCGCTCCACTGCGGACCTGAGCCCGGCCGAAGGATAAGTGAGCGGCACTCCGGGCCACCGATCGGAACGGCCCATTCGCAAACGTCTCGCTTCGGCGATCGCAGTAGGGCCGCCGGCAGAGTCCAAGGGGCCTCGGACAAATGGCCGTGCTCGCCGCCACTTTGGAGAGGGAACCGCTTGATGAACAGTGTTGCGTGCGCCGGAGTATAGGGTTCCGCATCGGGGCTCGACCACTGCGACAAGAACTCCCGGATCGACTTCAGCGCCTGTCGGTCATTGGCGAAGCCGGCATAGTTGCGAATCGTCCGAAGTTTGCCGTTTGGCAGCCGGACAGTGATGACGGAGTAAGAGGAATCAAAGACCACAGTGTCCGTACCCTCGGCGCTTAGCCCACTATGACTCATATGGCTCTCGAGCCGCTCGAAGCCACGCTCGAGCAGCTCGTTGACGAAATCAGATCGCTCCTCACGTCCCAGTTGCGCGGTGCGTACCTTCCAACCGACGTCAGGTGGCTTGGTCTCCTCTAGATAGATCACCGTGCCGTCTTCGTACAGCGTCAGCTCGGGGAGACGGCCAAACGTCTGGAATGCATCGGGAGAGCTATATGTCGGCACCCATTCGAGCTGCACCAGGACACCGTCGAACGAGCGCCCCGCGAGCGAATGGCTACATGCGGCCGGAAGCATGAGCAGCACGAGCGTGGTCGCGACCGCGGGTGGGCGCACGGCACGATGATACTCGCCGCGTCGCCAGCATGCCTCGGGTCAGAGGCCGGCGAGGTGGATATAGATGCGGCGGAGGTAGTCGCGCGTCTCGCTGTACGGTGGCACGCCCTCGTAGCGCTCCACGGTCCGCTCGCCCGCGTTGTAGCCCGCCAGCATGAGGGGGATGTCGTCCTCGAAATGGTCGGCCAGCCAGCGCAGGTAGCGGACGCCGGCCTCCACGTTTCTCGCTGGCTCGAGGATGTCGTCTCCGTACAGGCCGAAACGCTGCGCCGTCGCCGGCATGAGCTGCATCAGGCCGCGCGCCCCCTTGACCGAGAGCGCCGCGGGATCGAAAGCCGACTCCGCGCGCACCACGGCCGCCACCAGGGCCGGGTTGAGGTCGTGGCGCCGGGCGGACTCGAAGATCAGGTCGCCGAACGGGATGTCGGGGGCCTCGGCGCCGTCTGGGAAGCGCACAGCAACGTCGACGGCCGGCAGCCAGTCGAACGCCGCCGTCAGCGGCTCCGCCACCCGGCGGTCGATCTCGTCCTCGACCACCCGTTCGACGCGGAGCAGCGGCAGGACCAGGGCGCCGCCGCCGTCCAGGGCCAGGTGCATCCGGTCTCCCTCCGCGCGAGCCTCCTGCACATGGAGCACGCCACCATCCACCAATACCACCAGCTCCGCCTGCGCTGCCGCAGCCGGCAGCAGCGCGACGCAGAGGGCACCGGCTAGGAGGGAACGCGGAGACATCCGGCGGATTGTAGCGCGTCTCGCCCGCCGACCTTCAGGCGCGCGGGTGGAAGCGGTCGTAGAGGCTGTGCAGGCGCTGCTGGTGGATGTGAGTGTAGATCTGGGTCGTCGAGATGTCGGCGTGGCCAAGCATCGCCTGTACGGCGCGCAGATCGGCTCCGTGCTCGAGCAGGTGGGTGGCGAAGCAGTGGCGCAGCACGTGAGGTGAGAGCTCCTCGATACCGGTCGCCCGGCCATACTGCTGGACGAGCTGCCAGAACCGCTGGCGGGTCATCGCCCGGCCCAGGCGCGAGAGGAAGACCGCGTCGCCGCGGGTCTTCGCCACACCCGGCCGCACCTCGCGCAGGTACCGTCCCAGCCACCCCTCGGCCGCCTCGCCGACCGGCACGATGCGCTCCTTGTCCCCCTTGCCGAAGGCGACGAGGAACCCGACGTCGAGCCGCAGTTGCGGCAGTCGCAGTCCGACCAGCTCCGAGACCCGGAGACCCGAAGCGTAGAGCAGCTCGAGCATCGCGCGATCCCGCACCCCCTGCGGCGTGGCGGTGTCCGGCGCCTGCAGCAGACTCTCGACCTCCTGGCGGCTGAGGACCCGCGGCAGCTTGCGCCACAGCTTCGGCTGCGACAGGTTGACGGCCGGATTGTCCGATCGCTCACCGCTCTCCACCAGGTGCGCGTAGAAGCCGCGCACCGCGGAGAGCGCGCGCGACACGGAGCGCGGCGACAGGCCTTGTCGGCGCAGGCCGCGCAGGTGCTCGGTCAGATCCTGGGGCCGCGCCGTCTCGAGAGGGACGCCTCGTCGCGCCAACCCTTCCGCCAGGCGCCGCAGATCGCGGCCGTAGGACTCCACCGTCCGCCCGGCGAGGCCCCGCTCCAGGTCGAGGGCCTCGAGATGGCGCTGCAGGAGCCGCGGGGTGTCCAAGGACACGGGATGCTAAGACGCGACGGCGCCGTGCCGGCCGCACAGCTCGAGGATCTCGTCTTCCTCCAGGATGCGCGACGAGGCCTTGGCGCGCTCGAAGATGGCGCGCACCAGATCCGGAGCAGGCTCGATCCCGCGCTCGTGGAGCCAGTAGATAACGTTCGACTCGCCGCTCATCGGGCCCACCTCGATCTGCTGCCGGCAGCCGAACGCGGCCGCCGGCACGCCGGAGTAGACGAGATCCGCCAGCCAGTCGTCGCCCTTGGCCCGCGCCTTGATGATCGCCGCCGCGTGCACTCCCGTGCCGGTGCGGAAGGCGTCGCGGCCGACCACCGGATAGTTGTCCGGCAACGGTACCCCGGTGACGTCGCTGACGTAGCGGCAGTACTCCCCCAGCTTCGTCAGGTCGCGGTCGATCCAGCCGAGCAGCTTCATGTTGACGAGGAGCAGGTCGATCTCCGTGTTGCCGACCCGCTCCCCGATGCCCGCGGCGGTCCCGTGCAGGCGGTCCGCCCCCGCGGCCGCGGCGGCCAGCGCGTTCACCACGCCGAGGCCGCGGTCGCGGTGGCCGTGCCAGTCGACCTTCACCTCCTCGCCGGTGGCGTCAACGACACCGCGGATGAAGCGCGTCACAGCCTGGGCGCCCGTCGGCGTGGCGTACCCCACGGTGTCGGCGATGCAGACCCGGCGGGCTCCCGCCTCCACCGCCGCGGTGTAGAGGCGCTGCAGGTCCTCCGGCCGGGCGCGCGTCGTGTCCTCGGTGACGAACATGCAGGGCAGGCCGTGCCCGACCGCGAAGGCGACCGCCTCCTCGGCCAGCCGCAGCATGCGGTCGAGCTCCCACCCTTCCGCGTACTGGCGCACCGGCGACGAACCGATGAAACAGGAGGCCTCGATGGGTATACCTACCTTCTGGGAGATGTCGACGATCGGCTCGATGTCGGCGATCACCGTGCGGGCGGCGCAGTTCGGCTCGATCGACAGCCGTTGGTCGGCGATCTCGCGCGCCAGTGCGGTGACCTGTTCCACCACGTGCGGCCCCGCGCCCGGCAGGCCGATGTCGACCGATTCGATGCCCAGGTCGACCATGTAGTGCAGGATGCGCAGTCGCTCGGCTAGGGAGGGCGTGCGTACGGACGGGCTCTGCAGGCCGTCGCGCAGCGTCTCGTCGTCGAACTGGATGGCGTGGGCCGGCCGCTGGCCCGCCGGGCCGGCGACGTTCCAGTCGTGGATCAGCTGGCTCTCGTGCATGCGTGCTCCCC
>JBOGJI010000287.1:0-23105 GCA_050747865.1 Thermoanaerobaculia bacterium
CCGGCCGGAGACCGTGACCTCCGTCCTCTGCACCGATCCCTTGCTGGAGCCCGCCAACGGCCCCAACTACTTCCCATTTGATCCGGACGTCGAGTACGCCATCCGCATCGACAACGACCACGACGCCAAGCCGGACGTCTCCTTCCTGTTCTCGTTCGAGACGGAGCAGAACCTGCCGGGCGTTCCGGTGGGCTTCGCCGGGGCCGGGGACGGCATCCCGGCGCCCGATCTCTCGCCGCCGCCGATCGACCCGGGGACGCCGCTCGTGCCACCGGCGATCACGGCACTCGAAGGTGCGGGCTCCGAAGGCATCGGCCTGCGCCAGACCTACGAGGTCGTGGCGAAGGTGGGCAAGAGGCGCATCCGGCTGCGCCGCCAGGGAAGCGGCGACCTGATCGCGTTGCCCTCGAACGTCGGGCCGCGAACCATGCCCGACTACTCGTCGCTCTTCTCGCAGGCGATCTACAACTTGCCGGCCGGCATCAAGGTCTTCGCCGGCACCGTCGACGACGCCTTTTTCATCGACCTCGGCGCCGCTTTCGACACCCTGAACTTCCGCGTCATTCCCGGCCCCGGGTCGACCGGTATTCCCCTCGTCCTCTCGGACGCCCAGAACGCCGATGACGCCTCCAACTTCCTGGCCGACGACGTCTCGGGCTACAACGTGAACTGCATCGCGATCCAGGTCCCGACCTCCTATGTGGCGAAGGGCGGCGAGCATCCCTCGCCGGACGATCCGCTGCGACAGGTGGGCTTCTGGGGAACGACCTCGCGGCGCGCCCTCACAATCCGCCCCGACGAGAGCCCCACGATCGACGTCGGCGGCTTCGTCCAGGTGCAGCGCATGGCGAACCCGCTGTTCAACGAGCTGCTGATCGGCACCGACAAGAAGGACCTGTGGAGCCGGTCGCAGCCGAAGGACGATCAGCAGTTCAGTGCCCTGGCGCTCGACCCGCTGATCGTGCGGCTGGGGCAGGCGGCCTTCGCGGCGGCGGGCATCGAGTTTCCGATCCCAGCTCCGCCGCGGCTCGACCTCGCTCCGCTGGTCTTCTACTCGAGCGGCCCGCAGGGTCCGTTCGCCGACCTGCTGCGCGTCGACCTCTCCGTGCCTCCGACGCCGGCCGCAAATCGTAGCCGTCTCGGGCTCTGCGGGGGGGACCCCGCCGGGTTCCCCAACGGCCGTCGCACGACCGACGACGTGACCGACTGCTTCCTGCGGGCCGGCTTCGGGATCCTGATTCCGGACTTCAACGTGTTCCCCTTCAACCGCCTCGGCGACGGGGTCAACGTGAACGACAATCCGGTTCCGGAGACGTTCCCCTTCCTGGCGGCGGCGAACAGCGGGCGCAACAGCCGCCACGTGGATCCGGGCGAGCCCGGATGCGCGGCGGGAGACTGCCCGATCGACTGACGCAGCGGCTGACCATGGGCGGCCGGCCGGGCTCTCCCCCCGGATCGCGGCCGCCCCTTCTTCCCTTGCCGTGCATCGATCACATTGGAGTCACGTGGAGGTACCCAACCATGAGTCGAACACATCGAACGATCGCCTTGGTCTGCGCGCTGGCGCTCTCCATCCCTCTCGCCGCGCCGGCTGAAACCCCGGCGCAGCAGCGGATCCGGGCCGCGCGCGAGCGCATGGAGCGCGCGCCGTCCGCTTCCGAACGTGCCGCCGCGCTCATCGCACTGGCGTCCGCTCACACGGCACGCGCACGGGAAAGCGGCGAAGGTGCGCACTACGACCGCGCCCTCGAGGCACTGCGACGGGCCCGCGAAGCTGGAGCGGCGGGCGGCGAGCTGACGAAGATCGCGGCCTGGGTGCGGCTCGGCCGTCACGAGTTCAGGGCCGCCGAGGCGCTGGCGCGTCAAAGCGTCGGCCAGGCGCCGGGCGATCACGAGAGCTGGGGTCTCCTCGGCGACGCCCTGATGGAGCTCGGCCGCAGCGACGAGGCGGCGGATGCCTACCAGCGCATGATGGACCTGCGGCCGGGCCCCGGCGCCTACCTCCGCGCCTCCTACTACCGAGAGCGCGTCGGTGATCTCGAAGCGGCCGCTGAGCTGCTCGAGCGCGCCCTCGCCGCGACCGGCGCCCGAGAATCCGAACAGGTCGCATGGATCCTGGTGCACCGCGCATCCCTCGAGGATCGGCTCGGCCATTCGGCTCGCGCCGAAGCCCTATTGCGGCAGGCCCTTTCCCGTTTCCCGGGCTATCACTACGCGCTCACGGCGCTGGCGGAGCACCATCTCGAGCACGGCCGTCCTGACGAGGCCCTGCCGTGGGCGCGCCGCGCGCTCGACGCGGCCCCCCACGCCGAGCGGTGGCTCATCCTCGCCGACGCGCTGCGCGCTACAGGCCGGGAAGACGAGGCGCGCGAGGCCGAGGACCGATTCGAGCGCACCGCGCTGGCCAACGTGGATCAGCCCGACAACGAGAACCTCTTCCTCGTCGACTACTATCTCGACCGCCGTCCGAACCCCTCCCGAGCCCTTGCCATCGCTCGGCGCGAAGCCGCGCGCCGACCTGATCCGCCGACCCTCGAACGTCTGGCACGGGCCGAGCGGCGACATCGAGGTGAAGCGGACGATCGAGACCCAGGCGGGCCGGCCGGGCAACTGCGGCACGCCGCACCAGAAATGACCCTCCGGCGCGGCAAACCTCCAGGAAGCCCCCAGATACGGGCTGCTCCCGGAGGTTCGATGGGGGCGTGATGGCGAAGTACCGCTTCCTCACGACCTGGCTGCTCGCCGCTGTCGCTGAACGCCCTGCGCGAGGATCTCGAGGTGAGCCACAAGGCGGTGAGCCACTGGATGAACATCCTCGAGCGGCTCTACCACGTGGTGCGTATCCCGCCTTTCGCCTCCTCGAAAGTTCGCACGCTGCGTAAGATGCCCAAGGCGTACCTGTGGGACGTCAGTCTCGTGCCCGACGCCGGACGTCGCTTCAAAAAACCTCATCGCGCTCCACCTGCTCAAGCTCTGCCACTACCTGGAGGACAGGGAAGGGTACCCGGTGGCGCTGCGCCACCTGCGCGACCGCAGCGGGCGCGAGGTCGACTTTCTCGTCACCCTCGACGAGAAGCCCTGGTTCGCCGTGGAAGCCAAGCTGCGGGCCACTCGCATCGATCCGGCCCTAGCTTACTTCCGGGACCGCCTCGCGATCCCGTCGACGTTCCAGGTGACCCTGGAAGGCGACGCGGACTTCGTCGAACAAGGCGTGCATGTTCTCCCCGCCCACCGCTTCCTCGGAGCCGTGGCATAGAGGTACTGCCGCCGTTCCTCTACATGCGAGAGAAACGGGAGCCAACGTTTCCGTCAGGCGGAGGCTCGGTCCACGGGTTCACCGCCCGCGCCCTCCGAAGCAGCCGCTGTGCCCGGTCGGCCGTGCCCTCGGCCTGTGCGATCCGGGCGGCGTGGTAGAGGATGCGCGCATCTTCGGTGCCCAGGGCCGTGGCCCGCGCGACGGCGGCCGCGGCCTCAGCGATCTCGCCGCGCTTGTAGAGCGCCCAGGCCAGCGTGTCCCAGGCGTGGATGTCCTCGCGCTCGGCCAGGTCCTCGCGGGCCAGCCGCACCGCCTCATCCAGGTTGCGCTCCAGGTCGGCCCACAGCAGGGCGAGCTGGCGACGGTAGAGGCGGCGATGGAGCGGCGACGCCAGGGCCAGGCGCTCGGCCTCGCCGTAGGCCTTCTCAGCCTCCGTCATGTTTCCGGACGCGGCGTGCAGATCGCCGATGGCGTGCCAGAGAATCGGCTCCGGTTGCGCCGCGACGGCTTGCGCGTAGAGCTCCAGCGCGGCCCCGGTCCGGCCGCGCGCCGCCTCGATGCGGGCTTGTGCGGCCAAGGCCGGCGACCAGCCGGGACGCAGCTCGAGGGCTCGGTGCAGGGCCCGCTCGGCGGTGTCCAGGCGGCCGCGGCCCCACTCCAGCTCGGCCAGCCGCAGCTCGTACCAGGCCGCTGTCGACTCCGACGGATCGTCGGCGTAGACCCGGTCGCGAGCCTCGAGGAGGAGCGCCTCAGCGTCCCCCGTATGGCCGTGGAGCTCGGCGAGCTGGGCTCGTCGGACCAGCAGGGCCGGCGCCCCGGCCAACTGGTCGCCGGTGTCTAAAGCAAGGGCGTCGAGCAGCTCCCGCGCCTCTTCATAACGCCCCAGAGCGGTCAGACAGTCCAGGCGCAGGACGCGCGCATCCAGCGACCCCGGATCGCGCTGCAGGATGTCCTCGGCCCTGTCCAGGGCTTCGCGAAACTGATGCAGGTCATAGAGAACGCCCGCAAGCCCTACCGCCGCCCGCAGATACTCGGGCAGGATCTCGGTCGCCCGGCGCAATGCCCGCTCGGCCTCCCGATAGTCCCCGAGATCACCGAAGATCCTGGCTCGCTGGCGATGGTAGTCGCCGAGCACGAACCAGCTCGCGCCGTCTTCCGGTCGCGCCATGACGCGGGAGGCGAACAGGCCGATGCGCGCGTCCAGGGTCTCGCGCGCTGGTTCGAGCCGCGCCTCCTCTTCCACGGGACTGGCCGGCGGATGGGCGTAGGCCGGACCCGCCGCCAGGGCGAGTCCGGCCAGGGCCCACAGGCCGCCGGCGAAGGTTCTGGATCGCCGGGAGCTCATGGCGTTCAGCGCGGCGACCGACGCGACACGGTGGAGCGCGCGTCCGAGCTGAGCGAGTCTCCTGTGCGGCTGCGCGTTGCAACACCCGTGGAAGCGTCGTCAGCAGGCCCCGTCGTCCCCAGCGCGGCGGTGCCCGTCGCGGACGCACCGGCGGCGGCGGACGACGCGCCTCCGCTAGCCGAGGCCGACACGGAGCCCGAGCCGGCGACGGTCGAACCGTTCGGCGCCGCCAGGTAGGGGAACGCGGCGGAGAACGCGTTGTCGTTCGCGTCCACGCAGTCCCCGGCGGCCGGGTTGCCGGTGATCAGCTGCAGCTCGAGGTCGATCACGTCGTCTTCGAGCCGCCGCCCGTTCAGGAATCCCTGCGGGTTGGCGACGTCGACCGTCAGGATGTCGGGCAACAGCGCGCCGGCGAAATCGCCCAGGAAACCGCCGAAGCGGGCGCGATCGGTCTTCGGCTCGGCCTCGTTGAAGGCGTTCTTCTGATCCGACGGGATGAAGACGGTGTTGATCGCCGGACGGCCCATGCGATCGATCTGGCGGTGCTGCCCGGGGTTCGATGCGGCGCGTGTCACGGTGCGGCCCCAGACGCCGATCTGCGAACGCCCGAAGACGTGACTCGGGATCTCCAGCACGATCGCCATGGTGTTGAGGCCGCCGAAGAAGTCGACACCGGAGGCTCCGGGAGTACCGCCGGGGGCGTTGCAGAAGTCGTAGGCCCCGAGGAAGGCGGCGAGATCGAAGAAGAAGGGATCATCGAAGAGCCCGAACTGCAGCGAGCCGCCCCCGGCCACCGGCAGGACGGTGCCCGACGGGCCGGCGGCGAGGATGGCCTTGCCCGAAGCGGGATCGGGCGGCGGGCAGTTGTGTGCCGGTTCGCAGCGCAATTGCCCCCATTGTCTGCCGTTGGGCAGCGGTCGGTCGAACCGGACGGAGAACGTCAGGTCCTCCCGCGCGTCGGCGTTGGTGTCGATCGGGAACTCATACGATGCCAGCGGGTTAAACACCAGCGGGCTGAGCACCGCCGCCACGGGGTCGATCGTCATGACCAGCACCGTGTTCGCGGGATCGGCCGGCGACTGGAACGCATAGACGTCGTTGATGTCCATGCGCCCGTCGAAGCCCGGCGAGCTCATGCGCGGCGCGTCCAGGTGGTCCGCCGCCGGCAGGGGCAGCGCCAGCAGGCCCATGCCGGCCAGGACGGCCAGGCACGCACGTCTGCGGATGGAACGGATGGTGGCTCGCATGCGATTCTCCTTTCCAATCGGTTCGTACGACTTCGCCCGTCGCCGGGCGGCTCTGGGGCTCACTCCCCAAACACCCGCTCTACGGAGCCCTGAGCCGGTCAGATGAATCCGCGCGGCGCGCCGGGATGGCAGGCGGGCCGTCGCCGCTCAGCGCCTGGACGGTTGCTCGCTGTCTGCCGAGGATCCTTCAGAGTGTAGAAATTTCGGCAATACACAGCCGCCGCTTCCGGGAAGTGGCGGCTGCAAAAGACTCAATCTAAGATGAGCAAAATCAATCGTTTGGGATCGAAATCGTCGAGCAACCGACGGCTGGCACGGGCCTTGGACTGTAGCCAAGGCGTCAGGAGACGACAATGGCTTGGCACAGATCCCTGCTCACAACCCTCTTTCTGCTGCCCGTCCTTGCGCTGCCGGCGGCGGCGGCCGAGATCACGCTGACACTAGCCAACGACGCGCTGGCGCCGCGCGAGCACGTCGATGACCTCTATACGGCGGATACGCAGCTCGCCGTCTACCTCGGCCGCTATCGCCTGCAGCTCGGCGAGCGCATGTTCACCGACCGCGCGCGCGAGCTGCGCTTCGACGAGACCGCCGTAGAGGTCTCGCGGGCGCTGCCGCGCTTCGGCCGCTGGCGCGGCGAGGTCGGCCTGGGAGCCCTGCACGTCGGGCGCGGCCTGCTCGGCGAGAGCGCCCAGAACGCCGTGCACCGGGCGATCGGCGACAGCGAGGTCGATCTCGAATACGCGGCCGAGCACGATCTCTACGGGCGCGCCCGGGTCGATCTCTGGCGACCCGTCGTGGAGCGCGCGGCCTTCGATCTCCGGTTCCACGGTACCGCCGTGCTGGTGCCCGGCTTCGACAGCCACGCCCGCCTGGCGCTCGAGGCCGAGCGGCCGCTGGGAAGGGGCTTCAGCCTGCTGGCCGGGGTCGCGGTGCTGGCCCACCACGTAGAGACCGACCTGCTCCGCGACGTCGTCGCTGAGGAGGGCCATGCTTGGAACGTGGCCCTGGCGTGGCGCGACCTCTCCGTCGGCTACGGCTACAACCTCTACGGCACCGAGACCGGACACCTGATGCTGAGCTACGACTTCGCGCGGCCTCTGGCGCGCTGGACCGGAGCTTCGCCTTCGATATCCGAGGGACGGCCATGGTGACGGGGGCGGGCGGCGCAGGATCCGGGTCGCTTCAGACCGCCGGGCATTGCAAGCTCGCGTCCGTCGATGGCGCCGACCTCCATTCGACTATCCATTGGGAGTAAGGAGACAACACCGATGAGTCGCCGCAGTTGGATTGCCACCCTTCTACTGTTCGCCGCGGTCCTCGGGACCGCCGCCGCGTTGGCCGCCTGGAAGCTCGATTCCATCCAGGACACCGAGGCCGCGGCAACGAGCCAGCCGGAGCCGATCGAGTCGGTGAAGGCGGCCGTCGCCAGGCCGTACGAATATCGCCCCACCGCCACCTCCATCGGCACGGTGCTGGCGCGGCGCTCGATCACCCTGCGCAACGAGCTGCCCGGTACGGTTGCCGAAGTCATGCTCGCGCCCGGGCAGATCGTCGAGGCGGGCAGCGTGCTGGTCCGGCTCGACGTCTCGGTCGAGCAGGCCGAGCTCGCCGCCCTCGAGGCGCAGGCCGCGCTCGCCGAGACCCTGCTCGACCGCAACCGGCAGGCGAGCGAGACCCAGGCCGTGTCCGAGCTCGAGGTCGATCGCGCGCGCACCGAGCTCGACGTCGCCCTGGCGCAGATCGAGCGCACCAAGGCGATCATCGCCCGCAAGACCATTCGCGCGCGGTTCCGCGCCCGCGTCGGCCTGGCCGACGTGCACCCGGGCCAATACCTGGACGCCGGCACGGTGTTGACGACGCTGCAGGGCATCGACGAGGTCGTGCACGTCGACTTCGCGGTCGCGCAGCGGGTCGCCGAGGGACTCGCCAAGGGCGACGAGATCGAGGTGTTCCTCGGCGCCGACGAGTCGCCGACCACGGGCACCATCGTCGCCGTCGACTCCCGCGTCGATCCGACGACACGCAACGCGACGGTGCGGGCGCAGATCGAGAGCACCCCGGAAGCCCCGGCGCCAGGCGCCTCGGTGCGAGTGCAGGTTCCGGCCGGGCCGACGCGCTCGGCAGTGGTCGTTCCGGCGACCGCGCTGCGCACCGAGTCGACAGGCGACCACGTCTTCATCCTCGCCGCGGACGAGCAGGGCCAGACCCGCGCCCGCCTGCGGCCTGTCGAGAGCGGCGCCCGGCTCGGCGACCAAGTCGTGATCCAGACCGGTCTCGACGCCGGCGAGCAGGTGGCAGCCTCGGGGTCGTTCAAGCTCCGCGACGCGGTGCTGGTGGCCGTCGCCACCGATGCGGTAGCGGCGAGCACGCTGGCGAGCGCGGCGGGAGCCAAATAACCGGGCGGCCGCCCGACATCATCCGGAGACAACGACATGCGCTCGTTCACCGACATCTTCATCAAGCACCCCGTCCTCGCGGTGGTGGTCAACGTCGCCATCGTGCTCGTCGGCTGGCGGGCCCTGTCGACCCTGCCGATCCAGCAGTTCCCGCAGGTCGAGAGCTCGTCCGTGGTGGTCACCACGGTCTATGTCGGCGCCGGCGCCGAGACCGTGCGCGGCTTCTTGACCACGCCGATCGAGCGCGCGGTCTCCGCGATCGCCGGCGTCGACTCGATCGAGTCGACCAGCCGCGCGGGGGTGAGCACCGTCACCGTGCGCCTCAAGCTCGACCATGACAGCACCGCGGCCCTCGCCGAGGTCACCGCCCGGCTGCAACAGGTGCGCTCCGAGCTGCCGGCCGAGGCCGAGCCGCCGGTGGTCGAGGTGCAGCGCGCCGACCGGCCCTACGCCACGTTTTACCTCGGCTTCACCTCCAGCGAGCGCAGCGTGCCGGCGCTCACCGACTGGCTGCTGCGCACGCTGCAGCCGCAGCTCGCGACGCTCGAGGGCGTGCAGCGGGTGAGCTTCGAAGGCGCCCGCCAGCTCGCCATGCGGGTGTGGATCGACCCCGACCGGCTGGCGGTCTTCAACCTCTCCCCCGGCGACGTGCATGCCGCCCTGCAGCGCAACAACTATCTCGCCGCCGTGGGCCAGACCAAAGGGGACCAGGTCCAGATCAACCTGCTGGCGAACACCGACCTGCGCTCGGCCGACGAGTTCGCCGAGCTGATCGTCGCCGAGCGCGACGGCGCCATCGTGCGCCTGGCCGACGTGGCGCGGGTCGAGCTCGGCTCCGAGGAGGGCGACCTGGTCGCCCGCTACAACGATGCCGAAGCGGTCTACCTGGGCGTCTGGCCGCTGGTCGGCGCCAACGAGATCGAGGTGGCGCAGCGGCTGCGCGAGGAGATGGAGCGCATCGAGCCGACCCTGCCGCCGGACATCGAGATGCGGCTGGTGTGGGATGGCACGATGTTCATGCGCGACGCTCTTCGCGAGATCACCAAGACGCTGTTGGAGACGATCGCCATCGTCGGCCTGGTGGTCTTCCTGTTCATGGGCTCGATCCGCACCGCCCTGGTGCCGCTGGTCGCCATGCCGGTGTCGCTGGTCGGCGCCGCCATCTTCATGATCGCCTTCGGCTTCAGCCTGAACCTGCTGACCATCCTGGCGATCGTGCTGGCGGTGGGTCTGGTGGTCGACGACGCCATCGTCGTCGTCGAGAACGTCGAGCGGCACGTGCGTCAGGGTAAACCGCGGATCCGCGCCGCGCTCGACGCGACGCGCGAGCTGGTCGGGCCGGTCATCGCCATGACCATCACCCTGGCCACGGTCTACACGCCGCTCGCCTTCCAGGGCGGTTTGACCGGCTCCCTGTTCCTCGAGTTTGCGATCACGCTCGCCGCCGCGGTCGTGGTGTCGGGCATCGTGGCGCTCACGCTGTCGCCGATGATGAGCTCCCGCTTCATCCATCCGCGGGGAGAGGAAGGTCGCCTCACCGCGCTCGTCAACCGCGGCTTCGACCTGGTGCGGCGCGACTACGCGCGGCTGCTCGATGGCGCGCTGGCGATCCGCTGGGCGATCGTCGCCGCGGCGCTCCTGGTCATGGTGGCCGCGTGGCCGCTCTACACCTACTCCCAGCGCGAGCTGGCGCCGATCGAGGACCAGAGCCACATCAGCCTGTTCTTCGAGGCCTCGCCCGATGCGTCGCTGGAAGCGGTCAAGCGCGACACGCTCGACGTGGTCGGCGCCATCACCTCTTTCCCCGAGACCCGGTTCATGTGGTCGCTGACCGCCAACTGGGGAGGCTTCGGCGGCCTCGTCGCCAAGGACTGGCACGAGCGCGGGCGGTCGACCGAGGAGATGTACGGCGAGGTCTTCGGCGCCGTGTCGCAGGTTCCCGGGCTGCGGGTGTTCCCACGTCTCGACCCGCCGCTGCCCACTCCGGGGCAATACGACGTCGAGCTCGTGCTGCAGAGCGACGCCCCGGTCGAGCAACTGCTCGAGACCACCCAGGCGGTGGTCGGCGCCGGCTGGCAGAGCGGCAAGTTCCTCTACGTCGACACCGATCTCAAGATCGACCAGCCGGAGGCCCGCGTGGTGCTTGACCGCCAGCAGATCGCCGACCTGGGGCTGGACCTCGCCGGCGTCGCCCGGGAGCTGGGCACCCTGCTCGGCGGCAACTACGTCAACCGCTTCAACTTCTTCGACCGCAGCTACAAGGTGATCCCGCAACTGGACGAGGAGGATCGCGCCAGCGTGGCGCCGCTCCTCGACCTCAAGATCAAGGGGCCGGGCGGCGAGCTGATCCCGGTGTCGACTTTCACCCGCATCGAGACCAACGCCGCGCCGCGGTCATTGAACCGCTTCCAGCAGCGCAACGCCGTGCGCGTCTTCGCCGGCGTGCAGCCGAACGTCACCAAGGACGAGGGCCTGCGCGTGCTCGAGGCCGCCGCCAGGGCGACCGGCGACCCGAGCTTGACCCTCGACTACGCCGGCGAGTCGCGCCAAATCCGCCAGGAGGGCGCCGCCCTCACCGCCACGCTCGCCTTCGCCCTGGTGCTCATCTACCTGGTGCTGGCGGCGCAGTTCCGGAGCTTCCGCGACCCGCTGATCGTGCTCCTCGGCTCGGTGCCGCTGGCGATCTCGGGCGCCCTGGTGTTCACCTTCCTCGACTGGACGACGCTCAACATCTACTCGCAGGTCGGGCTCATCACCCTGGTCGGCCTGGTGGCCAAGAACGGCATCCTGATCGTCGAGTTCGCCAACACCTTGCAGGAGCGCGGCCTCTCCAAGCTGGCGGCGCTGCGCGAGGCGTCGCTGACCCGCCTGCGGCCGGTGCTGATGACCTCCGCCGCCACCATCTTCGGGCACTTCCCGCTGGTGCTGGTGTCCGGCCCGGGGGCCGCCGCGCGCAACAGCATCGGGATGGTGCTGGTCAGCGGCATGGCCATCGGAACCATCTTCACCCTGTTCGTCGTCCCGGTCTTCTATTCGCTGATCGCCGCCCACCACGCCCCGAGCGAGGTGGACGCGGAGATCGAGCGGGAGGCCGAGGCGGCGCTCTCCGGAGACGGCCTGGCGACACCCGCCACCGCATGAAGACCATGTTCGCGGTACGCAACCGAGAGGACCTCGAGATGAAGATTCTCGTTTCCCTGCTTGTCCTGTTCAGTCTGCTCGCCGGCTGCGCCGTGGGGCCGCGCTACGAGCAGCCCGCCGTCACCGTTCCCGACGAGATCCGCGGTCAGGCGGGTGAAGTCGACGCGGCTTCGCTCGCCGACCGCGCCTGGTGGGAGATCTTCCAGGACCAGACCCTGCAGGCGCTGATCGACGAGGCGCTCACCAACGCCTACGACGTGCGGCTCGCCGCCTGGCGGGTCGAGGAGGCGCGGGCGCAGGCCGGCATCGCCGGCTCCCAGCGCTTCCCCGCGGTCCAGGCCGGCGCCGGCTGGTTGCGCGGCCGGCAGTCGGCGTTCGTCTCGCCGGTGACCGACACGCTGGAGCTCTACGATGCCAACCTCGGGCTGTCCTGGGAGATCGACCTCTGGGGCCGCGTCCGGCGCCTGCACGAGGGGGCGCTGGCCCGCTACCTGGCCACCGAGGAGGCGCAGCGCGGCGTCCTGCTCTCCCTGGTCTCCGAGGTCGCCGCCGGCTACTTCAACCTGCGCGCCCTCGATCTGCAGCTCGACATCGCCCGGCGCACCGCCGAGGCGTTCCGCGACACCCACACGCTGTTCGACGACCGCCTCGAGGCCGGTCTGGCCTCGGCGCTCGAAACCTCCAGCGCCCGGGCAGCGCTCGCCGACACCCGCGCCCGCATCCCCGAGCTCGAGCGGCAGATCGCGGCGCAGGAGAACGCACTGGCCCTGCTGCTCGGCCGCAACCCCGGTACGATCTCGCGTGGAGCAGCTCTCAACGATCAGCATCTGCCACCCGGTATCCCGGCCGGTCTCCCCTCCGACCTGCTCGAGCGGCGACCCGACATCCGCCGCGCCGAGCAGGAGCTGGTGGCGGCCAACGCCGACGCCGGCGTGGCCGTCGCCGACTTCTTCCCGACGCTCAGCTTGACCGGAGCCTTCGGCGGCGTCGCGCCCCAGGTCTCCGAGCTCTTCGACGAAGGAGAGACCTGGTCCGTCGGTGGTGGTCTCCTGACGCCGATCTTCCAGGGCCGCCGCCTCAAGAACCAGCACCGCGCCGCCCTCGCCCGCTGGGAGCAGGCCAAGGTCGAGTTCGAGCGCAGCGTGACCAACGCTCTCGCCGAAGTCTCGACCGCCCTCGTCGCCTACCAGAAGCTCATCCGGGTCGAGAGCGAGCTGCGCCAAGCCGTGGAGGCCTCCCAGGAGGCCGTGCGCCACGCCAACTCGCGCTACCGCTCGGGGCTGGCGGACTACCTCGAGGTCCTGCAAGCCCAGCAGCAGCTCTTCCCCGCCGAAAACGCCCTCGCCCGCACCCGCTTCGACCGCCTCGCCACCCTGGTGGAGCTCTACCGCGCCCTGGGCGGCGGCTGGCAACTGGACGATGCCGACTGGGCCGGGCGAGAGAGTCGAGTAGCGTTGGCAAGCGTCGCGAATCGAGAGGCGGCGAAGTGAGTGGAGCTCCTTCGACCGACCATGCCCGCCGACCTCACCTCCGAAGCCTGGCTTTCTGCTGCCGTCATCGACCCGGAGGTCACGACGCTCCGTGCCGACTACCGTGCCCTGCTCATCGTCATCGAGGGTTTGCAACCGGGTCCCGGCGACGAGGCCACGGACCGGCTGCTGACCGAGGCCGAGCGGGTCGCGCGGGCACGCTTCGCGGAGACCGCGGTGGGGGATCACCCACACGTGTCCGCGTGGCAGGAGGCCTTCCGAGCCGCCGGGATGAAGCCCCAGCGCAATCGGCCCAGCGTCGAGGCGCTCCTCCGCAGGCTCGACGACGGGCTGCCACGGATCGACCGACTTACCGACGTCTACAACGCGATCTCGATCGCGCACGTCGTGCCGGTGGGCGGCGAGGACCTCGATCGCTACCAGGGACCGGCCCGCCTGACCCGGGCCACCGGCGAGGAGTCCTTCGACACTGTGGCCAAGGGCCGGCCGATCGTCGAGCCTCCGCGCCCTGGCGAAGTGGTGTGGCGCGATGACCTCGGCGTGACCTGCCGGCGGTGGAACTGGCGACAATGCGCCCGCACCCGTCTCACCGCCGACACCGCCCGTGGCCTGTTCATCCTGGACGCCCTCGGACCGATGGACGACGAGGCGATCGAGCGTGCGGGCAGAGCGCTCATCGACGCGTTCCGCGACACCAACCCGGGAGCACGGGCGACGACGCGGCTCGTCACCAGCGCGGCCGGTGAGCGCGTGTGAGAGTGAACCGAAGCAAGGCGCACAAGTGTTTGCCGTGATGCTGGCGCTCGGAGCGAGCCTGGCGTGGGGGACCGCCGATTTCGTGGGGGGTCTCAAGAGTCGATCGTTCGCGCTGCCGTGGGTCCTGCTGATCTCCCAGTCGACCTCGCTCGCCCTGCTCGCGGTGACCGTCGTGGTGAACGGCGAGCGGGCTCCGGACGGCGGGTACCTACTGTACGCCGCGGTCGCCGGCTTGAGCGAGGCGGCGGGCATTGCCGCGCTGTATCGCGGCTTCGCCGTGGGGACGATCAGTATCGTCGCGCCGGTTGCGGCGCTGGCGCCGGTGGTGCCGCTGGTCGTCAGCGTGACGCTGGGGGAGGTTCCGACGCCGATCCAGGGGATCGGGCTGGTGCTCGCGGTCGCCGGCATCGTGCTGGCGTCGAGGCAGGGCGGGACAGAGGTGCCGATCGCCCGCCGAGGCTCGAGCATCGTCTACGGGCTGATCGCCGCGTGCGGCTTCGGCGCCTTCTTCACCGCCATGGACGGCGCGAGTGAGGGCGGCATCCCCTGGGCCCTGTTCGTGGCCCGGCTCACCGCGGTCGTCGCCATCGGCACGATCGCGCTGCTCGCCGGCGCACGCCCTGCTGTACGCTGGTCCGCCGTGCCCGGAGTCGCCGGAATCGGGGTGCTCATCGTCGCCGGAGACGCCATGTACGCGATCGCCACGACGCAAGGGTTGCTCGGGATCGTCGCCGTGCTCGGCGCCCTCCACACGGTGGTCACCATCGGTTGGGCCTGGATCTATCTGCACGAGAGGCTCGGCGGGCTGCAGCGGCTCGGCATCGCGGCATCTCTGTGCGGCGTGCTGGCGATCACGGTATGACCAGAACCAGCCGCTTCGATCGGTCGATCGTGGAGGGACCGATCAACCGCGCCGTGTGGCGGCTCGCTTGGCCGACCATGCTGCAGAACATCATCGGCGGCCTGCAGGGGATCATCGACCACGCGATGGTCGGCCACTTCGTCGGTTACACCGCCAACGCGGCCATCGGCGTGAGCTGGCAGATCATCCTCGTCGTCATCGTCTTCATCAGCTCGCTGTTCACCGGCATGGGCGTGCTGGTGGCGCGGCTCGCCGGCGCCGACGACCAGGAGAAGGTCGATCGCGTCGTCCACCAGGCTTTCCTGACCACGTTTTTCCTCGCCGCCGCGCTGGCCGCGGTGGGCTACGTCGTCGCGCCGTCGCTGCTCACGCTGGTCAACGCGGCGCCGGAGGTGCGCAGCGAAGCGCTGCCGTTCCTGCGCATCATGCTCGTCGGCATCGTCGGCATGCTGCTGTTCTTCATGCTGAGTGGCGCGCTACGCGCGGCCGGCGACGCGCGCACGCCGCTGCGGCTCGGCGTGATGATGACGGCGCTCACCATCACCTTCAACGTCCTCCTGATCCCGCCCTTCGGCACCGTGGGTGCGGCGGCTGGCACCGTCGCCAGCAGCACCCTCGTAGGGCTCTACGGCTTCTGGCGCCTCACGCGACCCGACTCGGTCATCCGCATCCAGCTCGGCGCCGGCTGGCGGCCCGATTTCGAGATCATCCGCTCGCTGTTCCGCTTCGGGCTCCCCACCGGCGTCCAGGGCATCGCCATGAACATCGGCGGTGTCCTCATGCTGCGCTTCATCGGCTCGCTGGAGCAGAGCGCCGCGGCGCAGGCCGCCTTCGCGGTCGGCTACACCGAGCTGTTCTCGCTCATCACCTGGAGCTCGGTGGGGCTGATGGGCGCCGCGGCGACGATCGCCGGGCAGAACCTGGGCGCCGGGAACCCGGAGCGTTCGCTGCAGGGCGTCCGCGTCGCCTCGCGCATCGGTCTCGGCCTCGCGGTGGTGATCGGCGTCGCCTTCGCCGCCTTCCCGCGGCACCTGCTGGCCGTGTTCGGCATGACCGATCCGCAGGTCACCTCCCTCGGCGTCCAGCTCCTGCGGTTCCTCTCGGTATCCGGCCTCTTCATCACCGTGGCCCTGAGCTACACCGGCGGCCTGCAGGGCACCGGCGACACCCGCAGCCCGCTCTACATCTCGATCGTCTCGCAGGTGGTCGTACCACTCGGTCTGTGCACGATCTTCCAGGCGGCGGGCGGTCTCCAGCCGCACGAGATCTGGTCGGCGATCGTCGTCGGCCACGTCACGCGCTGCCTGCTGAGCGTGGCGCGCTTCCGCCAGCAGAAGTGGCGCAACATCCGGGTGGACATCGAGCCGGCCAGCTCGGGCACTCCCTGACAGGCTTCGGCGTCGAGGAGCGTTGCCGGCGCCACGCTCGGCGGAATATTCGCCAGGGACGCGGGCGTTCATCGACCGGGTGTCGCGGACGACATCCGTAGACACGCGATGACTCCACGATTCATTGCCGCGGAGATCGACGACGGCCAGCAGGACGGCCCTCTACCTGCGGAGCTCGAGGCCCTCGACGCGTATTCACGCGCCGTCACCGAGGCGGTGGAGCGCGTCGGCCCTTCCGTCGTCAGCGTGCGGATCTCACGGCCGGGACCGGCCCGGTCCCGGCCGCGCGGTGGGCCGCGCGTCGGCGGCGCCGGCAGCGGCGTCCTGATCACGCCCGACGGTTACGCGATCACCAACAGCCACGTCGTCCGCGGGGCGGATCGGATCGAAGTACAGCTGCGAGACGGCCGGGGTTTCCGCGCGGAGAGGGTCGGCGACGACCCGCACACGGATCTCGCGCTGTTGCGGCTGCCCGACGGCGGGCTGCCCGCCGCCGCGCTGGGCGATTCGGCGAAGCTGCGCGTCGGCCAGCTGGTCATCGCGATCGGTAATCCCCTGGGATTCGCAGCCACGGTCACGACGGGCGTCGTGAGCGCGCTGGGGCGGACCCTGCCGGCGCAGACCGGGCGGATGATCGAGAACGTGATCCAGACCGACGCCGCCCTCAATCCCGGCAACTCGGGCGGACCGCTGGTGGACGCCAGGGGACAGGTCGTCGGGATCAACACCGCGGTCATTCCCTGGTCCCAGGGCATCGCCTTCGCCATCCCGATCAACACCGCCGAGTGGGTGGTCTCGCAGTTGATCCGCGAGGGCAGGGTCCGCAGGTCGTTCCTCGGAGTCTCCGCGCATCGAGTGGAGCTGGATCGCGCGGTCGTCTTGCATCATGCGCTCGACCGCCCGACGGCCGTGCAGGTGGTCGAAGTCGTGCGCGACTCTCCGGCTTCGCGCGCCAGGCTGCGCCCGGGCGACCTGATCGTGAAAGCCGGCGAGCAGCAGCTCTCGTCTCCGGACGAGCTCCAGGCAATGCTGGGACGGCACTCCGTCGGCGAGCGCCTCACCCTCCAGGTGCTGCGCAACGGCGCCCTCGTGGCAGTCGAAACGCGACCGGCCGAGCTCCCGGACGCCTGAACAGACGGGGACACACAAAAGTTGTGTGTCCCCCGGGAAGGGGCGGGCTCCGTGCCGGGGACCGGTTCGCGGGGAAACCGACAGGCTGTCGACATCTCGACACTTCGATCGCGGGCGATCGGCCGCCGGGAGCCTTCGGTCGAGGTCACAAGTGGCGCAAACGCAGGCGGTTACGGTAGACTATGCGGGCAACCGACCGTTGGCACGGTCCTTGGACTGAGCAGACAACGCTCGTCGACCCGGAAGAGTCGGGGAGACGGTAAACCCCGCGCCCCGCGCCTCGTACTAGAGAGGATGGCTGACAGGCGGCGAAGGGCGCGGGAGGAGAAGCCATGATGAGCCAACGCAATGTCGAGAAAGTGATCGGACGTCTGGTGACCGACGAGGGATTCCGTCGCCGCTTCGCCGAAGACAAAGAGGGCATGCTGCAGGAGGCGCTCGACCACGGCCTCGATTTGAACCCCTGCGAGCGTCGCGCCCTCCTGGGTCTCGATGCGAGAAGCATCGCGCAGTTCGCCGAGCAGCTCGACCCGTGCATCCAGAAGGTGGAACTGCGAACCCATAACGCGCAAGAGGCCCACGGACACGCCCGAGAGCAAGTCGGTCCGGGCGCGACGCCCAGCGACGAGCTGCGAGCGGAGCGTGACGGGGGGCAAGGAGACGATTCGTGACGTTGAAGATCCTACGCCAAACGCCGGCTCGCCTCGGCGCGCTCGCTCTGCTCTTCGCCCTGGCTGTTCCCGCGGCCGCCCAGAACGAGGATGTCCACTCCCTGACCCTGGAGGAGGCCATCACGCGGGCCCTGGAGAAGAACGAGGCGATCATCATCGAGCGCCGAGCCGCGGATGCGGCCGCGGCGGCCGAGACCGGGGCCCGCGGCGCCTACGACCCGGTGCTCGGGCTCGACGCCGGGTGGCGGGAGACCAGCGAGCCGGTGAACTCCGCCTTCTCCGGCGCGCCCGCGGGCGAGCTGGCACCGACCGACGAGGTGACCGACGGCGGGGCGACGCTCAACCAGCTCCTGCCCACGGGCGGCGAGGTGCTGGTGCGGGCGCGCGGCTCGCGCGCCGACTCCGACGGCTCCTTCAACTTCCTGGCACCTGCCTACAGCTCGCGCCTGGGAGTGGAGCTGCGGCAGCCGCTGCTGCGCGATCGCGCCATCGACCCGGCGCGGTTCAACATCCGCGCCGCCGCCGCCGATCGCGAGCAGGCGCAGGCGTCGCTCGCCCGCGAGGTGCGCGACACCGTGGCCGAGGTCGAGCGCGCCTACTGGGCGATGGTCGCCGCGCGGCGCGACGTCGACGTGCAGCGAGAGGCGGTGGAGCTGGCCGAAGAGCAGCTCGACGAGACCAGCATCCGCATCGAGGGCGGCGACGCGCCGGAGACCGAGATCGCCCAGCCCCGGGCGGAGCTGGAGCGGCGTCGCGGCGACCTGCTCGAGGCGCAGGAGTCGGTGGCGCGGGCGGAGAACGCCTTGAAGCTCCTGGTGCTGGGCGACGACGACGGGGATCTCTGGGCCGACTCCTTGGTCCCCGCCGACGCGATCGACGTCGAGGTCACGCCCGTCGACCTGGCCACGGCGCTCGAGCAGGCGCTGGCCACGCGCGCCGAGCTCGCGGCGGCCGAGGCGTTCGTCGAGCGTCGCCGCATCGAGGCCGCCTTCGCCGGCGATCGCATCCGCCCGGCGCTCGACCTGGTCGTCTCCTACGACCGCTTCGGGCTGGCGGGCGACCTGAATCCGGCCGCCGGCACGATCCCGGGGCTGCCGGGCGAGGTCCCGGCGGAGCTCGAAGGCGACTTCGGCGACGCCTGGAGCGGCATCGCCGACGGCGACTTCGATGACACCCGGATCGGCCTGCTGTTCGAGGTGCCGATCGGCAACCGCTCGGCGCGCGCCAACGCCGAGATCGCCGAGAATACGCGCGCCCAGGCCGAGGCCGAGCTCTCCCGCCTGCGCAAGAGCGTGCGCGCCGAGGTGCTCGACGCGGCGGCGACGCTTTCGACCGCGGGCGGCCGGATCGAGGCGGCGCGCGCCGCCCGCGAGGCGGCCGAGGTGCAGCTCGAAGCCGAGCAGGAGCGCTTCGCCGTCGGCCTGTCCACCAACTTCCTGGTGCTGACGCGCCAGAACGACCTGGCCAGCGCCCGCTTGAACGAGACGCGGGCGCTGACCGACTACCGCACCGCGCGCATCGAGATGGCACGTGCCACCGGTGCCCTGCTGCGGGAACGCGGAATCGAGGTATCCCCCAATGCTTAAGCGAATGATCATCATGCTGGTCGCCGTGGCGGCTGTGCTCGCCGTTCTCGGCGGAGTCAAATACAGGCAGGTCCAGGCGGCGATCGCCCAGAACGCCAACTTCCAGCCGCCCCCCGAGACGGTGACCACTGTCGTCGCCGGCCACGAGTCGTGGAACGAGCCCTTGGGCGCTATCGGCACGGTCACCGCCGTCCAGGGCGTCACCGTCAGCGCCGATCTGCCCGGCATCGTCGAGCGGATCAGCTTCGACTCCGGCAGCTCGGTCGCGGCCGGCGCCGTGCTCGTCAAGCTCGACACCAAGCAAGAGGCGGCGCAGCTCAGGGCCGCCGAGGCCCAGCTCGAGCTGGCCGAGATTCAGCTCGGCCGCATCCAGGGTCTGCGCGAGAAGGGCGTGGCCTCGCAGGCGGAATACGACCTCGCCATCGCCGAGCATGCCCAGGCGTCGGCTCGCGTCGGCGAGATCCGCGCCACCATCGACCGCAAGACCATCCGGGCGCCGTTCTCCGGCATCCTGGGGATCCGCCAGGTCAACCTCGGCCAGTACCTGAACGGCGGCGACCCGGTGGTGCCCCTGCAGTCGCTCGATCCGATCTACGTCGACTTCTCCGTGCCGCAGCAGCAGGTCGGCCGCGTCGCCGTCGACACCGCCGTCCAAGTCGCGGCGGAAGGCGCCGGCGGTGCGGCGGCGACCGGAAAGGTCACGGCCATCGACTCGGTGGTCGACCCGGCGACCCGCAACCTCCAGGTCCAGGCGGAGTTCGACAACGCCGAGGGCGCGCTGCGGCCCGGGATGTTCGTCGAGGTGCAGGTGGACGGCGGCGCGCGCCAACAGGTCATCACCCTGCCCGCCTCGTCGATTGCCTACGCGCCGTACGGCAACTCGGTGTTCATCGTCGAGGACATGGAAGGACCGAACGGTCAGAGCTACAAGGGTGTGCGCCAGGAGTTCGTCCAGCTCGGCGGCACGCGCGGCGATCAGGTCGCCGTCCTTTCCGGCGTCAAGCTGGACGAGGAGGTGGCGACTTCCGGCGTCTTCAAGCTGCGCGCCGGCGGCGCCGTCGTCGTCAACAACGATGTCCAGCCGGGCAACGACCCGGCGCCGCGGCCCGAGAACACTTGATATGAAATTCACCGACATCTTCGTCAAGCGGCCGGTCCTGGCCATCGTCGTCAATGTCCTGATCCTGATCGCCGGCGTGCAGTCGATCCGCTCGCTGTCGGTGCGCCAGTACCCGCGCAGCGACATCGCCGTGATCACCGTGACCACGGCCTACGTCGGCGCCAGCGCCGACCTGGTGCGGGGCTTCATCACCACGCCCCTGGAGCGCGTCATCGCCAGCGCCGACGGCATCGACTACATGGAGTCGTCGAGCGCCCAGGGTGTGAGCACGATCACCGTGCACCTGAAGCTCAACTACGACACCAACGCCGCGCTGACCCAGATCCAGTCGAAGGTGGCGCAGGTTCGCAACGACCTGCCGCCGGAGGCCGAGGTCCCGATCATCGACCTGGCGACCGCGGACGACCAGTTCGCGGCCATGTACATCGGTTTCTCCAGCGACGAGCTGGGCCAGAACCAGATCACCGATTACCTCGTGCGCGTCGTCCAGCCCAGGCTGTCGGCGATCCAGGGCGTGCAGCGCGCCCAGATCCTGGGCGACCGCACCTTCGCCATGCGGGTGTGGCTCGACCCCAAGAAGATGGCCGCGCTCGGCATCTCCCCGTCCCAGGTGCGCAACGCGCTCGCCTCCAACAACGTGCTCTCGGCGCTCGGCAGCACCAAGGGCTCGATGGTGTCCGTCAACCTGGTCGCCAACACCGACCTGCAGACCGTCGACGAGTTCCGTCAGCTCGTGGTCAAGGAGCAGGACGGCGTGATCGTGCGCCTGGGCGAGATCGCCGACGTGGTGCTGGGAGCCGAGAACTACGACGCGGACGTCGAGTTCAACGGCCAGACCGCCACCTTCATGGGTGTCTGGGTGCTGCCCACCGCCAACGCGCTCGAGGTGATCCGCGACGTGCGCGCGGCGATCCCCGACATCCGAGCGCAGCTCCCCGCCGGCATGCAGGTGGGCGTCCCCTATGACTCGACGGAGTACATCGAAACTTCGATCGAAGAGGTCATCAAGACCCTGACCGAGACGCTTCTCATCGTCATCGTCGTCATCTTCCTCTTCATGGGGTCGGTGCGCTCAGTGCTCATCCCGGTGGTGGCGATCCCCATCTCGCTCGTGGGCGCGGTCTTCCTGATGGCGATGGCCGGCTTCACCATCAACCTGCTGACCCTGCTCGCCATCGTCCTGTCGGTCGGCCTGGTGGTCGACGACGCGATCATCATGGTGGAGAACGTCGAGCGCCACCTGCACATGGGCAAACGGCCGTTCGCGGCGGCGATCGACGCCGCCCGCGAGCTGATCGGCCCGATCATCGCGGTGACCATCACGCTGGCGGCGGTCTACACGCCGATCGCCATCCAGGGGGGCCTGACCGGGTCGCTGTTCCGCGAGTTCGCCTTCACCCTGGCGGGCGCGGTGCTCATCTCGGGCATCGTGGCGCTGACGCTGTCGCCGATGATGGGCTCGCGGCTGCTGCGGGAGGGCGACACTGAGCGGGGGTTCGCCGGCTGGGTCAACCACCGGTTCGAAGGGGTACGGCGCGTCTACGCGCGGGTGCTGGCTGCGACGCTCGAGTCGCGGCCGGTGGTTCTGGTTCTGTGGGGAATCGTGATCCTGCTCATCGTGCCCCTCTACCTCTTCTCGTCCAAGGAGCTGGCACCGACCGAAGACCAGGGAGTGGTCTTCGGTATCGTCCAGGCGGCGCCCAACGCCACGCTCGACCAGACCATGCTGTTCGCCTCCCGATATGGAGAGGCGATGCGCTCCATCCCGGAAACCGAATCGACGTTCCAGATCACCTTCCCTAACGGCGGATTCGGCGGCTTCGTGACCGAGTCTTGGAGCGAGCGCGAGAGGAGCAGCCAGGAGCTGCAGGTGGAGCTGGCCGGCAAGGCGGCGCAAATCCCGGGCGTGCGCGTCATCGCCCTGCTGCCGCCGGCGTTGCCCGGCGGCGGCAGCTTCCCGGTCGACTTCGTGATCGCCTCGACGCGCGAGCCGGAACAGCTCGTGGAGTTCGCCAACCAGCTCGTGGGCGCGGCCTTCGGCAGCGGCCTGTTCATGTTCGCCGACTCCGACCTCAAGTTCGACCAGCCGCAGGCAGAGGTGGTATTCGACCGCGACAAGCTGCGCTCCCAGGGCGTCGACCTGGCGCAGGCCGGACGCGACCTGTCGACCATGCTGGGTGGCAACTACGTCAACCGCTTCAGCATCCAGGGCCGCAGCTACAAGGTCATCCCGCAGATCCAGCGCGCCGAACGCCTGACGCCCGAGCAGCTCGAGGACATCTACGTCACCGGCAGCGGCGGCCGGCTGGTGCCGCTGTCCACCTTCGCCCACCTCGAGACCACGACGCAGCCGCGGGAGCTCAAGCGCTTCCAGCAGCTCAACGCTGTGCGTATCCAGGGCGTGATCCCGCCGAACGTGTCGCTCGACCAGGCGCTGAGGTTCCTGGAGGATGAGGCCCATCGCATCCTGCCCCAGGGCTTCAGCCTGGACCACGCCGGTGAGTCGCGCCAGCTGCGGACCGAGGGGAGCCGGTTCCTCCAAACGTTTCTTCTGTCGGGGATCCTGATCTACCTGGTGCTGGCTGCCCAGTTCGAGAGCTTCCGCGATCCTTTCGTCATCCTCGCGGGCTCGGTGCCGCTCGCCATCTCTGGCGCCTTGGTGTTCTCCTTCCTGGGCTTCACGACGCTCAACATCTACAGCCAGGTGGGGCTG
>JBOGJI010000288.1:0-4224 GCA_050747865.1 Thermoanaerobaculia bacterium
CATGAGCTGCCCTCTCAGCTCCTCCAAGTGGCCCAGAATGAAGCGGTTGGCTTCCCTCGATCTCGGCCGCACCGGCAGCTCGACGTCATGCTCGAACCTCAGGCGCACGTTTGTGACCGTAGCGTGAGCGTCCACATGCAGTGGGGCACCGGCTCGACAACTTCCTCGCGTAGGAAGGCGCCGAAGAGGCATGAGCGCTTGGCGGCGCAGGAGAGGCAGAAGCCGCGGCGGGACCAGGAGAAGGCGAGAAGGTACTCGCTAGGGCAGGCGTCGCAGAAGACGCGGGCGAAGCCGCGGTCAAGGTCGCCACCGTCGAGGAAGGCGTAGACGATGTCGTCGACGAAGCCGCGCCCGTGGCCGCAGGAGCGCTCGAAGCGCTCCCTCGGCAGGTCCTGACGGCGCCGGACCCGGAGCTGGTCGAGCGGCCTCGTCGCCGGACGTTCACAGCCGCGTACAAGTTGGACATCTTGCGGCAGGCCGAGGCCTGCTCGGCGCCGGGCGAGATCGGCGCCCTGCTGCGTAGAGAGGGCCTGTACACCTCGCACCTGTCGGCGTGGCGCAAGCAGCGGGATGCCGGCGCGCTGGCGGCCCTCGGGCGGCCGCGTGGTCGCAAGAAGCCGCATCTTCTCGCGACCGAGACCGCCCGTCTGCGCCGGCGCCTCGAGCGCTCTGAGGCTGAGCTGGCCCGGGCCCGCAAGGTGATCGAGGTGCAGGGAACCGTCTCCGCGCTCTTGGAGGAGCTGCTCAGCAGGGGCGCGGAGGCGGACGGGAGCAGCGAGACGTGATGGCCGCGGCGGTCGAAGACCTGACACCCCTCGTGGGGACACGACCCGCGTGCCGAGCCCTGGGCGTGGCGCCGGCGACGATCTACCGTCGCCGGCAGCCGCCCGCGCCACGGTCTGCCAAGCCGCGGCGACCTCCGGCGCGCAAGCTCGCACCCGCGGAGCGCGAGGCGGTGCTCGCCGAGCTGCACTCGCAGCGCTTCGTCGACGCCTCGCCGGCGCAGGTCTGGGCGACGCTGCTCGACGAGGGCCGCTACCTGGCCTCCGAGCGCACCCTGTACCGCCTGCTCGCCAAGCAGGACGAGGTGCGCGAGCGGCGCGACCAGCTCGTCCACCCGCCCTACGCCAAGCCCGAGCTGCTGGCCGAGTGGCCCAACGAGCTCTGGAGCTGGGACATCACCAAGCTGCTCGGCCCCGTCAAGTGGACCTACTACTCCCCGATCCGTCACCTAGATAGAGGTCGCACCTCCGAGTCCCTTGCGGGGCTTCGGGTTAGCATCCGTTTGCGGGCCTCGATCCGGCGAGCGGCGAGATGGTCGAGGGGTTCGAGGCCCAGTGCCGCCGGGTGCTGGACAACCTGAGCGCAGTCCTGAAGAGCGCCGGCTGCAGCTTCCAGGACGTCGTCAAGGCGACCATCTATGTCACCGACCTGGCGGACTTCCCGCGTCTGAACGAGCTCTACGGCGAGGCCCTCGGCGGCCATCGTCCGGCCCGCTCGACCGTCCAGGTGGCAGCCCTGCCCAAGGGCGCGCTCGTCGAGATCGACCTCGTGGTCCGGCTGCCCAAGGCGGCAACATAGACCCGCGCCGTTACGGTCCATACAGCACCAGACCAAAGGTCTTGGTGATGAAGACCGCCATCTGGCCGCGGGCGACCGGCGCCGCCGGGCAATAGTTGCCGCCGCCGCAGCCGGCGACCACTCCCCGCCGTGCCAGCTCCTCGATCCATGGGCAGAAGATGCTCGACGCCGGGACATCACCGAACATCTCCGCGCCGCTCTCACAGGCCGGCGGCTGGAAGCCCGCGCCCTCGAGCGTCTTGAGCGTGAAGACGGCCATCTGGTCCCGGCTCACGGGGTCGGCCGGACAGTACTGGCCGCCGCCACAGCCAGCGACCACATTGCGCGCCGCCAGCTCCTCGATCCACGGACAGAACAGGCTCGAGGCGGGAACATCGGAGAACGTCTGCGCTCCCGTCTGGCAGGCGGGCGGCTGGAAGCCCGCGCCCTCCAGGGCCTTCAGCACGAACACCGGCATCTGCGCGCGCGCCGTGCTGGCCGCGGGACAGTAGTCGGTGGCATTGCAGCCGGCCGTCACCCGGTGGTGGAAGATGGTCTCGACGAAGCGGTAGAAGATGTCGGTGCTCGCGACATCGGCGAAGCTCTCGCCGATGTGCAGGGTCCACGCCTTCGGCAGTCCGGTCGACACCAGCTCGTCGAAGGTGGTGTCCCAATGCCGGGCCGGCCGGCTGGAGGGAACGGACAGCGACAAGGTGTAGCAGTCCCCGGTCGCCGTGCAGCTCGCCTCGGCGCCAGCGTCGACGGCTCCGTAGTCGGCGATCGCGTCGTCGATCGTGTATACCGAGTCTCCGGGGCCGAAGAAGGCCTCGCCGCTCCCGGCGAGGTCGGCAGTCAGGGCGCTCACGTTGCCCCAGCTCGGGGCCACCAGAACCGACTCGCCGGCCTCGAACACCCCGTTGTTCGGGGCGTCCACGGCGAGCGCGGTGGGCACGAAGTCCGGAGCGGGACACACATCCGACTGACCGTCGGTCCCTTGCACGAAGACGTCGGTGAGGATCACCTCGTCGAACCAGAAGCCGGTACCGGGGACGAGAGGATCCGTCCCATACGCCACATCGAGGCGCACGATCTCTCCGGCGAGCGCGCCCGATCCCAGGGCCTCGGCCGACCAGGTGCTCTCCATCCAAGCAGGACCGGCGCCGGCCCAGCCGGGCAGGCCGGCCGTCACGCAGGCGCCGTTCGGTCCGCTGGCGTTGTACAGCCGGCCGCCGTCCGGCGACACCACCGTCCGTGAGCCGCTCTGCGGGTCGAAGAGGCCGACATTGGCGCGATCGAAGAAGGCGTCCGACTCCGGCTCGATCGCGAACTGGTTGAAGAGCCCCAGCGTCGAGGTTGCGGTCAACTGGATGAGCGGCGAACGGATCTGATCGCACTGATCGTCGGCAAGCGAGGACGAGGCGACGTAGAACGTGGTTCCGTCGGCGCCGCCGCCTGCGTCCGTGCGGTCGAAGGTCCCCTGCGCCAGCTCCCAGCCTTCGAGGTCGGCCTCGAAGGTGAATCGCCTCTCGGCGTGGAAGCTCAGGTCGCTCTCGAGCCCGCCGAGGGTGTAGCTCCGCGTGACGGTGATCGGGTCGAGCTCGTCGCTGGTCACCGTCAGCTCGATCTCGAGCGTCTCGTCAAAGCCCAGCCCGCTGCCAAGGATCAGGATCTCGCCGTCGGCGAGCCCGCACTCGGCGACACTCGCGGCGAGGGTGGCGGGCAGCTCGGTCAGGACTTCGACCTCCGGATGCGACGGCACCGCGACATCGACGAGACGCACATTGGTCAACCCGCCGCTGCCGGTGTTGCTCACCTGGAACGCCAGGCTCCCGACCTCACAGTTGTCCAGGAAGCCGTCGCCGTCGCCGCCCGCGATCTCCTGCCACTGCAGCGGCGCGGGATCGAGACCGAGGCCGGGTCCCGCTTGCGGGGTCACTGCCTGGCACGCCGACATGGGGCTGGTGCAGGCATCGCTGGCCCCCACCGCGACGACGCTGTAGAGCACCTCGAAGCCGTTGGCCAGGCCGGTCTCCACGAACTCGGTCGCCGTCGTCTCCCCCACCTTCGCCTTGCCGAAATCACAGCTGTGGACCCCTTCGGTACGGTAGATCCAATACTCGCTCGCCCCCGGCACCGCGTCCCACGTCAGATGCACGCCTTTGTCGAGCGGCGTCGCGACGACGTTGGCGGGTGCCGTCGCCGGCGCGCCGGAGCAGCCGGAGTCCTGCACCGCCGGGGACGCGCAGGCGAGCTGGTGGCGGTCGAAGGCGGCGAAGATCGCCGACATGTGAGGCGTGCCGTCTGCGAGGTTCCCGTTGTCGTCGTCCACCGCCAGGAAGTTCAGATACCCGCCGTCGGCGTTGCAGCCGTCGCCGCCGACTACCGGCGTGCACTGGTACCACTCGCCGACATTGGATGAGCCGAGATAGGAGAGACGGGTGCCGATCTCGAGCGCGGTGTTGAGGTCGAGGTTGAAGGGAGACCCCTGGAACCCCATGAGGTCGCGGTGCACCAGGTCCCAGGCCGCCTCGGCGACGATGGTGCCCTCACAGTGGGTCTCCTGCAGGCAGGGGCCGAACTGGGTCCCGACGACGCCGACGCAGCCGCCTCCCGGCAGGTCGGTCGGCGACAGGATCCAGTCGATGTCGTGCGGCGCGCCGCTCT
>JBOGJI010000289.1:0-3122 GCA_050747865.1 Thermoanaerobaculia bacterium
CGCGCTTGGTTCTGAGGAACACGGCCCGTCCTCGACTGTCACCATGACTCTACCTTCCATTGCCAAGCATGTCAAGGGATAAACTGCCATGAGTTGGCACCATGCACCTGTCGCGACGGACGATCGCCAATCGCCAAGTCACTGCCGCACAGGCACTTACGCGATCGCCTCTGCAGAGAGGCTCTGGAAACTGTCGAAGATGGGTCTGAGCGGCAACGAGGCCGGGTCGGGTGGCGGCATCCGGAGCGATGGCGGGCTTACCACCCTCACCAACTCCACCTTGAGCGGCAACGAGGCCGTGTCCGATGGCGGCGGCATATGGAACACCGGGGGCACCGTCACCCTCGTGAACTCGACGCTCTGGGGAAATACCGCCGGTGCTCAAGGGGATGGAGTCCTCACAAGCGCCGACCTTTCGGCGGAAACGATCCTTCGGAACACGATCGTCGCCGGCTCGCAGGACGCGAGTGGGGACTGTGCGCTCGACTTTGGTGGCGAGGTGAGCTTTTCTGGGGTCAGCCTGGTTCAGGACGGAAGCTGCGGATGTGACGGGGAGTCGTCCTGCCTCAGCGGCGATCCACGGCTCGACGAGGAGCTGGCCGACAACGGCGGTCCCACGCGGACCCACGCGCTGCTAGCGAACAGCCCGGCGATCGACAAGATCGAAGCGGGCGGCGAGCCGGGCTGTCTCCAGCTCGACCAGCGTGGCGTGGTGCGCGGCGTGGACGGGGACGGCGACGGGTCTTCCGGCGAGCTCGCCTTCGGCTGTGACATCGGGGCCTTCGAGGCCGGCGGTCTCGGTCCCGAGGCACTGGCGGTCGACTCGCAGGGGCTCGACTCCGACGGCAACGGGGTGCTCGAGGCCGGCGAGGCGGTGGTCGTGGTCCCCACCTGGCGCAACCTGGGCGCGCCGGTGGAGACCGGGCTCGGGTCGCCGCTGCTCACTGGCACGGCTTCCGCGTTCACGGGTCCGGCGGGAGCGAACTACTCACTGCTGCACGCGGAAGTCTCCTACCTCGCCCCGCCGCTGGGCGAGACCACCACCTGCGCGCCGGGCGGCTCGCCTCCGGCGAGCCGGCGGCAGCGGATCTCCGACGCCGAGTGCTACGCCGTCGAGATCGTGCCCGCCGGGGAGCGCCCGGTGCTGCACTGGGACGCGAGTCTCACGGAGACGGTGAACTCCGGCCCCTCGATCCACATCTGGCCGCTGCACGTGGGCGAGAGCTTCCCCGACGTGCCGCGCACCCACTTGTTCTACCGCCCGATCGAGACCGTGCTGCACGCCGGCATCGTCGAGGCGCTGGCAGGGGCGAGGCTCACGGGCGGCTGCGGCGGCGGCGCGTTCTGCCCGGCCACCGCCACCAGCCGCGCCGAGATGCCGATGTTTCTGCTCAAGGCAGTGGGAGGTCCAGACTTCGTGCCGCCGGAGTGCGAGGAGGCTGACGAGCGCAGATTCGCCGACGTGCCGTTCGACGAGCCGGCCTGCCCGTGGGTCGAAGAGCTGGCGCGCCGCGGGGTGACGGCCGGCTGCGGCGGCGGCAACTACTGCCCGGAAGCCCCGGTGACTCGCGGCCAGATGGCGGTCTTTCTGCTCGAGGCCCTGGGTGTAGAGCCGCAGGGCTGTGACGGAACGTTCGCCGACGTGCCCTGCAGCTCGCTGTTCGCCGACTGGATCGAGGAGCTGGCCGAGCGCGGCATCACCGCCGGCTGCGCCGCCGATCCGGCGGCCTATTGCCCCGCCTCCGCGGTCACCCGAGCGCAGATGGCGGCGTTCACTACCAAGACCTTCGAGCTGGCGCTCTATGGCCCGTAGGTATCGAGGATCCCATCCCTCATCGTGCCGGGCGTCATAGACGGAGTCGCGAGTCGAAGCCGAAGGGCTCCCTGCTCACGATCTCGAGATTGCCGGCATCGCGGTGGAGCGGATTGATCAGCACGTTCGTGCTGGAGGGGACGACGGCGCTGGGCACGCACAGCGCCAGGCTCCGCGACTGCTGCAACCACCGATCCAAGGATAGTGAATTCGGTGCGCCAGGATAAGCCTGGGGAAGGAGGAAGCGATGTAGGCAGCAGTCAGCAGAGCGGAAACCTTTCAGATGGGACCCGGCAGGTGCGAATCCTGCGCGGTAAAGGCTGGCCACCAGCCGCAAGCGAGTCTTGCGTGGGCGTTCGTGAGGGCGTCTGCGAAGCGTAGACAGCGAGGGCCGAGGCCGTGTGATGGAGCCCCGAAAGCTATGCGTTGTCGGGGTCGTTCTCGTCGAATTGAAGAGCGACAGCACTCCCGGCGCCGTAGTGGCCTGGCGTCGGGAGCCCGACCGGGGTCAGAGAGCACGGCATAGGTCCACGAGGGTCCCTACAGGAACCTGGGAGGCCCTGTCGTCTCCGCCGAAGAGAGCGCCGGCGTGGGTCCCGGCTGACCGAAAGATCCCGGCTCGCGGGGGAGGATGTCCGCGCCCCGCGGGAGCGAAGCGAGCGGGCACACAGGCGGTCACCGAGGGCAAGGGCAACTGAGCCCGAGGGATGGGCGGCAGGGAGTCATAGAGCCTCGTAGTACCGAGGAAGCCGGGGAACCGAGCCCTGAGGGACCCGGTGGAGGGAAGGGGGCTCCGGTACACGGAACCGTATGAGGGGAACGATGTCGAGATCACCGAATCTTGGGAGCATCTCAACGCGACTTCGACGGATAGCGCACTTGGCGAGGGAAGACCCGGAGCGGTCGTTTCTGACGCTGAATCACTACATCGATGAGTTCTGGCTGATGGAGGCCTATTCCCGGACCCGCAAGGACGGCGCGGTGGGTGTGGACGGCCAGACGGCGAAGCAGTATGAGGAGAACCTGGCGGGCAACCTCCGGTCGCTTCTCGACCGCTTCAAGTCGGGTCTCTACAAGGCGCCGCCCGTTCGGCGGGCTTACATCCCGAAGGGCAGCGGGTCTGCGACCCGGCCGATCGGGATTCCCACCTTCGAGGACAAAGTGCTGCAACGTTGCGTGGCGATGGTGCTGGAGGCGATCTACGAGCAGGACTTCTTGGACTGCTCGTACGGCTTTCGGCCCGGTCGCTCGGCGCACGATGCGCTCGGCGTTCTCTGGGAGGAGCTGACGGGAATGGGGGGCGGGTGGG
>JBOGJI010000290.1:0-5346 GCA_050747865.1 Thermoanaerobaculia bacterium
GGACCTTGCGCAGCACCCAGACGCGGCTGAGATCGTCCTTCGCCAGCAGCAACTCTTCCTTCCGCGTGCCACTCTTCTGAATGTCGATCGACGGGAACACGCGGCGATCGGTGAGCTTCCGATCGAGGTGGATCTCGAGGTTGCCGGTGCCCTTGAACTCCTCGAAGATCACTTCGTCCATGCGCGAGCCGGTGTCGATCAGCGCCGTGGCGATGATCGTGAGCGAGCCGCCCTCCTCGATGTTGCGCGCCGCGCCGAAGAAGCGCTTCGGCCGCTGCAGTGCGTTTCTGTCGACGCCGCCCGAGAGCACCTTGCCCGACGCCGGCACGATCGTGTTGTAGGCGCGCGCCAGGCGCGTGATCGAGTCGAGCAGGATCACCACGTCCTTCTTGTGCTCGACCAGGCGCTTGGCCTTCTCGATCACCATCTCGGCGACCTGCACGTGGCGGGTGGCCGGCTCGTCGAAGGTGGACGAGACGACCTCGCCCTGCACCGAGCGCTGCATGTCGGTGACCTCTTCCGGACGCTCGTCGATGAGCAGCACGATGAGCACGGCCTCGGGGTGGTTGCGCGCCACCGAGTGGGCGATCGACTGCAGCAGCATGGTCTTGCCGGTGCGCGGCGGCGCCACGATCAGCGCCCGCTGCCCCTTGCCCATGGGGGTGACCAGGTCCATGACCCGCGACGACATGTCGTCGGGCAGCTCGAGCGACATCCGCTCCTCCGGGTAGAGGGGGGTCAGGTTGTCGAAGAAGATCTTGTTGCGCGAGACGTCGGGGTGCTCGAAGTTGACCGCCTCGACCTTGATCAGCGCGAAGTAGCGCTCCCCCTCCTTGGGCTGGCGCACCTGGCCGGAGACGGTGTCGCCGGTGCGCAGGTCGAAGCGCCGGATTTGGCTCGGGGAGACGTAGATGTCGTCCGGCCCCGGCAGGTAGTTGTATTCGGGCGCGCGCAGGAAGCCGAAGCCGTCGGGCAGGCACTCCAGCACGCCCTCGGCGAAGATCAGCCCGTTCTTCTCGGTCTGCGCCTGCAGGATCTTGAAGATCAGCTCCTGCTTGCGCATGGAGCTGGCGCCCTCGACGGCGAACTTGTCGGCCGTTTCGATGAGCTCGGGCATCACCATCTCCTTCAATGCCCGGATGTCCAGCGCCGAGCGGCGACGCTCCTGGGTCTGTTCCTTCTCTTCGGTCTGGGTCTGGGTCTGAGTCTGGGTCTTGGCCATGATGTCCCTCTCTATTTGAGACTGAGTGTGCGCCACAGCTCCGGAATGCCCTCACCCGAACGCGCCGAGACCGCGATCGGCGAGTTGCCGTTCGCGAGCTCCAGCCGTTCGGCGATGGCGGCCAGCGCCTGCGGGCGCCGGTGCCGGCGAACACGATCGATCTTGGTGGCGGTGACGAGCACCGCGACGCCCAACGACGTCAGGTACTCGTGCGCCTGCAGGTCGAGGTCGGTGGCGCCGACCTCGGCGTCCACGAGCTGGATCACCCGAGGCTGCGAACCGGCGACGCTGAAATAGGTCTCCATCAGCTCGGCCCACCTGCGGCGCTCGTCTTGGGAAGCCTTGGCGTAGCCGTAGCCCGGTAGATCCACGAAGTAGAGGCGGCGGTCGACGAGAAAGAAGTTGGCCGCCCGCGTGCGGCCGGGCGTCGAGCTGACGCGGGCAAGAGTCTTGCGCCCGAGCAGTCGGTTGAGCAGGCTCGACTTGCCGACGTTCGAGCGGCCGACGAAGGCGACCTGCGGCAGCCCGTCGTGCGGGAAGTCCTGGGCGATATGCGCCGAGCGTGCGAACTCTGCACTCTGGATACTCAAAAGGACACTACCGTTGGGGTCGTCGAGGGTCGATCAGACCCTCGAGGGTTCCCTCAATGAGCTACGGAACCGGACTCGACGGAGCTCTCGGCCGTGGGCTCGCCGAACTCCCCTTTTGCGGCCTTGGGCAGCGGGGTGATCTCCCCGTCGAGGGCGAGGCTGAGCACCTCGTCCATGGATTCTACCAGATGGACCTCCAGCTGGTCACGCACCTCGGCCGGGATGTCCTCGAGATCCTTGTCGTTCTCCTTCGGCAGGACGATCTCCCGGATGTCGGCGCGGAATGCCGCCAGCAGCTTGTGCTTCACGCCGCCGATGGGCAGCACCTTGCCGCGCAGGGTGATCTCGCCGGTCATGGCGAGGTCCTTGCGCACCGGGATCTTGGTCATCGCCGAGACCAGGGCGGTGGCCATGGTGATGCCGGCGGAGGGCCCGTCTTTAGGGATCGCCCCTTCCGGCACGTGCAGGTGCAGATCGGTCGTCTCGTTGAACTGCGGGTCGACCCCCAGCAGCTCGGCGCGGCTGCGCAAGTAGGAGACCGCAGCGCGAGCCGACTCCTGCATGACCTCGCCCAGCTTGCCGGTCAAGGTGAGCTTGCCCTTGCCCGGCATCAGCGTCACCTCGGTCTCCAGCAGCTCGCCGCCGAACTCGGTCCACGCCATGCCCGTCGCCACGCCCACCTCCGGCTCCTCGGTCTTGCGCCAGGGACGGAACTTGATCGCGCCCAGCATCTCGCCGACCATCTCGGGAGTCACCTCGAAGTCGGACGTCTCGCCGCCCTCGACGACCTTGCGGGCGAGCTTGCGGTAGACGTTGGCGATCTCGCGCTCGAGGCTGCGCACGCCGGCCTCGCGGGTGTAGCTGTCGATCAGCAGCTTCAGGGATTCCTCATTGAAGCTCACGTGCTCCTTGTCGAGGCCGTGCTGCTCGAGCTGCTTGGGCACCAGGAACCCCTTGGCGATCGCCAGCTTCTCGTTCAGGGTGTAGCCGGTGAGCTGGATGATCTCCGTGCGGTCGCGCAGCGGCGCCGGGATGGTGTGCAGCACGTTGGCGGTGGCGATGAACATCACCTTCGACAGGTCGTATTCGACATCCATGTAGTGGTCGACGAAGGTGGAGTTCTGCTCCGGATCGAGCACCTCCATCAGCGCCGCCGACGGATCGCCGCGGAAGTCCATCGACATCTTGTCGATCTCGTCGAGCAGGAAGACCGGGTTGATCGTCCCGGCCTTCTTCATCATCTGGATGATCTGGCCCGGGAAGGCGCCGATGTAGGTGCGCCGGTGGCCACGGATCTCCGCCTCGTCGCGCACGCCGCCCAGCGACAGCCGCACGAACTTGCGCCCCGTGGCGCGGGCGATCGACTTGGCGAGCGAGGACTTGCCGACGCCCGGGGGGCCGACGAAGCAGATGATCGAGGTCTGCTTCTTCGCCCCGGCGAGCTGGCGCACGGCCAGGAACTCGACGATGCGCTCCTTGATCTTCTCCAGCCCGTGGTGGTCCTCGTCGAGGACGATCTGCGCCTTGCCGAGATCCTTGACCTCGCGGCTCTTCTTCTTCCACGGCACCGAGACCAGCCAGTCGATGTAGTTGCGTGACACCGTGGCCTCGGCGGAGACCGGCGGCATCGCCTCCAGGCGCTTGAGCTCCTGCTCGGCCTTCTCCTTCGCCTCCTTCGGCATGCCGGCCTGCTCGACCTTCTCTTTGAGCTCCTTCAGCTCGTCACCACGATCCTCCTGGCGCCCCAGCTCCTGATGGATGGCCTTGATCTTCTCGTTGAGGTAGTACTCCTTCTGGGCCTTCTCCATCTGCTTCTTGACCTGCACGTTGATGCGCTTGTCGATGTTGACCTTCTCGATCTCGACGTCGAGCAGGTCCTTGACGCGCTGCAGGCGATGGACCGGGTCGTGGGCCTCGAGCAGCTCCTGCTTGTCGGCGGTGGAGACCAGCAGGTGGGTGGCCAGGGCGTCGGCCAGCTTGTTGACGTCGCCGGTGTCGAGGGTGGAGACCAGCCCCTCGAAGGCCAGGTGGTGCGAAGCCTTGGCGTACGCCTCGAAGGTCTCGAGCACCGCCGCCTTCAGCGCCTCGATCGCCTTGCTGGTGCGCGGCTCGATGTCGTAGGTCTCGACTTGCACGAGCTGTGAGCCTTCGCGGTCCTCCAGCTCCAGCAGCCGGCCGCGGCGCAGCCCCTCCACCATCACCTTGATGTTGCCGTTCGGGAGCTTCAGGTTCTGCACCACCTTGGCGACGACGCCGAACTCGTGCAGGTCCTGATGCAGCGGCTCGTCGACCTGCGGGTCGCGCTGCGCGACCAGGAAGATCTGCCGCTCGGCGGTCTGCAGCGCCTTCTCCAGCGCCACCACCGAACTGTCCCGCCCGACGATGAACGGCGCCATCATGTGGGGAAAGACCACCATGTCGCGCAGGGGCACCACCCAGTGCTCCTCGCGCATCCGGTTGACGATCGCCGCGTCCAGTTTCTTGTCCGTCATGTCTCTCAGTACGTCCTCAGTTCCCTTGTTGCAGCATTAGCACGTTTCGCGCCACCAGCAGCCCTCAGCCCGCCTTCTTCAGCAGCGTCACCGGCTGGCGGCGCCCGGTGACCACCTCTTCCGTGATGATGCACTTGTCGATGTCGTGGGTCGAGGGGATCGAATACATGAGGTCGAGCATCAGCTCCTCGAGGATGATGCGCAGCCCGCGCGCCCCGACGTTGCGCACCAGCGCCTGGGAGGCGATCGCCGCCAGCGCCTCGTCGGCGAACTCCAGCTCCACGTCCTCCAGCTCGAGCATGGTCTGGTACTGCTTGACCAGGCTGTTGCGGGGCTCCTTGAGGATGCGCACCAGGTCTTCCGTGTCCAGCTCCGACAGGGTCGCCACCACCGGCAGGCGGCCGACGAACTCGGGGATCAGCCCGAACTTGATGAGGTCCTCGGGCAGCGACTCGCGCAACACCTCGTTGACCCGCCGGTCCTTCTTGCCGCGGATCTCGGCGCCGAAGCCCAGGGTCTTCTGGTTGAGGCGTTTGTCGATGTGCTCCGCCAGACCGACGAAGGCGCCGCCGCAGAGGAACAGGATGTTGGTGGTGTCGATCTGCAGGAACTCCTGGTGCGGGTGCTTGCGGCCGCCCTGCGGCGGCACGTTGCACAGCGTCCCCTCGAGGATCTTGAGCAGCGCCTGCTGCACCCCTTCGCCCGAGACGTCGCGGGTGATCGACGGGTTCTCGCCCTTGCGGGCGATCTTGTCGACCTCGTCGATGTAGACGATGCCGCGCTGGGTCTTCTCCTTGTCGTTCCCCGACGCCTGGTAGAGCTTCAAGATGATGTTCTCGACGTCCTCGCCGACGTAGCCGGCCTCGGTCAGGGTGGTGGCGTCGGCGATGGTGAAGGGGACGGAGAGGAGGCGCGCCAGGGTCTGGGCGAGCAGCGTCTTGCCGGTCCCGGTGGGGCCGATCAGCAGGATGTTGGACTTCTGCAGCTCGACGTCGCCGTGGCTCTTCTCGGCGAAGTCGATCCGCTTGTAGTGGTTGTAGAC
>JBOGJI010000291.1:0-2709 GCA_050747865.1 Thermoanaerobaculia bacterium
GCCGGAGATCGAGCGGGTAAACAACCCCGAGATCGGAGACTGACGGCCCATCCTCCACCCCGCGCCCGGTGTGGTGGGGTGGGGCCACACTCACACGTTACTTGAAGGCGCCATGAAGCGAATCCTCGTCCTGTTCACCCTTCTGGTAGCGGCGTGTGCACCTGCGACGCCCGGCACGCCGGTCCCCCCCCAGGCCGCCCCCTATGACCTGATCATCGAGGGCGGCCGCGTCGTGGATGGCACCGGCAGCGCCTGGTTCTATGGCGACGTCGCTATCCGTGGCGACCGCATCGCCCGCGTCGAGCCCGCGGGCGTGCTCGACGGCGCCGACGCGAGAGAGCGGATCGACGCCCGCGGGATGGTCGTCGCGCCAGGGTTCATCGATATCCAGGGTCACTCTCGCGGCGCCTTCCTCGGCGGCGATGGCCGCGTGGTCAGCAAGGTCACGCAGGGAATCACCACCGAGATCATGGGCGAAGGATGGACCAACGCTCCGCTGAGCGCGCGGATGCTCGCGGAGCTGCTCGCTGAACTCTCCAATGGAGAGAGCGGTGACTCCGCCTATGCGCCGCTGGCGCGCGGCTTCATCGGCGAGGACGGCTTCGACGCCTGGCTACGCGCGATGGAGGCGAACGGCGTCTCCCCGAACATCGGTTCCTTCGTGGGCGCTACCACCATCCGGATGTACGGTAAGGGTGAGGCGATGGGGGCCGCCAGCGCGACGGAGCTCGACTCGATGACGCAGGCGGTGCGCTGGGCGATGGAGGACGGCGCCTTCGGCATCGCCTCGGCGCTGATCTACCCGCCCGGCAACTTCGCCTCGACCGAGGAGCTGATCGAGGTCAACCGCGCGATGGCGCCGTACGGCGGCCTCTACATCACCCACATGCGCTCCGAGGCCGACCAGGTGCTGGAGGCGATCGATGAGGCGATCCGGATCGGTATCGAGGCGGGCGTGCCCGTCGAGATCTACCACCTCAAGGCGGCGGGCCGGCGCAATTTCCATAAGATGCCGCTGATGATCGCGAAGATCGACTCGGCACGCGCGGCCGGCATCGACGTGCAGGCCGATATGTACCCCTACATCGCGGGCGGCACCGGGCTCGCCGCCTGCCTGCCGCCCCGGGCATCGGAGGGCGGGCAGCTGCTCGAAAACCTGCGGGATCCGGACACTCGCTCGCGCATCAAGGCGGAGGTGCTGAGCACGGAGCCCAAGGAGTGGGAAGATCTGTGCGGGCTGGCAACGCCCGAGGGGGTGCTCCTGGTCGGGTTCGACAACCCGGAGAACGAGCGCTGGGTGGGGATGCGGCTCGCCGACGTGGCGGAGGCGATGGACAAGCAATGGGTCGATGCGATGATCGACCTGTTACTTTCCGAGGAGGAGGGGATCGGTACCCTCTACTTCCTGATGAGCGAAGAGAATGTGAAGCTGGGGTTGCGGCAGCCCTGGATCAAGTTCGGTACGGACGCCGGCGGCATGGATCCCGACAGCGCGGAGGGGCTGGCCCACCCGCGTGCCTACGGCACCTACCCCCGTATACTGGGCAAGTACGTTCGCGAAGAAGGCGTGATACCGCTCGAGGAGGCTATCCGTAAGATGACCTCCGCCGTGGCGACCCGGCTATCGATCCAGGAACGCGGCGTGCTCCGCGAGGGGATGTATGCTGACGTCGTAGTCTTCGACCCCAACATAATCGTCGACCGCGCCACCTTCGAGCAGCCGCACCAGCTTTCCGTCGGCGTACGCGACGTCATCATCAACGGCACCGCCGTCGTGCGTAACGGCGCCCACACCGGCGCGAAGCCGGGCCGGATCGTGCGCGGGCCGGGGTGGCGAGGCGACGGGTCGTGAACAGCTCGCCGGCACGCGGCATCCTCTCGCGCCGGGCGGTCCGACGCGCCGCCGCCGCACCGCTGCTCGCTCTCGCGACGCTCGCGGCCGGCCCCGCAGCCGCCCAGCAGGCCGACCTGACGGCGGGGATAGACGCCGTCTTCGTCGACTACGACCGGACTGATTCGCCGGGGTGCGCGCTCGGGGTGGTGCGCGACGGCGAACTGGTTTACGCCCGCGGCTATGGGATGGCCAACCTCGAGCACGGCGTCCCCATCACTCCGGGGACGGTGTTCGATATCGGCTCCACCTCGAAGCAGTTCGCGGCGACCGCTACCGTCCTGCTCGCGGAGGAAGGTAGGTTGTCGCTGGACGACGAGGTCCGGAAGTGGATCCCCGAGCTGCGCGACTACGGAGCGCCCCTTACCATCCGGCACCTGCTCCACCACACCAGCGGCTTGCGGGACTACCTGACGTTGATGTCGCTCGTCGGCACCAGCTTCGACGGACTCACGACCGACGATGACGCCCTCGACATCATCGCCCGCCAGCGGGAACTCAACTTCCCGCCGGGATCAGAGCACCTTTACAGCAACTCCGGTTACTTCCTGCTCTCGCAGATCATCGAGCGCGCCTCCGGCCAATCGCTCCGCGAGTACGCCGGGACGCGGATCTTCGAGCCGCTCGGTATGGACGATACCCACTTCCACGACGACCACACACACGTGGTCCCGCGGCGCGCCACGGCGTACGCACCGCTCAGCGAGGATGGTGCGTTCCGCATCGACATGTCGCTATTCGAGCAGACGGGTGACGGCGCGGTTTACACCACCATCGACGACCTAGTCCGTTGGGATGGGAACTTCTATCACCCTACG
>JBOGJI010000292.1:0-4716 GCA_050747865.1 Thermoanaerobaculia bacterium
CGGCCGAGCCGCGCGGCGACCGGCTGACGTTTCAGCCCCGGCGGGCGGTCCCCTGGCTGCTGCCGCTCGCCGCCACGCTAGTGGCGGCGCTCCTCGGCGTGTCGGCCTGGCTGTGGACACGCCTCGACGAGCAGAGCGAGCGCATCGCCCGGCTGACCCGCCAGGTGCAGGAGCTCAGGGAGGCGCGCTCGGGATCCGCCGGGGACGCCCGCCTGGCGGCGCTCGAGGAGTACCTGCGCATCGTGTCGACCCCGGGCGTCGAGGTCTGCCCGCTGCGGCTCACCGCGGTCGAGGCGGCCTCCGGCCAGGCCCGCGGCATCCTGTACGTGGCGCCCGATCACCAGCACTGGTACCTCGCCCTCTCCGGCCTGCGACCGGCGCCGCAGGGGCAGGCCTATCACCTCTGGTTCTTCGTGGCCGATCGGCCGGTGAGCGCCGGCTCGTTCGAGGCGCGACCCGGGGAGCTCGTGCGGCTCGGCTCCGACACCATGCCGGAGGGCACGCATGCCGTGGGCATCACCCTGGAGCCCAGCGAGGACGTGGAGCAGCCTTCGAGCGAGCCTATCCTGTTCGGCGATGAAGTCATGCGGGTGGCCTGACCCTCCAACAAGGGGTCAGGGTTCAGGTGTCAGGGGTGCTGCCATGTTTCTCTTCCCTGACCCCTGGGCGGGCGGGGGTCACTTCGGCGGGTGGGAAGGCCGCAGCTCGATGCGGCTGGGCAGCGCGCGGTCGGGGTAGCGCACCAGGTCGACCACGGCCCTCGCCACGTCGTCGGGGGCCAGCATCCACTCCTTGTCGGTGGTGCCGGGGCGGTCGCGGAACTCGGTGTCGACGCTGCCGGGCAGGATCACCGTCACCCGCACGCCCCGGTGCCGCAGGTCGAGCATCGCCGCATCGGACAGGCCCAGCAGCCCGAACTTGCTGGCGTTGTAGGCCGCCCCGCCGGCGAACGGATTACGGGCGGCCAGCGACGCGATATTGACGATCCAGCCCGAGCCCCGGGCGATCATGTGCGGCGCGACGGCGCGGATGAAGTAGAACGGCCCGTCCAGGTTGGTCTCGACGACCCGCCGCCAGTCCTCGCCGCGCAGCTCGTCCACCGGCGCGAAATAGCCGACGCCGGCGTTGTTGACCAGCAGGTCGATGCGCTCCCGGCCCTCCATGGTGGCGGCGACGAACGACTCGACCTCCTCCTCGCGGCGCACGTTGCAGGGTCGCGCCTCCACCGCGTCGCCGTAGACGTCCCGCAGATCGTCCAGCGTGGGGCGGATCGACTCCTCTGTGCGGCCGCAGAAGTCGACCCGCCATCCGTCTTTGAGCAAGGCCGCGGCCACCGCGCGGCCGATGCCGCGATTGCCTCCCGTGACGATGGCGACGCGATTCGGCTCTGGCATAATGGGTAGCCTAGCAGGGAATACGGGCGCACGGCGCGGCGTTTGGAGCGACGACAGGAGCAAATGCATATGATCTTCGACCCGATCTACTTCCTCTTCATCGGCCCGGCGATCCTTCTCTCCCTGTGGGCGAGCTGGCGCACGCGCAGCGCGTTCAAGAAGTACTCCCGGGTGCGCACCGCCTCCGGGCTCACCGGCGCCCAGGCGGCCGAGCTGATGCTGCAGCGGGCCGGCATCAACGACGTCAAGGTCGTCGCCACCCGCGGCATGCTCTCCGACCACTACAACCCACTCAACAAGACCCTGGCCCTCTCGGAGCCCGTCTACGGCACGCCGTCCGTCGCCGCGGTGGGCGTCGCCTGCCACGAGGCGGGGCACGCCATCCAGCACGCCACGGCGTACAAGCCGTTGGCCCTGCGCTCGGCCCTGGTGCCTACGGCCAAGTTCGGCTCGAGCCTCGGCATCTGGGTGATGATCGCCGGGATGCTGTTCCAGACACAGGCCCTGGTCGGCGTGGGCGCGGTGCTGTTCTCGGCCGTTGTCCTCTTCCAGCTCGTCACCCTGCCGGTGGAGTTCGACGCCTCGGCGCGGGCCAAGAAGCTGGCGGTGGAGCACGGCATCGTGCTGCCGCAGGAGCGCGAGGGCGTGGATCGCGTGCTCAACGCCGCCGCCATGACCTACGTGGCGGCCGCCGTGTCGAGCCTTTTGACGCTGCTCTACTACCTCTGGCGCTCCGGCCTTCTCGGCGGCCGCCGCTGATCCGCCCATAGCGGCCGAGACCAGCGCCGCCGCCGGACCCGGGCCGAGACGCGCTCGACCGCCACGCGGTTGCCCCGCAACGGTTGCGGCCTCTCGGGCGTACTATCGGTGAGCGACGTGTTGTCCAGGTGTTGTCTTCTCGTGCCTCTCCTGCTGGCGAGCATCGCCTGCGGGCAGGCGCAGGCGGACCGGGAGGCGCCTCCACAGGCTCCGGACGGGCCCTTGCGCGTGATCCGCGGACCGCTGGCCGAGAGGGTCGTTCTCACCGGTGAGCTCGAGGCCGCGCAGGCGACGGTCATCGCCGTCCCCCGCAGCCCCACCTGGCAGACGCAGATCCGCTGGATCGCCGACGACGGAGGCCGCGTCGCCCGTGGCGACAAGGTGCTGGAGCTCGACAATTCTTCGGTGGTCGGCGATCTCGACGACAAGCGCCTGGAGATGGAGCGCAAGGCGATCGAGCTCGAGCAGCGCACCGCGGAGCTCGAGTCCCAGCTCGAGGAGAAGGAGCTAGCGGTGGAGCAGGCACGGCTCGAGGCCGACAAGGCGCGGCTCGAGGCCGAGGTGCCAGAGGAGCTGCTCTCCCGGCACGAGCACCAGCAGCGGCAGCTCGCTCTCGAGAAGGCGGGCGCCGATCTGGAGAAGGCCCGAGCCGACCTCGTCGCCTTCCGCCGCGGCCAGACCGCCGATCTTGAGGTGCTGCGCATCGAGCTGGCGAAGCTCGAGCGGGACATCACCATGGCGGAGCAGACGATCACCGCCTACACCGTGCACGCGCCGGAAGACGGTCTGTTCCTGGTCGAGAAGAACCCCTGGGAGGAGCGCAAGCTGCAGGTGGGCGACATGGTCTGGGTCGGAATGACGCTGGCTACCATCCCCGAGCTGGCCAGCCTCGGCGTCCGCGCCTGGCTGCCGGACGTCGACGACAGGGCGGTGGCCGTCGGCGACGCCGGGACCTGCCGCCTGGACACCTACTCCGACAAGGCGATCGCCTGCCGCGTGAACGACGTCGGGGCCGTGGCGCAGCAGCCGGACACCCGGTCGGCGCGGCGCGCCTTTCGCGTCTGGCTGGAGCTGGAGCGGGTGGAGCCGCGGCGCATGCGGCCCGGGATGTCGGTGCAGGTGGCGATCGACCGGCCGCTGGCGGAAGAAGCGCTGCTGGTCCCGCGGGCGGCGCTGGACCTGGCGGCCGACCCGCCCCGCGCCCGCCTGGCCGGCGGGTCGTGGCGGAAGGTGGAGCTGGGGCCCTGCGCCGCCATGGCCTGCGTCGCCCGATCCGGCCTCGAAGAGGGACAGGAGCTGGCACGTGTCCCGTAGCGGCCGAGGCGAGCCGGGTGGCAGCGAGGAGAGCGGCACTTGAGGCGCTTCCTGCAGCGCCGGAAACTGTGGGCCATGGCCGCGCTCGGGCTGCTGGTGGCGGCCTGGGCGGTGGCGTCCGCTCGCGACACTCCCACGGCGCGGGTCGGGCGCCGCACCCTGCGCCTCACGGTACCCGTCAACGGGGTGCTGGAGGCGGTCCGCACCCTGCAGATCGGTCCGCCGCAGATTCCCCGCCACTGGGAGTACAAGATCGTGCGGCTGGCGCCCGAGGGCTCGCGGGTGAAGGCCGGCGATCCGGTGCTGGCATTCGACACTTCCGAGCTCGAGCGGCGGCTGATCGACTACCGCTCGCGGGCGGAGACGGCGGCCGAGGAGCTGGAGAAGCGCCGGCACGAGCTGACCGTCGAATTCGAGGATCTCGACTTGGCAGTAGCCGAGGCGAGGTCGGAGTTGGGGAAGAGCGATCTCAAGGTCGAGGTGCCCGAGGGGGTCGTCGCCGATCGGGATCTCGAGACGGCGCGCCTCGACCGGCGGATCGCCGAGCAGCGTCTGGCGACCCTCGAGGCCCGGCGCAGCGCCTCCGCGCGGGCGACGGAGTCGGAGCTCGCCGGGCTGGCGCGGCTGCGCGGTCAGGCGCGGGAGAGAGTCGCCGAGCTCGAGGAATCGATCCGCCAGATGATGGTGCTCGCGCCGCGAGGGGGGACGGTCATCTACCTCGAGCAGGGCGGTCCCCGGGGCGGGGGACCCGGGGAGAAGCCCAAGGTGGGGGATTCGGTCTGGCGGGGCGCCAAGGTCCTGGAGCTCCCCGATCTCGGCGAGATGCGGGCGGTCGGGCAGGTCGACGAGGTCGAGCTGGGCCGGCTCGAGACCGGCCAGCGCGCGCGCCTGCGCCTCGACGCGCATGCCGGGACGGAGTACACGGGCCGGCTCGAGCGGGTCGGACACACGGTGGCGCGCGAGTCCGACGCCGTCGCCCGCAAGGTCGTTCAGGTGCGCGTCGCCCTCGACCGCACCGACGCCGAGCGCATGCGGCCGGGCATGCGCTTCCAGGGGGAGATCGAGACGGCGCGGCTCGAGGGGGTGCTGGCGGTGCCCATCGAGGCGGTGACCGTCACCCCTGCCGGGCCGCGGGTGCGCATGCACCGCAGCACCGGCTGGTCCGAGGTGGCCGTCGAGCTGGGGGAGCGTGACGCCACCTACGTCGAGGTCCGCGACGGCCTGAAGGAGGGCGCCCGCATCGCCCTGC
>JBOGJI010000293.1:0-3665 GCA_050747865.1 Thermoanaerobaculia bacterium
ATGACTGCTCCCACGCAATCGGCAACTTCGAGTTCGAGCGCTCGATTCAGCGCCGACCGTGGAGGAGTCGGACGTGAGACGTAGTACCTATATGGCCTATGCGTGGGCGTCGTCGGGCTCGGGCGGACGAGTACGCGCAGCGGGTCAATGCTGCGGCGAGCTTGCTGCGCGAGTGCTCGCCGGCGGAGGCGGTGCGCGTCTTGGCGGCCGGGGAGGGCGTGTCCGAGCGGCAGGCGCGCCGGTACGTGCATGTGGCGGAGCGGGCGCCGACGGGGCTGGTGGTGCCGGAGCGCAGCGGCGTCTTCACGGTCAGGCTGCCGCTGTCGTTGATCGCGCGGCTGCGCTCGTTCGCGCGTGCAAACGCTCGCAGTGTGAGCGGGGTGACCGCGGAGGCGGTGCGTTCCTACCTCGAGCATGTCCAGGACGAGCGGCGCGGTGGCAGCGCGGGTTGAGTTCGAGCTGGTGTCCGATCGGCTCGCGGGCGCCCGGCTGGCGCAGGCGTACGCGATCTTGGTACCCGAGCGGCGGCGCCTGAGCGAGCGACGAGGAAACGAGGAGGACGGCGATGGCAGACGGTCTCAAGGAGCAGGTGCGGGTGGCGGCGATCTACGCGCGCGTCTCCTCGGAGCGCCAGCGCGAGCAGGCGACGGTCGCCAGCCAGCTCGCGACGCTGCGTGAGCTCGCCGGCGAGCGGGGCCTGGTCGTCCCCGAGGAGCTCGTCTTCTGTGATGAGGGCTTCTCGGGGGCGAGCCTCGCCCGGCCGGCGCTGGAGCGGCTGCGCGACCGCGCCGCCGAGGGCTCCTTCGAGCTGCTGCTCTGCCACGCGCCCGACCGGCTCGCGCGTCGCTACGCCTACCAGGTGCTCTTGCTCGAGGAGCTCCAGCGCGCGGGTGTCGAGGTCGTCTTCGCGAAGGGAAGCACCGACTCCGGCTCGCCCGAGGACGAGCTGTTGCGCCAGTTTCAGGGGATGATCAGCGAGTACGAGCGCGCCCAGATCGCCGAGCGCACCCGCCGCGGCAAGCTCCACCGCGCCCGGCAGGGCTCGCAGGCCGTCCTCTCCGGGGCGCCGTACGGCTACCGCTACGTGCGCAAGAGCGAGCTGCACGACGCCTACTACGAGATCGACGCAGGCGAGGCGGAGGTCGTGCGCGAGATCTTCCGGCGCTACGTTCAGGCGGGCGAGTCGATGGCGGAGATCGCCCGCGCCCTCTCCGAGCAGGCGATCCCGACCCACAGCGGCAAGGCGGTCTGGGACCGCTCGGTGATCTGGGCGATCTTGCGCAACCCCGCCTACCGCGGCGAGGCGGCCTACGGCAAGACCGCCACTTCCGAGCGGCCGGGCAAGGCGACACGGACGACGCGTCGGCGAGGCGAACGGCACGGCCGCCGCCCGGCTCGGCGCGACCGTCCGCGCGAAGAGTGGACGCTTGTCCCGGTGCCGGCGCTCGTTCCCCTCGAGCAGTTCGAGCTCGCGCAGGCGCGTCTCGCCGACAACAAGCGCTTCGCCCGTCGCAACACCAAGGAGCCGACGCTGCTCCAAGGCCTGCTCGTCTGCCGCGAGTGCGGCTACGCCTGCTACCGCACCTCGACCCGGACAACGAAGCGGCGCATCTACTACTACCGCTGCATCGGCTCCGACAACTACCGGTTCCCGAACGGCCGCGTCTGCGCAAGCCGGCCGATCCGCCAGGACGAGATCGATCCGCTTGTCTGGGGCGAGGTGCGGCGGCTGCTCGCCGAGCCGGCGCTCGTCCGCCGCGAGATCGAGCGGCGGCTGGAGGCACTGCGGCAAGCCGATCCGGCGAGCAAGCGCCGTGAGGCGCTCGCGCGAGAGCTGCAGCGGGTACGGGCCGGCGCCGCGCGGCTGCTCGACGCCTACCAGGAGTCGCTGCTCTCGCTCAACGAGCTGCGCGCACGTACGCCGACGCTGCGCGGGCGAGAAGCGACGCTGCAGGCGCAGCTCGACTCGCTCGAGGCACAACTGCACGAGACCGAGACCTACCTCAAGCTCGCCGAAAGTCTCGAGGACTTCCTCGCCCGACTCGCCGACGGCGCCGACAGCCTCTCGATCGAGGAGCGCCAGCGCGTGCTCCGCCTCGTCGTCCGCGAGGTACTGGTCGGCGGCGGCGACACGATCACGATCAGGCACTCGATCCCGACACCACAGGGCGATCAGCCATCGGGTTACCTTTTGCGTGGGAGCAGTCAGCACCCCGCCCTGTGGCGTGCCGGTTTCGGGGTGCAGGAGCGTCTGCCCCTCGAGCACCCCGGCTCGCAGCCACGCCCGCAGCAACCTCAGCACGCGCCGATCGGAGACCCGTTCGCCCACCAACTGCATCAGGATCTCGCGGTCGAGCGCGTCGAAGAAGCCGCGGATGTCGGCGTCGATCACCCAGCGGCGACCCCGCAGCACCTCACGCTTGATCGCAGCAAGCGCGTCGTGCGCCGAGCGTTTGGGCCGAAACCCAAACGAGCAGTCGCGGAAGTCAGCCTCGAAGAGCGGCTCCAAGACGAGCTTCGCCGCCGTCTGCACCACCCGGTCTTTCACAACAGGGATGCCGAGCGGCCTCGTCTCGCCGCGGCCCGGCTTGGGGATCTGCACCCGCCTGACCGGCCCCGGTCGATAGCGCTGCTCCCGAAGCTCTGCTTCGAGCTCGGCGAGGAACGCCTCGACGCCGCGTTCTTCGATCTGGGTGATCGTGGTGCGGTCAACCCCGGCCGCGCCGCGGTTTGCGCGCACCTTCAGCCACGCCCGCTCCAGCACATCCCTGCGGTGGATGCGATCCCAGAGCGCGTGGAACCGTCTGCCCGGCGACCGCTTGGCCGCTAGGTACAGCTTGACTTGGAGTTCTCGGACCTTGTCCAGCTCGGTGTTGTTGGCCCCGGAGGGCATGCACCCGTCCTTCCCGCCGCGTCGAGCACGGATGAAGCAGGGCCCCTTCCCTCACCGGCGGTTCTGTTGTCCGCGCGGCTCAACCGGTACTACGAGCCCCTCCGCCACCCTCCCGGCCGGCACGCGACTTCACGGGATCACCGCTTATACGCGCCCATCGCTTCCCGAGCACCAACCCGCAGGCCCGGGGCCGGGGAGGGCTTCCCCAGTTCCCGCACCCACCCTGCGACCGTTCCGCTCCCTCTACCCCGGAGGGTTCTTCACCGCTGCGCTTCCAGGCTCTTCACGGCTTCCATGGCCTTCGCCGTTCCATCCCCGGCTCGGCTCCCCCTTGGCCCGCTCGCGCGGGAAAAGCTAACGGGGCGGCAGGATTCGCTTCACGCTACGGACCGGACCGCTCGCACGCCCCCAGACGGGACGCTCGACGCTGGGCTCCGACGCCGGGCGTTTCCCCCCGACGCCGCCAGCCTGCTACCCGGCGCCCTGGCACCTACCGGGACCGGACTCTCACCGGCAGGCGGATGCGAGCTTCTCTTCGGATCAGATCACCTGAAGGCATCACCTCCGAATCTCTGGGCACACGATGGAGCGTTTATGGAATGTCATGAAGGAGGGCCTCCTGGCCGGAGACACTCTCCGGTGACGAATCCCATCGGGAAGGAGGCCCGAGGTGAAGTATGTCGGAATCGATTGGGCGTATCAGAGGGCGCAGTGGTGCGCACTCGCTCCCGGCGGCGAGATCGCTGGCGAGGGTCGTATCGCGGCTGACCGG
>JBOGJI010000294.1:0-2831 GCA_050747865.1 Thermoanaerobaculia bacterium
ACCGAGAGCGGCGACCGGCCTGCCGTGAACCGTGATCACGAACTTTTCCCCGGCTTCCGCCCGGCGCAGGATCTCGCTGCTCTCGTTGCGCAGGGTGCGCTGCGCGATCGTCTTCATGCCGAGCTCCAACGCAGCACATTTGCTACTCGTAGCGCAGGGCGTCGATGGGGTCTAGGGCGGCGGCGCGGCGGGCGGGGTAGAGGCCGGAGACGAGGCCGACGGCCAGGGCCACGCCGGTGGACAGCGCCACCGAGGCGGCGGTCACGTCGGTGGACCAGCCGGCGGTGACCGCCACCAGCCAGGCGATCAGGATGCCGACGGCGATGCCCGCGACCCCGCCGGCGAGGCTGATCGAGAACGACTCGACCAGGAACTGGTTGCGGATGTCGCGCTCGGTGGCGCCGACGGCGCGGCGGACGCCGATCTCCCGCGTGCGCTCCAGCACCGTGGCGAGCATGATGTTCATGATGCCGATGCCGCCGACGAGCAGCGAGATGCCGGCGATCGAGCCCATGACGATGGCGAACATGCGCTGCGTCCGCCGCGCCTGGGCGAGCAGCACCTCGGGGACCACCAGATCGTAGTCCGCGGCGCCGCCGTGGAGGACGGCGAGCAGGCTGCCGGTGGCTGCCGCCACCTGGTGCGGCGAGGCCTCGGCCTCGAGGTGGACGACGATCTCGTCCCACGGCGCGGCCAGGGGATCGCGGTCGAACTTGCTGGTCGCCGTGGACGCGGGGATGTAGACCTCCTGGCCCGGCGCTCCGACGTCGACACCCTCGAAGGATCCGCCCGCGCCGCCACCTTCTCCACCAAGCACGCCGACGACCGTCAACCACACGTCGTTGACCTTGACCTCGCGGCCCAAGGCCGGCTCGAACCCGAACAGCTCCCGCCGCACCTCGGCGCCGAGCACGCAGACCTGGGCGTGATCACGCACGTCGAGCGCGTCCAGGAAGCGCCCTTCCGAGACCTCGAGGCCGAAGAGCCGGCCATGGTCGGCGGCCACCCCGAAGACCGGCGCCCCAGTGCTGCGACCGCCTCCGAACAGGCGCCAAACATCGATCTCGATACGCGGCAGCGCCGCGGCCACCCCGGGCACCGCCTCGGCGATCGCCCGGGCGTCCCGCGGCGACACACCCAACGAGTGTCTGCGTGTCTGCTCGGCCTCCGCGTCGGAGAGCGTCTGCGCCCGCACCAGGACGTTGCGCAATCCCAGGCGCTCGATCATCCCCATCGCCTGAGCCTCAGCACCGGCGCCGATCGCCAGCATCGCGATGACCGCCGCGACGCCGAAGATGATCCCCAGCATGGTCAACGCCGCGCGCAGCCGGTGCCGGCGCAGGTTCTCCCAGGCCGAAAGGAAGGCCTCCTTCCAGGTCAACCGCGTCTCCTTATCCGCGGTGGGGAACCGCTCGGCCGCGGCGGGCCGGTCGTCGGCGCGGTCGCGGTCTCCGGCGGCGCCGAACGTGGCGCTCCGCTCGGGTCCTCCAGGGCGACGGTGTCGCCGGGGGCGATCTCGCCTTGGATCGCCGTCCATCCCAGGCCGGCGCTCACGACCTCGACGGGGATCGCCTCGAACCCGCCACCGGCCCGCCGGTGGACGACGTTCTCTCCCTCCCCCTGGAAGACCGCGGCGCGCGGCACCACCAGGGCTTGCGGGATGCTCTCCATCTCGATCTCCGCCGCGAGGCGCTGGCCCGGCTTCATCAGCGCCGGATCGGTGCGCTCGAGCGCCAGCGTCACGCCGAAGTACTGGACCGGCGAGCCGGGGACCCAGGGCTTGGCGACCGGCTCGACGCGCAGCACCTCGCCCTTCCACGTCCGCTCCGGCGCCGCGTCGATCACCACCCGCGCCGTCTGCCCCGCCGCCAGCCCGCCGGCATCGGCCTCCAGGACGTGGACCTGCGCCTGCATGGTCGACAGCTCGGGGATCTGGGCGACCGTCATGCCCGGCCAGGCCATGTCCCCGATCTTGAGCACCTCGTTGCGCCAGCCGGAGCGCTGCAGCAGGAAGATGCCGTCGTGCGGCGCCTGCACCTCCATCGACTCCAGCCCCTGCCGCGCCTGCGTGACCTCGCGCTCGGCCTGCTCGCGCTGCAGCCGCAGCAGCCTCAGGTCCGCCTCGGAGAGCTCCCGTTTGCTCTCCTTCACCTCCTCGGCGTGCTCGAGCTTGGCCTCGGCGAGCTCGAGATCGAGGGCCGACTCGATACGCTCGAAGCGGGAGAAGATCTCCTCGTCGAGGAGCTGAAAATGGCTCGCCACCTCCCGCTCCCGGCGCGCCACCTCGGCGTCGAGGCCGAGCCCCTCGAGCGTGGCGTCGAGCGCGGCTTCGGCCTTGGCGATCCGCTCGCCACTCGACTCGGCACCGGCCAGCCCGTCGCGCAGCTCCGACTCGAAATCGGTCGGGTCGAGGCGCACTACCACGTCGCCCGCGCCGACCCGGGAGCCGTCTTCGGCGATCCAGGCGACCTTGACCGGGCGCGTCAGCTCGCTGGGGACCGAGACGGGCGTCGCCTGTACCGCCTCGAGGACACCTCGGGCGACCACCGTGCGCACGAACGGACGCCGCTCGACCCGGGCTAGCGGGATCGTGGGCTCGCGTCGGCTCGCCGCCGTGGCGACGAACGCCACCGTCAGCGCGGCGAGCACCGCGGCGGCGATCAGGAGCCGGGACCAGCGCCTGGTCATCTCGGCGCCTCCGCCGGCAGGGCGATGCGGGCGCCCTCCTTCAGGCCGTCGCGGACCTCGACGTAGGTGGCGTCACGCTCCCCCAGCTCGACGGCCACCTCGGACCAGCCGGTGCTGCGGTGCATGCGCACCCGCGGCCCGGC
>JBOGJI010000295.1:0-24653 GCA_050747865.1 Thermoanaerobaculia bacterium
CGCGGTGTTGACGCAGTCGACCACGAATTCCGGACGCGTCTCGAGCAGCAACTGGTAGAGGTGGAACTGCGCGAGATCCTCGTCGGCGAGCTGCTTGAGCTGCGCCCGGATGCGCTGCCTGAGCGACAGCTCGCCCACTCGCCCGAAGATGTCGCCGCTGGCCACCGTCAGCCGGGTCTCTCCCGCCTCGCGGAGCAGGGCGTCGCGGGCCTCCTCGGCCTCTTCAGCACGCAGGCTGTGGATCACCAGCTCCCGCGGATTCCGCTCGAGCAGCTCGCGGCAGACCGCGGTGCCGACCATGCCGTAACCCCCGAGCACCAGCACCTTGGAGCCTTGGATGCGCACGACCCGCAAGACTACCCCAAGCCCCTCGGGATCGCCCGTGTCTGCTGCCGGATCTCTGAGGCGCGGGCGGGACCGGAGAGCCCCGAGCCCACCTGGTTGACACGCTTGTCACGCAGTGATATAGTTCTATGCGCATGCAGTAGTCCAAGGGACCTGACTCTCAAAGGGAGGTACGCGATATATTGTTCTGGCAAGCACTCCTCATGGCAGCCATTCCGGCGGTGCTGGACTTCTTCAAGTCCGACTCCGGCCAGCAGATGATCGCCGGCCATCAGCAGATGATGGGCGGCCTCTTGCAGAACCTCTTCGGCGGCGGCGGTCCGGGCGGCCTGCTCGGCAGCCTGTTCGGCGCCGGCCAGTAGACCGAGCCCTCCGCGCTGACCACCGCGGGCGAGGCGCGTAGTCGAGCCGGCGGCCGGAGCGACAACGAGGAGACCCGAGGGAGGAGACGGACATGACACCCTGGATGGCAACGATTCCGATCGCAGTTGGACCGCGGAGCGGAGTGCTCGGGCCCGGCAACCTTCAGGGAGCCGAGGGGACGCGAGGAGGCGATTCCAGCGCGACCGGCGGGGCCTTGAGCTGGCTCGGCGACCTCTTCGTGGGTCTTCGGCGAGCCTTCGTAGGCGGCCGCGAGGAAGCGGCCTCAGCCACGATGAACCAGTCGTTCCCGCAGCCGGCGCCGGCCGAGAGCAACTGTTGCTGCTCCTGTTGTTGCGCCGGAGCGCCCGAAGTCGGCGTCGAGCCATGGCTGCGGCAGCCTCAACCGACGCCAACCGAGGCGCTCCACGTCGGCACGCCGACGGCGGAGACCAACGCGCCGCAACCGGGGGCGTGGGGAGCCGGGAACGTCGAGGCAAGGCCCGTACGAACCATCTTCGTGCCCGGCACGAGCCGCACAGCCGCCAGCCCCCGCACGACCTTCGAGTCCGAGGTGCGCGGCCAGGCGCCGCGAGAGATCGACCTCGAGCTCGCCGCCATGGCCCAGGACGTCTATGACCTGGACAGCCGCGGTATCGACGGCTGGAACCGCCTCGACGAGCAGCAACTCGCCGCCGCCAGGATTCGTCCGGACATGCTCGAGAACCCGAAGACCGGGTTCCGTGCCGCCATCTACACCGACGGCAACGGCCGCTACGTGCTCGCCTTCGTCGGAACCGATGCGAAAGAGATACCCGACTGGATCGCCAACTTCGGGCAGGGGCTCGGGCTCGAGGCGGACCAGTACGTGCAAGCCAAGCGTCTGGCGGATCGCGCCGAGCAAGCGTTCGGCGACGACCTCGTGATCACGGGTCACTCCCTGGGCGGCGGCCTCGTCCGCAACTACGTCGTCGACGGCGAGGCGTTGACCTACGTGCAGGAGGAATCCCGAAGGCTCGCGCCACTCGCCCCGGACGCCGTGGGCCGCAAAATCGAGCTTGCCGATCCGCACAGCTTCTGGGACCATTTGAATCCCCTGAACCTGTGGGAGCCGAGCCATCGCGTACGATTGCACCTGATGGACGCCGTCCTTGACGCGCTTCGGCAGGAACGTCCGTGGGGCAGCCGCGCGAACGCCGCATGACATACGGCGTGGCGCCGCGCCTACGAGCTAGCATCCCGATGCTGGCACTGTGGCTGCTGATGGGCGCGATCGCCAGCTGTGCCCGAGGAGGGACGATGGACGCTCGAGAGGCCTTCGACGACCCGCAGATCATCGCTCTCGCGGAGGCGGCGGCCCGCGGTGACGCCGCTCGCGTGCGCGAGCTGGTCGCGCAGGGCGCCGGCATCAACGCCCGCGGAGACCGGGGGGTGAACCTCCTCGAGTGGGCGATGGGCAGCAAGAGCACCGAGGGATTGAAGGCCTTGCTCGAAGTCGGTGCCGATCCGGCAAATCCGGGCATCGGCGACAGCACGGCGATCCACACCGCCGCGATGGCCAATGACCCCATCTATCTCGAGATCCTGCTCGCGCACGGTGCGGATCCCAATACCCCCGAGACCCGTACTGGCGATCCGCCTCTGAGCGTCGCGGTTGGATACGACAATGACCCGCAGTTCCGCATGCTGCTCGCGGCGGGCGCGGATCCCAATCGATCGGGTGGGTTTGGTGAAACACCCCTTCACATGGCGGCGTCTGCGGGAACCGGAGAGCAGGTCCTGGCCCTGCTCGAAGCCGGGGCCGATCCGCTGGCGCGCAACGCCCAGGACTGCACGTTTCAGTGCTATTTCTTCAAGACGCGGTGGGACCTCCTCAACGAGGAGGCCCGGCACGCACGCGAAGCCGTAGTGCAGTGGCTCAAGGCCCACGCCATCCCCCTAGAAGAGGACCCTTACGACTGACCAACTTGCTCAATGCTGGTGGCGTGGCGGGCGGGCGGGCATGTGCGAGCTTGCCATGTTCGCAACGTCAGCCTAGCATTACTCTTACAAGTAGGAAGGACACTGCCATGCAGATCACAGCCAAAGGGCAGGTCACCATCCCGCAGCACATCCGCGAGGCCATGGGGCTGCTGCCTCATACGGAGGTCGAGTTCGTCGTCGAAGGGGACGAGGTGCGCCTGGTCAAGAAAGCGCCGACGCGCAGCGAGGGCCGGGGCCAGCGCGCCGTCCGGCTGCTCCGCGGCAGCGGGACCGTCCGCATGTCGACCGACGAGATCCTCGCCTTGACCCGTGGCGCATGACGCCGATCCTGGTCGATAGCAGCGTCCTGCTGGACGTGATCACGGAAGACCCGACGTGGGGCGAGTGGTCCGCGGACACGCTCCAGCAACTGGCTGAAGAGGCCGTGCTGGTGATCAACCCCCTGATCTACGCCGAGGTCTCCATCCGCTACGAGACGATCGAGGAGCTCGAGGCCGTTCTTCCAATCGACCTCTACCGGCGCGAGCCGTTGCCCTGGGAGGCCGCCTTCCTTGCCGGCAAGGCGTTCCTGGAGTACCGCCGCCGAGGCGGCGTCAAGCGAGCCCCGCTACCGGACTTCTACACCTGTGCGCACGCCGCCGTGCGCCGATACCGGCTGCTCACCCGTGACCCGTCGCCCTGCCGGCCGCATTTCCCGACGGTGAGTCTTATCGCGCCGGGACGGCTCGTCGGAGAGGAACCCGAAGCGGAATAGAGCACGGATGCCCCCCACGGTCAGCCTCGCGCCGAGCTCGCCGCGATCGACACCTGGCTGCTCGAGCACGACATCCCGATCGAGCACGATGCGGGAGAGAGACAGTCAAGTCCTTGCGAGCGTGAGGTTTGCCACAGCCCATTGACACGTGTGCATAACCATGCATGAATCGCGAGCATGTAGAGACCGGAGACGAAGACGAGCACACGGCATGAGGGTGTCACGAGCGGCGAAGCGAAGCGACGAGCAAGGCGACCTGGTGGTCAGGGTTCGAAGCCCGCGGACGCCTTCTTCGTCACCGCCACCGGCGAGCCCGGCCGGGTGACGATCGCCGCGGGCCCGGAGGCGATCCTGGTCAGTGTCGCCACCCATCCGCTGCCCGCCGCCGAGGTGGATCCCGGCGTTCCTCCATCCTGAAGCGCCTCGCGGCCGCCAGGTCGCCGCTCCCCGGCACTTCCCGCACAGACGGTAGACTCCCAGGGTGGACGTACACCATGAGTGCGGGAGGATCGACATGCGAGGAGCATCCCTGCTGCTGAGCGCCCTGTGCGCCGGGGTGGCGGCGTCGCCGGCGCCGGCGCAGACGGGAGCGCCGGAGGCGCTGTGGAGCCGCGTCGAGGCCGCGATCGAGCAGGTGCGGCCGGAGATCACGCAGATCCGCCACACCCTCCACAGCAATCCCGAGCTCTCCAACCGGGAGGTCGAGACCGCGGCGCTGGTGGCGCGGCATCTGGAGCAGCTCGGGCTCGAGGTACGCACTGGCATCGCCCACACCGGCGTGCTGGGGATCCTGCGCGGCGGCAAAGTTCCTGGATCTGGGGGCGGACCAGTGGTGGCCGTGCGCGCCGATATGGACGCCCTGCCGGTGACCGAGGAGACCGACCTGCCCTTCCGCTCCACCAAGCGCACCGAGCTCGCCGGCGAAGAGGTGGGCGTCGCCCACGCCTGCGGCCACGACATCCACACCGCCGTCGGGCTGGGCGTGGCGTCGGCATTGGCCGCGGTGCGCGACGAGCTCCCCGGTACCGTGCTCTTTGTCTTCCAGCCCGCCGAGGAGGGCCCGCCGGCCGGCGAAGAGGGCGGCGCCGAGCTGATGCTCGAGGAGGGGGTCTTCTCCGAGCTCGAGCCGGAGGCGATCTTCGCCCTCCATTCCTGGCCCGACCTCGAGGTCGGTCGCGTCGGCTACCTGGCGGGACCGATGTGGGCCGCCGTCGACCGCTTCCGCCTGCGGCTGCTTGGCAAGCAGACCCACGGTGCCTATCCGCACGAAGGGGTCGACCCGATCGTGCTGGCGGCGCAGACGATCGAGACGTTCCAGACCATCGCCTCGCGGATCATCCCGGCCGGCGAGCCGGTGGTCGTCTCGGTGGGCATCGTGCGCGGTGGGGAGCGCTTCAACATCATCCCCGGAGAGGTCTACCTCGAGGGGACGGTGCGCTCCTACGCCGCGGGCATGCCGGAGCGCGTCCAGGCCCTGATGCGCCGGATCCTCGACGGCCTGACCCAGGCCGCCGCGGCGAGTTACGAGCTCGAGTACGAGACCATGACTCCGGCCACCGTCAACGCGCCCGAGCTGGCGCAGCGCGTGCGCCCGAGCCTCGAGCGCGCGGTCGGCGCCGAGGCGGTCGTCGACGTCGAGGCGACGATGGGCGGCGAGGACTTCGCTTACTTCGCCAACCGGATCCCGGGCTTCTACTTTCGCCTCGGGGTGCTCGAGCCGGGCACGGAGTCGGGCTTCCTGCACACGCCCACCTTCCGCGCTTCGGACGACGCGATCCCGGTTGGCATACGCGCCATGGCGGCCCTGGTGGTCGATTCCCTGACGGCGAGATAAACTTGCCAATTCATGCGGAACATGGAGAATTTGGGCCCTGCCGTCAGCCGTCATGGCCTCGAATCACACGGAATACGCGACGCGGCGCGCGTCTACTGGAATCTCTGCCCCGCCCGGCTCTACGAGGAGGCCGTCAAGCGCGGCGAGGCGATGATCGCCGTGGGGGGGCCGCTGGTGGCCGAGACCGGCAAGTTCACCGGTCGCTCCCCGAAGGACAAGTTCACGGTCCGCGAGCCGTCAAGCGACGCGAACATCTGGTGGGGCGACGTCAACCGCCCGATCTCCGAGGAGTCGTTCGAGCGTCTGCTCGCCAAGGCCCGGGCCTTCACCGAGGGCCGCGACCTGTTCGTCTTCGACGGCTATGCCGGCGCCGACCCCGAATACCGGCTCAACGTCCGGGTCGTCACCCAATACGCCTGGCACAGCCTGTTCGTGCGCAATATGTTCCGGCGCGAGCCGGATCCCGAGACGCTGCGCGCCTTCGAGCCGCAGTTCACCGTCATCGACCTGCCGGATCTCACTGCCGACCCGGCGAGCGATGGCACCGCGAGCCCCACCTTCATCGTCGTGAACCTGGCCCGCCGCACGGTGCTCATCGGCGGTACCGGCTACGCCGGCGAGATGAAGAAGGCGATCTTCGGGGTGATGAACTACCTGCTGCCCGGCCGCGACGTGTTGCCCATGCACTGCAGCGCCAACTACGGCACTGGGGAGGACGACGTGGCGCTGTTTTTCGGCCTCTCCGGCACCGGCAAGACCACACTGTCGGCTGACCCCACGCGCACGCTCATCGGCGACGACGAGCACGGCTGGTCCGACCGCGGCGTGTTCAACATCGAAGGGGGCTGCTACGCCAAGGTGATCCGGCTCTCTCCCGCATGCGAGCCCGAGATCTACGCCACCACCCGCACGTTCGGCACCGTGCTCGAGAACGTGGTCATCGACCCGGAGACCCGGGAGCTCGATCTCGACTCGGACCGCCTCACCGAGAACACCCGCTCGAGCTACCCGCTGGAGCAGATCCCCAACGCCGACGTCGATTCGATCGCCGGCCATCCCAGGAACGTCGTGTTCCTGACCTACGACGCGTTCGGGGTCCTGCCGCCGATCGCCCGGCTGTCGACCGAGCAGGCCCTCTACCACTTCCTGTCCGGCTACACCGCCAAGGTGGCGGGCACCGAGCGCGGCGTCAAGGAGCCCCAGGCCGCCTTCTCGACCTGCTTCGGCGCCCCCTTCATGCCCCGCCACCCGCGCGTCTACGCCGACATGCTGGGCGAGCGGATCGAGCGCCACGGCGCCAAGGTCTGGCTCATCAACACCGGGCTGACCGGCGGGCCCTACGGCGTCGGCAGCCGCATGAAGCTCGCCCATACCAGGCGCCTCGTCCACGCGGCTCTGAACGGCGAGCTCGACGCCGCGCCCACGCACATCGACCCGATCTTCGGACTCGCCATTCCCGACCGCGTCGACGGCCTGCCGGCGGAGATCCTCACGCCGCGAGACACCTGGGCCGACCCGGCCGCCTACGACGAGAAGGCCGCAGAGCTCGCGGAGATGTTTGTCGCCAACTTCCGCCAGTTCGAGGACTCCGTCCGCCCCGAGATCCTCGGCGCCGGGCCCCAGGTCGTACGCGTCAGTCCTTGAGGACGAACGTGATCTTCAGGTTCACCCGATAGCCGGTGACGCGACCGTTGTCGCAGTCGACCTTCATCTCGCTGACCCAGGCGCCGGAGATGTTGTCCAGGGTGCGGTTCGCCCGCTCGATGCCTTTCTGGATCGCGTCTTCGAAGCTGTCGGGGGAGCTGGCGGAGATCTCGGAGATCTTGGCTACGGTCATGGGTCCCTCCTAAGGGGGTGGTCGCGCCCGCGTCTCGATTGGAGACCTCACGACCCGGACGCCGGCCGCGGGCCTCCCTGCCCTGCGCCGCCAGTCTACCGGACGGTGTGACCGGAGAGGATGGAATCCGTCAGGTTCTTTCGACGGCCGCGTCCTCGGGTGGCACGGCGTGCGGGTACACGCGGTTGAAGAAGGGCACCGCCATCAGGGTGGTGACGACGGCCATCAGCACCAGCATGGTGAACAGGGTCTGGCCGATCAGGCCGCGCTCGTAGGCGATATTGAGCAGTACCAGCTCCATGAGCCCACGCGCGTTCATCAGCGCGCCGATCGCGATCGAGTCGCGCACGCCGGCGCCGGCAGCCAATGCCGCGCCGGCGCAGGCCACGCCCTTGCCGAGCACCGCCGCCGCCAGCACGAGGAGGGCGACGCCCCACATCGACCACGAGTCGAGCAGGCCGATCGCCGTGTTGAGCCCGGAGTTGACGAAGAAGATGGGTAGGAGAAAGACCGTCGTGAGCGGCGCGATCTCGCTCTCCAGCCGCTTCTGCAGCGCCCCGCGAGGCATACAGGCGCCGAGGATGAAGGCGCCGAGCACCGCGTGGACGCCGAGGGCGTCGGTGAGCGCGGCCGCGAGGCAGACCAGCACCAGAGTGGTCGGCAGGATCAGCGAACGGCGCTCCGGCCGGGCCAGCAGCGCCGCGTAGCCCCGCGCCAGCCAGCGGCGTCCGGCGGCGACCATCAGGACCGCGTACAGCGTACCCCCGCCGACCGCGAGCACCACGATCGAGCCGTCGCCGGTGAAGCCGGCGAGCACGAGCGCCAGCAGTCCCCAGGCGGCGGCATCGTTGAGCGCGCCGGCGGCCAGCGCCAGGACGCCGAGCGAGGTGCCGGAGAGCCCGCGCTCGTAGATGATGCGCGCCAGCATCGGGAACGCGGTGATCGACAGCGCGGCGCCCAGGAAGAGCATCGCCTGCCAGCTCTCGACCTCGGGCGCGAAGAGCGGCCAGCGCCGCACTAGCGGCAGGGCCAGGGCGGCACCGAGGCAGAAGGGCACCAGGATGCCGGCCCAGGAGACCGCGGCTGCGCTGCGGGCGCGTTGCCGGATCAGCCCGAGGTCCACCTCGAGCCCGACGAGGAACATGTAGAGCGCCAGCCCGAGGTGAGCCAGCACCTGGAGCACCGGCTGGGTGGCGGCAGGAAAGAGCCAGCCTTGAGCGCCGGGCGCGATGGCGCCGAGAAGCGAGGGGCCGAGCAGCACGCCGGTGATCATCTCGGCCACCACCTGCGGCTGGCCGAGCGGCCGCACCAGGCGGCCCACGATCCGGCAGGCGGTGAGGATGACCGCCAGCTGCAGGAGGACGCGGAGCGAGATCTCGAGCGGCGTCATCACGGCGAAGCGCGGAGTCTAGCCGCGCACCGCCGGAGCCGCGAGCGCGGCCAGCAGCGGCTCCTCTGCCTGCGCCCGCCGCAACAGACCGCGCACGCCGCCGGCGAGGTTCCAGGCGGCGACCCTGCGGGCGCGCAGACGTTCGGCCAGGTCGGCGCTCTTCAAGCCCACCTCGCAGTAGAAGACCCAGGGGACTTGCGCGGCCAGCGTCTCGAGACGGTGTAGGGTCGCGAAGTAGTCCATCCACTCCGCGCCTTCGGGGTGCCAGGCGTCGTAGGCGGTGCGCGAGCGCAGATCGACCAGCCGTGCGCCGTCGGGGATGGCATCGACGGCGATCTCCAGCTCGCGCGCCGTGGCGGGCTCGAAGCCGCGCAGATCGATGGCGCGCCGCGCGCCGATTACCGCGGTCAACGCCGCCGGCTCGAGCTTGGCCTCCTCGGCCTCGACCTCATCCGCGCGTGCCGCCGTCGCCGGCCGCCGGGCGACGATGGCGCAGAACTCCTCCACCCCGGCCGAGATCTCGAACGTGCCGAGGCGACGCGCCAGGGTGATGATCTCGTCCTTGTTGTAGGTGAGGAGCGGCCGGAACACCGGCAGCGCCGCGGCGGCGTCGATCACCGCCAGGTTCTGGAGCGTCTGTGAGGAGACCTGTCCCACCGCTTCGCCGGTCACCAGCGCCGGGAGCTCGAGCTCCCGCGCCACCTGCGAGGCGGCGCGCATCATCAGCCGCTTGAGCAGCACCTGCCAGAAGCGGGAACGGGTCGCGGCCTGCAGATCCTCGACCACGGGCCGGAAGTCGACGGCGTGCAGCACCGGCCGGTGGCCGTAGACCCAGGTCTCCGCCAGCAGCTTGGTGATGCGCTGCACCCCCTCCTCGTGGGCGCGGCCCCCGAGGTTGAAGAACAGGAAGTCGACGGCGACGCCGCGCTTCATCATCTGCCAGGCGGCGACCGCCGAATCGAATCCCCCCGAGATCAGCGCCAGCGCCTGCCCCTCGACCCCGAGCGGCAGCCCGCCGGGCCCCGCGATCTGGGAAGTGAAGAAGTAGGCGTCGCCGCGATGGATCTCGAGGTGCGCGGTCACCTCCGGGTCGTCCAGATCGACTCCGGCCGCCCGCGCGAGCAGCGCCGTGCCGAGAGCCCGCTCGACGTCGATCGACTGGAAGGGGATGTCGCGCCGGTCGCCCGAGCGCCGCGCCCGCACCGCGAACCGCTTGCCCGCCACGGCGTCGCCGAACAGCTCGACGCCCGCCACGACCAGATCGTCGAGGCTCGACCACGGACGCCGCACGGCGCGTGACACCGACTGCACCCCGAAGATGCGGCTCGCCACCTCGGCGGCACGGGGATCCCGGCTGCTCACCAGCACCCGCCCCCATTGCCGCTCGACCTCGGCCTCGATCTCTTCCCGCCGATACGCCTCGCGCAGATTCCGATGCAGCCGGCGCAGGAAGTGCACCCGCGTCCCCCGCGACTTCGTGGTCAAGTCGCCGGCAAAGCGAACGAGAACGGTGTCGGCAGAGGGCATGGCGAACCCAACAAGCAGTGTAGCAGCGGACAGCCACGCCGCCCGGGCTGGCCCTGCCCGTGCTCGAAGCGCCGGCTCGTACACATGACGTGGGTACATGATAAACTGTTGGTATGGCGAAGAAGACAGAGGTCACCGTCGTGACCGAGCGCGGACAAGTATCCATTCCGGCTGAGCTGCGGCGAGCGCTCGATCTGACGCCCGGCCGTCACCTGCGGTGGGAGCGAGTCGCCCCGCAGGAGCTCAGGGTCGTCGTGCTGCCCGAAGGCAAGCGCCGCGGGGCGCGAGCGATGCTCGGGTTTGCCCGCCGCTTCCGCGCGGCTCCGCGGCGGACACGGGAGTGGATGCGCGAGCTCCGCGAGGGCGAGCGGTAGTGGCCTGGGTCGTCGATACCTGTGTCCTGCTCGACGTCCTGGAAGACGACCCCGATTTCGGGGCGTCCTCGGCAGCCGCTCTCGAGGCCAGGATGGCCGAGGGTCTGCATGTCAGCCCCGTGACCTACGCCGAGATGGCACCGGCCTTCGGTGGCGATCGCCGGCTCCAGGACGAGTTTCTGGCCGGTGTGGGCATCGAGCTGCCCACGCATTGGGAATGGCCGGACACACTTGCAGCACACGCTGCGTGGGACCGGTTCATCCAGCTCAAACGCAGGGGCATCATCCCACGCCGCCCCCTCGCCGATATCCTGATCGGTGCCTACGCTGTGCGGCGCACGGGCCTCATCACCCGCAATCCGGCCGACTTCGAGCCGGTCTTCCCTGACCTGACCCTGGCGGTACCCACGCGGATCTACGATGGCGACACGGCGGCAGCGGATGAACCGTAGACGCCAGATTGGTATGGGGTTGGCGTCGAGTACCGATGGCATCCCAATCGATGACTCGCTCAAGATAGGTCTCTGCAGCCACTTACCGCGGTTCCAGTCCTGGTCGGATCGGAACACACGCGCCAATTGGAATCGGCGGCGGGCGCGGCTGCACTTGCCGGTAGGATAGTGCGGGTCCGGCAGAGCTCCGGAGGACGGCACAGATGCTGCGACGAATCTCGCTCCGAAACTACAAGTCCTTCGTAGACGCCGAGCTCAATCTCGCGCCACTGTCGGTGATCTTCGGACCCAACGACGCCGGCAAGTCAAATCTCCTCGACGCCTTCAGCCTCCTGTCTGAACTGGTGGAAGTGGACAGCCTGACGAAAGCGTTTGATCCCAAGATGCATCGCGGCGAGATCCTCGAGGCGTTCCATTCACCGGCCGGATTTGGAGAGCAGGGAATCCAGGAGATCCGGAATCAGGGGCAACTCGAGCTCCAACTCGAGGTCGACATCGAGTTGCAGGAGAGGATCCGGGACCGGATCAACGAGTTGCTCAAGGAGCGCGAGCGTCTCGCACAGGCCGAGGCCTACACGCGCGTCGCCGAGACCCGACTCCGCTACTGCGTTGGGCTGCGCTACGACTTCAAGACGGGCGAGCCTTTCGTCTTCGACGAGAGACTCGCAGCCCTTACTCGAACGGGGGAGGAGAAGCAGAGTAGAAGTGCCTTCATTGAGTTCGACGCGAGCAAGAGACGGTTCATCGCTCGAGTCGAGCGGCAGAGCCACCCTCGTTATTTCGCCGACAATCGCAACCGGACGCTACTTTCTGAGCTCAGCGATCCGGTGTATCACCCGCACGTCGTGGCCGCCAAGCAGGAGATCCGCTCGTGGCTGAGCTACTACATCGAGCCCTCTCTCGTGAGGGAAGAGCGCGGAGTCCACGGAGCGGATGATCCCGGCCACCACGGTGAAGAGCTGGCCGCCTTCTACTGGAAGCTCAAGCACGAGCATCCCACTGGGTTCAAGGCGGTCTCGCTGAACCTGCGAAGGCTCATCCCGTCTCTGCACGCCATCGACGTCCGTGAGGCCCAGGGGAGGCTCCACGCGGTGGTCATCCAACGGGGGGGCGCAGAGTTTCCCTTCCGGCTCGCCAGCGAGGGGACCCTGAGACTGCTCTGTCTGCTGGCGATCGCCATCGCGCCGAACCCTCCGGCAATGGTGGCCTACGAGGAGCCGGAAAACGGCGTCCAACCAGGTCGGCTCGACATCCTTGCAGACATCCTGAAAGGGATCGCCGATCGGGGCCGGACCCAAGTCATCTTGACGACGCATTCGCCCACCCTCCTGGAGAGGCTGACGGGCGGCCGGTTCATCAGTTGCAGGCGCGACCAGAACGGTCACTCTGTGTTCAGTGCCTACGAGAAACAGGATCGAATCTTCGCCGCGCAGGATCTGGAAGAAGATCTGGGCGAAGTCACGAGCCTCGACGAAAGGTTGCTGCGGGGCGAGTTCCAGTGACATCGCCCGTGCGGATCCTGCTGGTCTTCGAAGACCGCGCCTTCGAGGACATCGTTCTCCCGGTGGTCGAGCGAGTCTTCGGCGATGAGGGCCACGAGACGCCGGTGCTCGAAGGTCCGCTCTTCACGCACGGCTGCCAGCCAAACGCGCTAAGACGCGTCCTCAAGGATCGCGGATCGAGTGCCGACCTGGTCTTGATCGGCGCGGACACACAACAGAAGACCCCCTCGCAGAAGCGCAAGGCGATGGCTGGCCTTGTCGCAGATTTCGTCTCCTCCGATCGAATCGTCCCGAAACGGGGAGCTACCCGAAGACGGAGAGCGAGGCAAAGAAGCGCCTCGCTTCCATCCTGAGCCGAGCGGACATCCCGATGCTCGACGGTGGCCTGGAGTACGGACCCGCGGTCATGGCCCACGCGGATTTCACGGCCCATGAATCACTCGCGGAGTTCGTCCAGGAGCTGCGGCACTGGCTATTGCTGCGCGGCAGCTGAACCCAGTCCTTACGCCGGAGTCGACTGCAGTGCTCCGTTCGGCAGATCGGCGCTCATCCGCTCAGGCGAACGTCGAGCAGGGTCTCCTCGACGGCGGGGTAGATCTCGTCCAGCTCAGTCTGGATCTCGATGGTCTTGGCGAGGGCGGTGGCGATGCGGCAGTAGGTCTGGATGTCGTCGATGGAGAGCCGGCGCTCCTTGCGGTCCTTGAGCCACTTGTCGAGGACCTGGTAGCCGCCGATGCGGTAGCCCCAGAGGGCGCGCGGGATGGGGGCGAAGTACTGGGTGGCGTTGATGCCGACACGCTCGGTGTCCGGGTCGTAAGCGAAGCCATCGGACTTCTTGCGTGCCACCCGGTTGTCGCCTTCGCCCTCGAAGCGCACGCCCGGCGGGTCGAGTTCCGGGGATTCGAGCAGGTGGAGGGCCACGAGACGCTTGCCGAAAGCGGCCATTGCCTCGAACGGAGAGCGCTCGGCGGGGAAGGGGATACGCGGAAAATCGATCCTAAGGAGATCGGCGTAGGTGCTGCGGTAAGTCGGCGTGCAGAGGATCGCATACACGTAATGGAGGAGCGCCTCCGCTTCCACTCTGTTACCCCAGCTGTCGTTAAGCGTCGGGAGCAGGCGAGGATGGAGATTCGGCTCGCGAGCGCGGGCCCACCCGATCTGTGGCTTCCCTTCGTCTTGGTCCGCTTGAGCGTAGAGGTAAAGCGGGAACAAGTAGCCACGTTCCTTCGTACGATTTGAGACGAGCGAATCGTCAGAGATAGTGCCTCCAACGAAAGCATGGTCCCAGGGCAGGCTTGAGATCTGGCGACATGTGAGTAACGCCAGATTCTCTTCTACAAGCATGTGGCGCATGATGTCCTCGCGGCCCCAGTCCACCATGTGCGGGGAGTAGTAGATCCATCGGATATCGAACGGGCGATACAGGATCCTCTTGAAGCTCTGCCTCCAGTCGTCCTGTGTGCTCAACCATTGTCGCTCCTGATCGATCTTCCAGCCGCGGGTGTCCTTGAGCCCGTAGGTGTCACGGAGGATCTCTGTCGAGAGGTTGAGATCCCGAAACTGCACGATGCGGCGTTCAAGCGCCTTTCGATCCAGATCGATCACGAAATGGTCTCTGGCCGTGATGATCCCGGCAACACGGACGGGAAATAGGGCGACAACCTGTGGATATGTGTGATATCGCTCCAAGCCCGACTCGTCTCGAGGCACGAAGAGTTGGAAATCCCGGTTCGGCTGGAGTTCGGTCCACCCCGTGTCTTTGATGTCGTGAGCATCGAGCCAAGCGTACTTGTCCTCACGGGTACCCCAGAGCTCCGCGTGGAGAACGCTTGCGGGTCGTGCGTCAGATGGCACTGGCGTTCGGCGCTTCACAAAGAAGGAGATAGCCACGCCCTGTTGGATGTCGAATACGTTCTTGTCCGGGCCGCCATCGGGCGCGGTCTCCTGCCTCTTCGTGCTGCCGTGCAAGTCGAGTACTCGGATCTCGTCGAAGGTCTCCATGAGGTGCCATCGCATACCCCGGAACGTCGGATTGTCGAGCCAGGCATGGTTGGTGATCATGCCGACGACGCCGTGGCCGGCCTGCGCGATCTTCCACTCTGCGAAGCGCAGGAACTTCACGTAGTCGTCCTGGAGCCAGTGCTTCTTCTCGCGAATGTGTTCCCCGGCAACGTACTTGTAGTCCTCGATGAGCTTGCTGATCCACTCGCCCGTGTTGGACGAGATTCCCGAGTAGGGCGGATTGCCGAGGATCACCAGGATGGGGATCTTCTGCTTCACCTCGTGCGCGTGCTCGGCCTCCTCAGCGAGCGCGGCCATGCCGGGCAGCTCGGACTGCTCCTTCTTCTCCATCTCCAGGGTGTTGGTGAGGTAGAGCTGGAAGCGCTCGTCGGGCTGCAGCCGGTGGCCCAGCTCGTCGAGGTAGAAGCCCATCTTCAGGTGGCCGACGGCGTACGGCGCCATCATCAGCTCGAAGCCGTAGAAGTTGGGGAGGATGCGGTCGCGGAGGAAGCTCTCGCGGCCGCCTTCGCCGTAACGGTCGACGAAGGTGGCGACCGCCTGTTCCACGGCGCGCGCCACGAAGGTCATGGTGCCGGCGGCGGGGTCGAGCAAGGTGACGTCCTTGGCGGCCAGGCCGTCGGCGAGGCCGAACTCGCTCTGCAGCAGCTTGTGGAGGCTGCGCACGATGTAGCCGACGACGGGCTCCGGGGTGTAGTAGACGCCGCGTCGCTCGCGCTCCTCCGGGTCGTACTCGGCGAGGAAGGTCTCGTAGAAGTGGACGATCGGGTCGGCGCCCTTACCCTGCTTGTAGTAGCGATCGAGGATCTGGGCGGCGTCCGCGACCGCCAGGACGTGCGCGATGTCGTCGACGATCCAGGCCAGATCCTCGGACAGCTCGCCCCAGGAGAGGAACTCGAAGACGTCGTGGAGGACGCCGATCGTGCGCGGGATGTACAGGACGGCGTTCTTGCGGTTGAAGTCGCCATCGGCGCGGGTGCGGGCGGCGAACAGGCCGTACGTGATGGTCTGGGCGTAGAGGTCGGCGAACTCCTCTTCGGTGAGCTGCGCCAGCAGGAACTTCCGGAAGGCCTGGAAGAAGCTCCTCAGGCGGCCTTTCTTCGCCTTCTGCTCGGCTTGGAGCTGTGCGAGCACGATGCGGCCCAGAAAGCGGGTGCGGCGGGCGAGCTCGCGGGCCAGCGTGGGCGCGTCGAAGCTGCGCGGCAGCGAGAATCCGAGGAAGGTGGTGAGGAGGTCTTGGAGGTCGCCGACGTTCTCGGGCGGCGGCGGCGCGTCGAGGTCGGTCAGGACCATGGCGCGGCCGGCCCGGACCTTGTCTTTCACCTCTCCGTCGCGGAAGAGCCAGAACTGGCAGAAGTCGGTGAGGATCAGATTCGGGAATGTCTTGCAGTAGCGCTCGAGCTGCTCCGAGTCGGTGATCGAGCGCAGGTCGATGCCCGGCAGCTTCGCTTCGACGTACCCGATGACGCGCTGGCCGCCGTCCCAGACCCGGAAGTCCGGGTTGCCTCCCTCGGTGGGACGCGGGTTGACGGTGACGTGGATCCCTTCGTGTCCCTGCTCGTGTGCCCAGTCGCTCAGGAAGCCTTGCAGGGCCGGGTAGAAGCTCTCCTCCCGCGCGTCCCCGCGGCGCGCGGTCTCGTGCAGGGCACGGAAATAGTGCTTCAGCCGAGTCTCGAGCTTCATGGTCCGCAGCCGCAGCCTCGGAGCTATGCGCCCTGTCTATCAGAGTGCGGAGTATCTGGAAAGTCCACAGCTCCGTCTGAGTCCTGCCACCGGGAGGGCGAAGCCGCGGCGACGCTACGCGGGCGGACGGATGAGCTCGAGGTCGCGGAAGTAGCGGCGGTAGAAGCCGCGGTCGATGGCGAGCAGGGCGTCGGCCTGGAGCTGCGCGTGGGCTCCGACCAGAAGATCGGGGATGAGATGCTCGCGAGGTCCTCCCTGTTCGCGGTAGGTACGGAAGAGTCTTCCGGCGTGATGGGCGGTCTCGGCGGATATGGGGTCGAACCCGACAGTGAGCAGGTCGAGACTCTCCCGCAGCCTTTCGAACTCGGTGAAGAAGCCGCCCACCTCGGCCCATACGACCTCGCAGGCCACCAGTGGACCGGCCGAGGCGCGCTCTGCCATGAGGTCAAGCCAGGCCTCGTGTCCTTCCTCGCGCTTGAAGACGGCGAGGAGGACGGAGGTGTCGACTGCCGTGGTCATTTCTCGGGCAGGTCTGCCGGGCCGCGCAGGTCGGTGAGCCACTCCAGGGAGCTCTTGCCGGCGAGCTCGTGCTGCAGCACCCCGGCCGCTCGGGCCATCTGCTGCCTCGAGACGACCCGGCGGGCGGTGAGCACGGGTGCGTTCTCGTCGAACTCGAGCACGGTTCCGGGGCGCAGCCCGAACCGCTTGCGCAGGCGCACTGGAATCGTGATCTGCCCCTTGCTGGTCACCGTTGCCTTCATGAGAGCAGGGTAAGGCGCCGAGGTAAGCAAGTCAAGTATTCCTTGAAAGTAAGGCATCAAGTCGAGGAGCTGTCGCGGCCTGCTTAGCGGGATAGCATCTGTCGCCTGTCGGAGAACACGGGGTGGAGCTCAGCTCGAAACAGCTTGCCGCCTTGACTGCTGCGGCGGAGACCTTTTTCCCGTCGCTAGAGGCGGATGCGGGGGCGGATGGGATGCAGGCGGAGTTCTGGCGGCGCGGCGCTTCCGAGCTGCAGTTGGCGGAGCGCGCGGCGGGTGTGCTGGAGATCCTTGCCGAGGCCGATCGGCGCGAGCTCGTGCGGCTCCTCGACCTGCTCGCGAGCCCCTTGCTCGGCGCAACCTGGACGGGGCCGCCGAAGCCGCTGGCCGCGCTGGCGCCGGAGCAGCGGCTCGCACTCCTGAATCGCTGGCGGGAGAGCCGCTTCCTGACCCTGCGCAAGGGCTTCCAGGGTCTGAAGAAGATGCTCTGCTTCCTGGCCTATGCCGACCTGGTGGGTGCGCCGAACCCGAACTGGTCGGCACTCGGCTACCCGGGACCGCTGGACGAAGAGCCCGCCGGCAGGCCGCGGCTCGACGTGCTGCAGCCGTCGGCCGACATGCGCCTCGCGTGCGACGTCGTGGTGGTGGGCAGCGGCGCGGGCGGTGGGCTCGCCGCCGGGCTCCTCGCCGAGGCCGGGTACGACGTGCTGCTGGTCGACAAGGGGCCCTATCTCCAGGGAGAGGAGCTCAACCAGCTCGAGGGGTGGATGCTCGGGTGTCTGTACGAGCAGGCGGGCACGCTGACGTCGAGCGACGGCGGCGTGCACCTGTTTGCCGGCTCCTGCCTGGGCGGCGGCACGACGGTGAACTGGACGGCGAGCTTGCGCACACCGGACTCGATCCTCGGCGAGTGGGCCGAGGAGCTGGCGCTGCCGCATCTCACCGGCGCGGCGTACCGCGAGGGCCTCGACGAGATCTGTGCCAGCCTCGGGGTGAGCACGGAGGAGTCGCTGGACAACCCGCAGAACACGCGGCTGCGGCGCGGTGCCGAGGCGCTCGGGCACGCGGTCGGAACGATCCCGCGCAACGTCTCCGGGTGCGCGCAGGACGGCTGTCGCGGCTGCGGCTACTGCGGGTTCGGATGCCGCAAGGGGCACAAGCGGGGGACGCTGGAGACCTGGATCCGACGCACCGCCGCGGCCGGCGGTCGCGTGGTGCCCGGAGCCTGGGTCGAAAGAGTCAGGGTCTCCGAGGGCGAGGTGAAGGGCGTCGAGATCCGGGCTCTGTCCGAAGACGGCGAGCCCGTCGAGCTCTTCGTGGCCGCCCGTTGCGTGGTGCTGGCCGCCGGGGCCATCCACAGCCCGGCGCTGCTCGCGCGTAGCGGCGTCGAGCATCCGGAGCTTGGCCGCAACCTGTATCTGCATCCGACCGTGGCGGTGACCGGCGCCTACGAAGAGCCGATCGAGCCCTGGTTCGGCACCATGATGAGCGCGGTGGACGAGTCCGGAGCCCGCCTCGACGGCAACTGGGGCTTCCGGCTGGAGACGCCGCCGGCCCACCCCGGGCTGATGGCGATGGCGATGCCCTGGACTTCTGGGCGGCAGCACAAGGAGGCGATGCTGGGGGCCCGCCACGCGGCCACGTTCATCGTGTTGACCCGCGACCGCCACGGCGGGCGGGTGCGCTGGGATCGCGACGGCCGCCCGCGCGTCGACTACCACCTCTCCGGCTACGACCGCGAGCACGTCCTGGCCGGGGTCGAAGCCGCGGCGCGGGTGCACCTGGCGGCGGGCGCCAAGCGCATCGTGTTGCCGCACAGCTCCTTCCCGCAGTTCCGCGCTCGCCACGGGGAGAGCGGGCTCGCGGACTTCCTCGCCCGTTACCGGGGGCTGCGCTTCGAGCCGCACGATCTGCCGCTGTTCTCGGCCCACCAGATGGGCAGCTGTCGCATGAGCGGCCGCGAGCGGGACGGCGCGCTGGCGCCGGATGGTGGGGTGCGCGGCGTGCGCGGCCTCTACGTGGCCGACGCCAGCGCCCTGCCCTCGGCCTCCGGGGTCAATCCCATGATCTCCATCATGGGGATCGCCTGGCATACGGTGCACGAGCTGCTGACCACCCTTTGACGCACCGCGCCGCGGGCGTTCCACCGCCGTTCACCGGCCGGGTCCCGCCATTCACCGGATCACCGGTGACATCATCTGACCCGCTCCGTAGCCTGCGAGAGAACCCGGCAAGGTGCTGGAAGATCAAGGAGGCAAGACCATGAACGGAACGCAGAGAGACGACCGCGGCGACCGCTCCGCCGAGGACTACGTCGCCGGCCGCGAGCGCAGGCTCTGGCACGTCATCCTCGGCGTCGCCCTGATCCTCGGCGGCGTGGCGCTGCTGGCGAGCCGCGCCGAATGGCTGGACCTGGGGTCGATCTGGCACTGGTGGCCGCTCATCCTCATCGGCCTCGGGGTCTCCAAGCTCCTCTTCGACCGGGCGGAGGAGCGCGGCGGCGCGATCTGGCTGCTGGCCGCCGGCGTCTACTGCGGCATCGGCGTCTGGGAGCCCTACGGGCTCTCCTGGGCCACCGGCTGGCCGGTGATGATCGTGGCGGCCGGCGTCTCCTTCCTGCTCGGCGGCGCCGGCTGGGCGGCCTGCGTCGTGATCGACGGGCCGCGGCGGTCGTCCAACTCCGCAACGGGAGACTCCAGCGTCGCGGGCCGCGCGCTCCACGGCCCGGCGGATGGCAAGGAGGTCCGCCATGGCAACTGAATCGCTGCGACCCCGGGCCTGGCAGCTCGTCGTCGGTTGCGCCCTGATCACCTGGGGCGTCCTGCGGCTGGCCGAGGAGCTGGACCTGCCGTGGGCCGAGCCCGCGCTCACCTGGCTCTGGCCGGTCGCTCTGCTGGCCGTGGGCGCGGCCCTGTTCGCACAGGATCGCTCGTCACGCCTGTTCGGGCTGTTCTTCCTCGGGCTCGGCGGCTTCGGCGTCGTGACGCGACTGGTCGAGGCGCCGGCGCTCGATCTCGGCGACGTGTTCTTCCCCGGCCTGCTGATGCTGGGCGGCGGCGCGCTGCTCTGGCGGGTGCTGAGCCCGGGGGCGGACACAGACAGGAAGGCGGGGGACACCGTCAACCACTTCGCGATCATGGGCGGTCACGAAGTCCGTAGCTTGTCGCGCCAGTTCGCCGGCGGCTCGCTGACCGCGGTGATGGGCGGCTGTGAGCTGGATCTGACCGGCGCCGGCACGCCGCCGGAGGGCGCGGTTCTCGACGTGTTCACCATGTGGGGAGGGATCGAGATCCGGGTGCCGCGGGATTGGGAGGTGATCAGCCGGGTGACGCCGGTGATGGGAGCGGTCGAGGACACCCGCGGCGCCGGGGTTGAGGGCGCGCCAGCCGGTAGGCTCACTCTGCGCGGCATCGTGCTCATGGCCGGCGTCGAGATCAAGAATTGAAGCTCCTGCACCCCCTGCTGGCCACGCCCGGCCGGGTCCTGGCGTTCCTGGCCTCGACTCTGGTGCTCGGCGCCGCCCTGGCCGGGCTGCTCGTGCGCTGGTCGGGGCTGGCCGCGGGGACCGCGGCGGTGCTGGGCCTGCCGCTGGGGGTGCTGCTAGGCTTCGGCGCGCTCACCACCTGGTACGCGGTGCGGGCCGTTCCTCGTCCGGCCGGCGAGCCATCCCGCGCCGTCCTGGTGCTGGGCTCGGCGATCGGCGCCGGCACCGCGGTCTGGCTGCTGCTCGGCGGCCTGTGGGCGAGGGTGCTCGAGTCCTTCGCGGTGCCCGGTGAGCCGCTGGCGGCGCTGCGTGCGGCGTGGCCTCCGCTCCTGGTCGTGGGTTTGCTGGCCTACGGGTTCGCCGTGCTGCTGCACTACCTGCTCGTGGCCCTGGAGCGCTCGCAGGAAGCCGAGCGCCGCTCGCTCGAGGCGGCGACGCTGGCGCGCGAGGCCGAGCTGGCGGCGTTGCGCGCCCAGCTCGCCCCCCACTTCCTGTTCAACAGCCTGAACTCGATCGCCGCCCTGGCCGGCTCGGAGCCCGCGGCGGCGCGGCGCATGTGCACCCTGCTCGCCGACTTCTTCCGCCGCAGCCTGACGGCGGGGGCGCGGGAGCGCATCCCGCTCGCCGACGAGCTGGAGCTCGCTCGCACCTATCTGGAGGTCGAGCAGGTGCGCTTTGGGGACCGGCTGCGGGTGGCGTGGGAGATCGAGGACGGTGTGGGCTCGACCCCGGTGCCGCCGTTGCTCCTGCAGCCGCTGGTCGAGAACGCCGTCCACCACGGAGTCGCCCACCGCGTCGACGGCGGCACGGTGAGCATCCGGGCGGAGCGGCGTTCCGGCGCGGTGCGCATGGAGATCGCGAACCCGGTCGACCCGGATCGACCGATGACCCGCGGCACGGGAACCGGCCTGCAGAACCTGCGCCAGCGGCTGCGCAGCCTTGCCGGCGGACGTGAGGTGTTGACCGTGGAGGAGAGCCCGGAGCTCTTCCGTGTCACCATCGTGCTGCCCGCCGACGAGAGCGCGAGACAATAGCCCCATGCGCGTCCTGATCGTCGACGACGAGGCGCCGGCCCGGGACCTCCTGCGCGAGCTCGCTGGCGCCATCGAAGGTGTCGAGGTCGCCGGCGAGGCGGCCAACGGCTTCGAGGCGGTGCAGCGCGCCGAGGAGCTCGAGCCCGACCTGCTGCTGCTCGACATCCAGATGCCGAAGCTCTCGGGCTTCGAGGTGCTGGAGCTGCTGGGCGACCGCTTCCCGGCCATCTTCGTAACCGCCCACGACGACCGCGCGCTCGAGGCCTTCGAGGTCCACGCCGTGGACTACGTCTTGAAGCCGGTGGACGAGGAGCGTCTGCGCGAGGCGGTCGAGCGGGCGCGGCGGCGCATCGAGGCCGGCTCTCCGGCGCCGGCGGGCCGGGCGCTGGCCCGCGCTACCGAGCCGGCCGGCCGGCCGCTGGAGCGCGTCCTGGTCCGCGATGAGGGCCGGATCCACGTGTTGGCGGCGCCGGCGATCGACTACATCGAGGCGCACGACGATCAGGTGGTGTTGGCGGCCGGCGGCGCGCGTCACCGCAAGTCCGAGCGCCTGAAGGATCTCGAGGCGGTCCTCGACCCCCGGCGCTTCGTGCGCATCCACCGTTCCTACCTGCTCAACGTCGAGCGCCTCGCCCGTCTGGAGCTCTACGCCAAGGATTCGTGGCTCGCCATCCTCACCGACGGCACCAAGCTCCCGGTCTCCCGCTCCGGCTACGCCCGCCTCCGCGAGCTGCTGTGACTTGAGCCTGGGTGGATTCCGCCCCCGGTACCCTGCGTGGTGGGCTCGGAATGAGCGGCTTCGGGATCGCTGTCCAGCAAGGTGTCAGAACAGCCGTTCGTCCCAGGGAACGACGAAGGGGTCCGAGACAGCGATCTCGCCAGCATCGGGATGCAGTGGATTGATCACGACGGTCCTACCGACAGGACGGCTCGGTACGGCGGCAACCACCAAGACGGCTGATCGTCGCTCGTCCAACCAGCGATCTCCATAGGCGAGCGCCGCCGGTGAGTCCCTGGCGTCCCATCCGGGGAGATCTTCGGGTCGCAAGGCTTCGATGAGACTGTCCGGAATGTCGATGCGGACGGCATGGTGACGCCCCGGTAGCGTGCGAGGACGCAGGGCGTGAGCCAGCTGTTCCAGGATGGCGCCAGCGAACGTGTCCGACGCATAGATCACCTCTCGCCCGGCGGAGTTCCACCGCGCCCCCGCGAGCATTGCGCCGGTACCGTCGTAGGGAGCGTGCCGTGCTTTTGCGATGCGCCATGCGATCACGTCGGCAGCGAATACTCGATGCGACTCAGGAGTTGCTCGACTTGGCGGGTTCCCAGGTCGCTGCGCGCGAGGTCGACCGGACGTGCACCTCCCAGTTGCGGCTGCCGGCTGGTGAGGAACTCGTGAGCCAGCTCGGGGTCCTCCCATGCCTCCTCGGCCAGGGCGGTCATCCGAGCCAGACGTTCGAGCCGCTCGCTCTGGCGCGCGTTCAGTCGCTTCTTGATCCGCTTGAGCGTGCTGCGAGGCACGATCTCGTGCGTGAGCTCGACGACGGCACGCGGGTTCATCGCAACGCGGCGAACGGCCAGTTCCAGCGATTCAATGGGCAACCCCGCCTCCACGAGCTCTCGCAGGTCGTCGACACTGCGTACCTGCCGCTTCAGGGTCGCCTGTCCCCCTAGGATCTCCGCTACTTCTGGCGCCTTGATCGTCATCGGGTGCTCCCTAGTGACCGCTTGAGCCAATGCTATGATTCAAGTGGCCAAACGCGCAAGTTCCGATGGAACTCAGCTTCGGCCACCGGAGCGGAGCTGGCTCTCTTCAGCCTCCGCCTCTACGACGCGCAGGCGGGCTAGCGAGAACTTCTCCAGCGGCTGGGCCTCTGCGAGCACCAGTTGCGCGACGTGCTCGCCGACGGCGGGCCCCATCTTGTAGCCGTGGCCCGAGCCGCCGCCGACCAGCCAGACATCCTCCAGGGCCGGGTGGCGGTCGATGAGGAGGTGACCGTCGTGCGTGGTCTCGTACTGGCAGACCCGGCTCTCGAGCAGAGGGGCGTCGGCCAGATCGGGGAAGCGGCGGCGCAGGAAGGAGCGAACGCGGGCTAGAGCTTCCTGACTGGCGGTGCGTTCCAGGGTGGTGGGGTCGACGGTCTCGCCGTGGGTGTCGTCGGCGACCTTGAAGCCGCGCTCCTCATTGCCCGGGATGCCGTAGAGGACCCGGTCGCCGAAGTCGACCCAGGTGGGGAGGCTCTCCTCACGGTAGCGAGCGTCTCCGGTGGGCGTGCCGAAGAAGAACACCTCCTGGCGGGTCGGTCGGATGCGGCCGCCCACCGCCTCGGGGAAAAGCTCGCCCAGCCAGGGGCCGCAGGCGAAGACGAAGGCGTCGGCGGCAAGCTGGGAGCCGTCGGACAGCTTCAGGGTGGCGAGCCGGCCCTGCGAGCCTTCCACCGGCCGTGCGGCCGCCTGTCGGTACTCGCCCCCCGCGGCGACGAAAGCCCGCGTCACCTCCTGGCAGGCCCGACGCGCGGCGAGATACCCCGCCTGCTCCTCCAGAAACACGCTGCCGACGCCCGAGAAGTCGATCTGCCGGAAGCGCTCCGCCGCACGGGCGACGGGAATCTCCCGCGCTGGAAGCCCCGCTTCGGCGAGCAGTGGGAGCGACGAGCGGGCGTAAGCGTCGTCCCCCTGGAACATCCAGAGCGCCGTCGTCGGGGTGTAGAGGCGCATGCCCTGGCTCGCCTCGAGCTCGCGCCACTGCTCGAAAGCGCGCACGACCCACTCCACATAGAGGCGATCGGCGCCGTACATGCCGCGGATCACCCGGGTCTCGCCGCCGGAGCTCGATCGCGAGTTGCCCGGCCCCCAGGCGTCGAGCAGTGTCACGCGGACGCCGGCGCGGACCAGGTGCAGGGCCGTCCAACCTCCGAACGCCCCGGCACCGACCACGACCACGCGCTGATTGCGATCCTTCGGGCTACTCGATGCACCGCGCCGCGACGTGGCGGGGCCGGGTGATCCGGCGGCTGCCAGGGAGCCGCTCATCGCGGCGCCGAGAGAGAAGGTAGCGGTGGTCCGCAAGAAGCTGCGGCGTGTGAGCCCCATGGGAGTGGATCGCGGACGGTCTCGGTTATCCCCGAGGCCGGTGTCCCGTGCGGATGTCTCGCGCCGCACGGGACACTAGCACGGCAGGTAGTCTTGGCCCATGGTGCGTCGTGACGCAGACGGTGATCCTGTTTTGTGGGTGTCGTCTGCTGGCTGCGCGTCTCCAGCGGGTGGGAGTCCCGTCTCGGTAAGCGCCGGTGCGCCGAGTAGCAGGCCCCAGACGA
>JBOGJI010000296.1:0-1350 GCA_050747865.1 Thermoanaerobaculia bacterium
AGGTGTGACAGGTAGCCCGCTTGGTCAATCCGGCTCGGGCGACGGCCAGCTTCACCGCCCTCTGCACGACGCTCTCATGCAGATGATGGCGGCGTACCTCGCCAGACTGTCGCTCACGATAGGTGCGTGTAGCCGGGAACACCCACTGCCAAGGCCATTCACGGCCGGCTCCGGATAGCTTCCTCGAAAGGGCGGTCGGCAACTCTACCCAACCTGCCGGCCTGACGCTCTACGGGCCTTGACCCAAGTGCGTGGCCTACGCCCAGCGCACTCCCTGGATCTCGCGCCATGGGACGATGCGGATGCCGGAGCGGCGACTCGCATCATCTCCCCCGAAAACCAGCAGGCGACGCAGCTCCTCTGTCTCGGGCAGGAACCGGTGAAGCGGCCGCAAGAAGTCTCCGGCGACCGTAGCGCCTGACTTGGCCTCGACCGCCGTGAGCCCTACGCTCGTGTCGGCCACGACGTCGACTTCCAGCCCCTTGGGCTCGCGGTAGTGGAACAGGCGCGGCGCGACGGCGCGATGTGCCTGCGCCTTGTCGACGACTCCGCCAGCAGGGCCTCGTACTCGCCCCGCGCCTCGTCCGTCCGACCCGCTTGGGCCAGCGCGTCTTCGACGTCGCCGCCGTCTCCCGCTCCCACATCAACCGGCTGTTCCTGTCCCAGTTCAGCCCCCTGCGCGTCGCCCGCGAGGGCCTGCGTGGCGCCCCCGAGCTGGTCGACGCCCTGGTCAAGGCGCCGATGCTGGTCACCGAGGGGCTGCGGGTGCTGGAGTCGACCACCCGCCGCCCGCCGCAGAACCCGTTCACCGGCATCCGCGGCACCATCTCCGCCGGCTTCCTCATGGTCGCTGGCGCCGTCGTCCTCGGTTTCGGCGGCCCCTGGCCCCTGTGGGCCGCCCTCTTCGCCCTCGCCCTCGTGCTCGCCTTCCGGCGCTCCTGAGCCGCCGGGAACTCTCCCCCGCGCAGGCGCCTTGGTAGATCCGCAAGTCCGAGCCGCGGGTTCCCGTCCTCTCGAGCAGGAGGACCGTCACCCTGCCGGCGCAATGTGCTGCGCTCTATCGCCCTCGCAAGCCGCGAGACTCCCCCCTGTACCCGCTCGTCGAGAGCTGCTACGACGAGGTCAAGGGCACGTGGGAGGAGCGCTTCGAACGCCGCTACGGCTTCTGGCGCGGCGCCATCGAGGAAGCCGTCTTCGCCTTTCTCGACTGCGGCCTCTACGAGCACGGGTCGGCTGTCACAGACTAAGTACTCGCCTTCCGATCGCTCGTCCAGAGTCACCGTCGTCCGTCGCTACCATCCGCTCGAAGGACAGGAGCTCGAGCTGCTGAGAGTCGGCAGGACCTGGGTG
>JBOGJI010000297.1:0-4179 GCA_050747865.1 Thermoanaerobaculia bacterium
CTCCGCCGCCGAACTCGAGCCCGACTACGTCGCCTACGTCCACGCCACCTACCAACGAATCGAGCTCACGACTTCAAAACCGCGGCCTCACCGCCAGAATCCCGCGCTTGCTGGCCGCCGCTAACACAGCAAACCGACGCGATAACCGGCCACACCCCGGAGCGCCTCCGCCATGCGGTTGGCGGGGATCTCGATGGGTGCTTCGATGGTCTGCACCGGAGATATCCTGCCCTGTTCGTCCTCCGCCGCCACGAAGATGGTCACCTGCCCGCGATGGAGACGATCTTCCGGCAGCAGCACGAGATTGGCGAACGGGATCTTGACCAGAGGTAGAACCAGAAGTTGTGGATCGACGGAGCTGAGAAGGGCGGAGAGCTAGGGGCGACGCTGGATGAGATCGCCCGGGAAGGTGCCCGCCGGATGCTGATGGTGGCGCTGGGTGCAGGGACGGTGGAGGTGCAAGCGCCGCGGGTCAACGACCAGCGAGTGGACTATGTCTACATCTGGGTCGACGGCATCCACCCGCGGGTGCGGCTGGGCCAAGACAAGCTCTGTCTGCTGGTGGTTCTCGGTGTCCGCCCGGACGGCACCAAGGAGCTGGTCGGGCTGGCCCGAAACGCGCGAGCAGCGCGACGGGTTCCACAAGCTAGGCAACAAGCTCGCGGGACGCTCCAACCGGTCACAGTGACGGTGCAGTCGCCCCCGAGCGAAGACAGAACTTGACAGCAGGTAGAATCGCCATATATGGTAACCATATGTCGAGCGTTACCAAGACCACCGTGTACTTGCACCGTGCCGACTACCGGCGACTGCAGGCGATTGCGCGGGAGCAGGAGCGCCCCACGGCCGCTGTGATACGCGAGGCTGTCGCCGAGTATGCGCAGAAGCACGGCCGCAAGGACAAGCCGCGCAGCTTGGGCGCCGGGCGGAGCGGCCGTGGCGACCTGAGCGAGCGGGCCGAGGAACTGCTCGCCGGGATGGGCCGTCGGCAGTGATCGTCGCCGACACGGGCGCAGTCGTTGCGCTGGTCGACGCCGATGACAAGCACCATGAGACCCTGCGCTCGTTGTACGAGCAGGACCCGGACGCCTGGGTGCTGCCGTGGGCCATCCTTCCTGAGGTGGACTATCTCCTGGCCGAGCACGTCGGTGGGTCGGCCCAGGAGGCTTTCCTGGCCGATCTCGCGGAAGGACTCTACGTAGTCGAATGGGGCGAGGAGGCTGACCTGGCACGAGCATACGAGCTGCACTCGCGCCATGGCGCCCTCGCCTTGGGTCTCGTCGACTGCGTCGTCATGGCGGTGGCGGAGAGGCTCGCCGCCCAGGCCATCGCGACCCTCGATGTCCGCGACTTCGGCGCCGTGACGATCGCCGGCACCCCGCGACTCTTGCCGCGCGATCTCCCTTGATCCGCATGCTCCCGCTCGTCGACGCGGAGCCGCGGACGTCGCTCGCGAGGCTGTCCCCTACTGCTTCAGTCCTATTTCGCGGCGGCTTTGAGGGCCGCGCGGTAGGCGCGGACGGCGGCGGTCTGGCCTGGGGGGGTTTCGAGGAAGCGCAGAAGGAGCTCCAGATCGAGGTCGGGGAGGAGCTCGCTGGCGGGGATCTCCTGGTAGCGCTCGCCGCGCAGCGCGTGGAGGGTCAACCGGTCGGCTTGCCAGATCCAGACTTCCGGCACGCCCAGCTTGCGCCAGACCTCGAGCTTCGGGATGCCGCCGGAGGTCCAAACCACCTCGATGGCCAGATCCGGGCGTCGCGGCCACGCGTCGTCGTCGGCCGGATCCAGGGAGGGATCGGGATCGATCAGATAGCACTCGTCGGCCTCGGCGCCGCGTTCTTCTCGGCGTTGCTTGATCGTCCAGGAGCCGACCCCGTACAGCTCTACCCCGGCCTCCTCGCCCCAGGTCTCGAGCAGGCGGGCGAGTCGCGTCTTGATCCCTTCGTGATGATGTGATGGTGTCATCAGCTCCAGCTCCCCCTCGAGATAGGTCATGCGCGGCACGCTCGACTCGCCGCGCACTTCCAGCAGCCGCTCATACTCTTCCCAGGGGACGTCGTGCAGGAACACCCGCTGGTCGATCGAAGAGAGATCGACCTTGGCACGAGGAGAGAGAGTGGCTGTGGCTGACGAACTCACGATCCAATGATACGCGAAGGCGCTATCCGCCCTCGGCAGCGGCTGCCTCCGGCTGACTGAAGGCGTCCGCGGGGATCTCTGGATTGGCGGTGGCGGATTCGACGGTGAAGGAGCCGGCGGGCTCGCCGTTGCGGGTCGTGGTCTCGGCGAAGGGGAGGACCAGGCCGCCGTCGACGTCGCGGAAGTCGTCGAAGGTCTTCGCCGCTTCGACCATCCCTCCCGTCGGGGAGCGCTCCTGGTAGCGCTGGGTGAGGATGCGGCCGCTCTGCGGATCGATGCCCAGGGTGGTCGTGACGCCCTGGTAGCGGACGGTGACGAGTTGCACGGGCGTCTCGCCGACGACGTCGCCGCCGGTCACCGCGGCCTCGAAGCCCTCCTCTGCCCGCGCTTTGAGCAGGACGATCGGGTCGCGCAGCACCGACTGCCACATCCCGTCGCGCTCGCCGGCGGGCAGCGGCATGGCGCCCTGGGGCGTCTGCATGAAGCCGCCTTCGGCGGTGAGCACCATGGTGATGGCCCCCATCGGCGTGGCCAGCTCCTGGCGCACTCGCGGCGGGAAGGCGGTCAGGCTCTTTACTCCGAGCTCCATCTCACCCTGCGGCGCGATCTGCACGGCCTTGCCGGAGACCGCAAGCGCGGTGAGCCCGTCGAGCGCCGCGGTGCCGCCGAACCCTTCCACAGCCTTGTCGATCAGCGAGCCGGCAGCGGCGCGACCCTCGTCGCTCATCGCCACCTCCTCGGCCGGCGCTTCCTCGGGAATGGTGATGTCGACCGGGTGGACCTCCCCGAAGGTGGACAGCGGCTTGTCCATGCCCTCCGACGGCCCCACCACCAGGATGCGGAAGCTGTCCGGATGGACGTACTCCGCGGCGGCCAGGCGCACTTGCGCGAGAGTCACCGCTTCGATGCCGCTGCGGTAGCGCTCCAGCCAGTCGAGCGGGTAGCCGTAGAACGCCAGCTCGACCTGGCGGCCGAGGATCTTCGCCCGCGAGTCGAAGTTGAAGATGAAGGAGTTGAGGATCGACTCCTTGGCGCGCGCCATCTCCTCGGCGGTCGGCGGCTCGGCGGTCAGATTGCGCGCCTCATCGAGCAGGGCCTCGATGCCGGCGGCGGTGGTCTCGGTCTTAGTGGTCATCCACATCTGCGTCGTGCCGAGGTGGTCCCAGCCAGCGCCGACGCCGCCGCGCACCGAGTAGGCGAGGCCCTTCTTCGATCGCACGTTGGAGAACAGGCGCGAGGCGAAGCCGCCGGAGAGCACCTCGTTCATCACCTCGAGGGCGTAGTAGTCGGGGTTGTCGCGGGTGACGCCGAGGTGGCCCATGGCGATGTTGGCCTGGGTCATGTCGGTCTTCTCGACGTGGTAGACCCCGGGCTGGGCGTGCACCGCGGCGATCTCGCCGGGAGCCGGTCCGGCCGCCGGGCCGGCCGGCCAGTCGCCGAACGCCTGGCGCACCTTGGCCAGCATCGCCGCCGCCTCGAAGTCGCCGAGGACGCCGAGCACCATGCGGTTGGGGTGGACGTGTGCCTGATAGTAGGCGACCAGGTCGTCGCGCGAGATGCCGCCGACGCTGGCATAGGTCGGCACCCGGGCCCAGGGCGAGTCCTCGCCGTAGATCAGGTCGTCGAACTCCCGGAAGAGGATTCCCTGGGGATCGTCGTTCTGGCGCGCGACGCCGGCGGTGACAGCGGTCTTGGCGACTTCGATCTTGTCCTCGGCGAAGGCGGGCTGGCGCAGGATCTCGACGAACAGGGGCAGCACCGCGTCCACGTCCTGCCTCAGCACGTCGAGGTGGGCGCTCAAGGCGGAGGGGCCGGCCGACAGCTCGATCGTCGCCGCCCGGGCCTCCAGGAAGTCGTCGATCTCGTCGCCGCTCTTCGACGCCGTGCCGCCGGTGCGCATCACTTCGGCGGCGATTCCGGCCAGCGAGACCTTGGCCGCTGGCTCGTAGCGCGAGCCGGCGTGCAGCAGCGCGGTCATGCGCACCAGTGGCAGCTCGCGATCCTCGAGCAGGACCACGGTCATCCCGTTGTCGAGCTCCTCCA
>JBOGJI010000298.1:0-2452 GCA_050747865.1 Thermoanaerobaculia bacterium
GGTTGCGTCCTGATATAGTCGCATGCAAATACGAGGGTCCATCTGGGCCCGCCAACACAAGGAGGTCCCGGCCATGTTGTTCTGGACAGCGCTCCTGGCGGCGGCGATTCCGGCCGTGCTCGACTTCCTGAAGTCCGACTCCGGCCAGCAGATGATCGCCGGCCATCAGCAGATGATGGGCGGCCTGTTCCAGAATCTCTTCGGCGGTGGCGGCGGCGGCCCGCTCAATGGGCTCCTGAGCAACCTGTTCGGCGCCCGGCAGAACGCCGCCGGCACGGCGCTGCAGTCGTTGTTCCCGTCGCCGCTTCAGGGAGGCAATCCCGTCGGCGGTCTGCTCGGCGGCCTGTTCGGAGGCGGCCAATAGGCCGAGCCCTCCGCGGCGATCGCCGCGGGCGAGGCGGATAGCCGAGCCGGCGGCTGGAAGGACAGGGAGGAGACCCGAGGGAGGAGACGGACATGGCAACGTGGACCGGAACGATTCAGGTCGCAGGCGGACCGCGGAGCGACGCGCTCGCGCCCGGCAACTTCGCGGGAGCCGAGGGGGCACCCGGCGGTGACTCGAACCTGACCGGCGGGGCCTGGAGCTGGCTCGGCGATCTCTTCGCGGGTTTTCTGCGATCCCTGGTCGGCGGCCGCGGAGATGCGGCGTCGCAGGCGATGAGCCAGTCATTCTCGCAGCCGACGCCGGCCGAGAGCAACGGCTGCTGCTGTTGCTGTGCCGGTGCACCCGAGGTCGGCATCGAGCCGTGGCTGCGGCAACCCCAGCCGCCGCGGATTACCGGGACATCCTCCGGCCGCGCGACGGCGCCGGAGACGAGCGCGCCGCAAGGCCCCCGAACAAACGTTCCGTCCACTCCACTATCGTCGACCGAGCTCGGTTCGGGCTCCTTCGACGCCTCCGTGCGTGGTCCCGAGCCCAACGTCATTGACCTCGAGCTGGCGCGGCTTGCTCAGGATGTCTACGATCCGGAGGGTCATGGCATCGACGGATGGCGCCGCCTGGACGCCATCGACCTTCAGGCCGCCGGTATCGATCCTGAGATGCTGGAGGACCTCAAGACCGGTTTCCGGGCGGCGATCTATACGGACGACCAGGGTCGACACGTGCTCGCATTCGCCGGTACCAACGACTGGCGCGACTGGCTGCACAACGTGCAGCAGGGCGTGGGGCTGGACTCCGAGCAGTACGAGGCGGCGCTTGAGGTGGCCTACCAGGCCAAGGCCGCGTTTGGAGACAACCTCGTGATCACCGGTCACTCTCTCGGAGGAGGCCTGGCGTCGGTTGCCGCCTTGGATACGGACACCGCCGCGGTGACGTTCAATGCCGCAGGGCTCCATGACACCACGATCCGGGCGCTGGGGTACGATCCCACCGCGGCGCGGGCTGCTGCCGAAGCGGGGCTCATCCGTCGCTATGCCGTCGACGGCGAGGCCCTTACCGGGGCTCAGGAGCAAGGCTCGTTGGCGGAGGTCCTTCCCGACGCGGTGGGTCACAAGATCGAGCTTGGCGATCCGGATCCGCTCCTGTTCTGGGAGCGCTTGATTCCGGGCAACGTAGAATGGTTCCACCCGGTGCAGCTTCACCCGATGGATTCGGTCCTTGCCGCGCTGGAAGGCGACCGGCCGTGGATCAACTAGGCAGCGTTCCACCTCTGCTCCTCTGCCTTATGCTCGGCGCCGTTCCGTCTTGTGGCCAAGGAGGGCAGGCGGCGATGTACGTCCAAGATGCCTTTCCCGGTGATGCGCAGGCACAGGCGTTGGCCGAGGCGGTGGCTTCCGGGGACGCGTCCCGGGTGGGGGAGCTGGTGCGTGCAGGCGCCGACCCGAACGTGCGCGGGGATCGCGGCGTCAACATGCTGGAATGGGCGGTGTTGCGACAGAGCCCGGCCGGCCTGGAGGCGCTGCTCGAAGCGGGAGCCGATCCCGGCGGCCCCGGGCTCGGAGACAACTCGGTCGTGCATATGGCGGCGATGACGGACGACGCGGGCTATCTCGAGATCCTGCTCGCCCATGGGGCCGACCCCAACGACGCCAGCGGCAGGGGGGGGGAATCGCCGCTCTTCTCCGCCACCGGTCAGCGCACGGACGCGCAGTTCCAGATGCTGCTAGCCGCCGGCGCCGACCCCAACGGTGCCGACCGGATGGGCAACACGCCACTCCATGTAGCGGCATCGATCAACGCCTTCGCCCATGTGCTCGACCTGCTCGAGGCCGGCGCCGATCCCCTCGCGCGCAACGCCAGGGGCGACACCTTTCAGAGGCCCCTGCGGATGGGCAGGCTCGACCTCCTCCACGACCAGGCCCGCGCCGAGCTCGCAGCGATCGACGCCTGGCTGCGCGAGCACGGCATGCCGATCGAGAACGATGCGGGAGACTAGCCGTCAAGTCCTTTTGAGCGAGGCGTTTGCGATAGCCTATTGACACTTGCGCATAACCATGCGAGAATCGCGAG
>JBOGJI010000299.1:0-7922 GCA_050747865.1 Thermoanaerobaculia bacterium
GCCCTCTTCGACGCTGGCGGCGTTGCGCTTCCTCGATATAGCCCCAGCTATGCCTGCGTCAGCGCGCCTTGCCAGCGACGAAGATGACTCGCGCATCTGGCAAAGCCATGTTGGAGACACAGCACTAGCTGCGGATCTGGATCCGTTCGATGCTGCGGCAGCGACCGGTCGATTCGTCGATGTCGAGGAGGGCGCCGCACAGCCACACGTCGCGCTTGGCCACGTCGAAGCCCACCGGCAGCTGGGTCAGGAAGCGCTGTATCACCTTGTCCCGCCGCATGCCGATGATCGATTCGTACGGCCCGGTCATGCCGACATCGGTGAGCAGGGCGGTCCCGCCCGGCAGCACCCTCTCGTCGGCCGTAGGCACGTGCGTGTGCGTGCCCAGCACGGCGGAGACGCGGCCGTCGAGATGGAATGCCAGCGCCGCCTTCTCGCTGGTGGCCTCGGCGTGGAAGTCCACCAGCACCACCTTCACCTCCGCGGGCAGACCGGCGAGCAGGCGATCGGCGACCTGGAACGGGGAGTCCAAGGGGTTCATGAACACCCGGCCCTCGAGATTCAGCGTCGCGACGCGGACGCCGACGGCGGTCCGCCCGACGTGCAGACCGCGGCCGGGGGCGCCTTCGGGGTAGTTGGCCGGGCGCAGCAGCCGGGGCTCCTCGTCGAGCAGGGGCAGCCCCTCCTTCTTGTCCCAGATGTGGTTGCCGGACGTGTAGCAGTCGACGTGCAGGCCTTCGAGCTCCGCCAGCACCTCGGGCGTGACGCCGAAGCCGCCGGCGGCGTTTTCGACGTTGACCACCACGTAGTCGGCCCGGTGGGCATCGACCAGGCGCGGCAGCTCGTCCTGCAGGATGCGGCGGCCCGGCTTGCCAACGATGTCGCCGACGAAGAGCAGCTTCATCGGGCGTACTCGATCGAGCGGGTCTCGCGGATCACCGTCACCTTGATCTGCCCCGGGTAGGTGAGCTCGGCCTCGACTTTCTTGGCCACGTCGCGGGCCAGCCACTGCGCCTCGTCGTCCTTGAGCTTCTTCGAATCGACGATGACGCGGACCTCGCGTCCCGCCTGGATGGCGTAGCTCTTCTGCACGCCCTTGAAGCCGTTGGCGATCTCCTCCAGCTTCTCCAGCCGCTTGACGTAGGTCTCCAGCACCTCGCGCCGGGCGCCGGGCCGCGCCGCCGACAGCGCGTCCGACGCGGTCACCAGGACGGCTTCGACGGTCTCCGGCTCGTAGTCGCCGTGGTGGCAGGCCATCGCGTGCACCACCTTCTCCGACTCGCCGTACTTGCGCAGGAGGTCGATCCCGATCTCCAGGTGCGAGCCCTCCATCTCGCGGTCCATGGCCTTGCCGATGTCGTGGAAGAGGCCTCCCCGCTTCGCGATCTGCACGTCGGCCTTGAGCTCCGCCGCCATCGTGGCGGCGAGGAAGGCCACCTCCTTGGAGTGCTGCAGCACGTTCTGGCCGTAGGAGGTGCGGAAGCGCAGGCGGCCGAGCAGCCGCACCAGATCCGCGTGCACGTTCGCGATGTTGAGCTCCAGCAGCGCCGCCTGGCCTTCCTCCTGGATCTTCTGCTCGAACTCGGCCTTTACCTTCTCCACCACCTCCTCGATGCGCGCCGGGTGGATGCGGCCGTCGGCGATCAGGCGCTCCAGGGACTCGCGGGCGATCTCACGGCGAAACGGGTCGAAGCCGGAGAGGATCACCGCCTCCGGCGTGTCGTCGACGATCAGATCGACGCCGGTGGCGGCCTCCAACGTGCGGATGTTGCGCCCCTCGCGGCCGATGATCCGGCCTTTCATCTCGTCACTGGGCAGGCTCACCACCGATACCGTGGTCTCCGAGACGTAGTCCGAAGCCGCGCGCTGCACGGCGATGCCGAGGATGCGCTGCGCCTGACGGCCGGCCTGCTCGCGCGCCTCGTCCTCGATGCGCTTGATGCGATGCGCGGCGTCCAGACGCGCCTCGTCCTCGAGCAGCCGCGACAGCTCCTGCCTGGCCGCCTCTGCGGTCAACCCCGCGATCTGCTCGAGCTTGGCCCGCTCGGCGGAGATCAGCGCCTCGAGCTCCTCTTCCTGCTGCGTAAGTCGATTGTCGCGGGAGACCAGCGTCTTCTGCAGAGCCTTGAGCTCGCGGTCGCGAGTGGTGAACTCTTCGAGCTGCTTGTCGAGCTTGTCCTCGCGCTGGGTCAGGCGGCGCTCCAGCGCCTCGATCTCCTGGCGGCGCTGGCCGGAGAGCCGTTCGAACTCGCTGCGCGCCTGGAGCAGCTTCTCCTTGGCGGCGACCTCCGCCTCGCGCAGCTTGGCGTCCCGCTCCCGCTCCGCGTTCTCCAGGATACGCGCCGCCTCGCGTCCGGCCTGCGCCTGGACTCGCCGGGCGCTGCGCAACATGACCCACCAGGCGATGCCGAGCGCCACAACGCCAACGACGCCCAGGACCACGAGTCCCAGCTGGATGTCCACGAAAGCACCCCCTTGTCACCGGCGACAAGAGTAGAGACAGGGGGATCAGAGACGCCAAAAAAACCGCATCCCCCGCGAAGCCGTGTGGGCCGGGCGTTTAGAACCTGAAACGCTACAGGTGGGTGTCCGCTCCGCGAGCCGTTAGCGTCCCCGTACATGCGGGGCTGGCACAGGCCGCGCGGGTGAAAGACTCCCGCGATAACTGTGTTGGTTCTACAAGCTTGGGCCTCATCACAAACCACGCAGGGGATGCAGACTCTGCGAGCCTCTCTGCTACGTCCGGACGCCTTGTCGGGCGTTCTGCGGCGGCTGGCGCACTCTCCATGCCCGTGGCTCCCCTCAATGGGTGCTCAGGGCTGCGGTCAGCTCCTCGGTAAGCTGCGCCATCCGCTCGCGAACCTCGTCCGTCTCCCCCACCTCCTGTCTCCGGCTCTTCGACAGTTCGTCTGCCAGGTTGAGCGCCGCCAGGATGGCGATCTTGGCCGTGTCGGCCGTCGCCACATGGCCGGCGATGTCCCGCATCCGGCGGTCCACCGTCGCGGCCAGCTCCCGGAGGTACTCCGCATCCTCTGTGCCGCGCACCTGGTACGTGCCCCCGAAAATCTCCACCTCGACTGCGGTGGTGCTCTTGGCGCTCATCCCAGGTACCCTACTGCCGCGGAACTCCCCGCGGATCAGGAGGTTGGCGCACGGCAATATAGCACACTGCGGCTACTCCGCGAGCAGCTCCTTGAGGCCGGTGACCAGCTTCTCCACCCGCTTGCGCACGCTCTCCTTCTCGTCCTCCCAGGAGGCCGCGCCGTCGCCCATCTCCTCCAGGCGACCATCGAGGTCGCGCACCTTTTCGGCCAGCGCGGCGTTCTCCTCGCGTAGGCTCGTAAGCTGGGAGGCGGCCTCCCGCACCTTGCTCTCCAGCGTATCCAATATGTCCATATTCCTCCTCCTCGGCGGCCCGACGCTACCAGATCGGCGACGGAGGACGGCGGAGGCCGATTCAGCCCGCGAGGTCGAAGCGACGGCGCAGCTCGCCGGCCAGGCGGCCGTACAGCTCGTTGACTTTTTCCTGGACCAGCGAGCGGTCCAGGCGCTGGTAGAGGAAGGTGATCGTCGTGTTGACGGCGCCCTCCGGCACGCCTGCGCCGCGATACCGGCCCTTGAGCCGGAAGCGGCGCAGATCGGCGCTCGCCAGCTCATCGACGGCGGCGGCGATCTCCGACCACGACAGCTCCTCGGGGTGGGTGAGGGTCAGGTCCGCCTCGATGCCGGGGAACCGTGAAGAGGCGGTGACGGTCGCCAGCGGCGGCGACACGGGCAAGCCGTCGACGAGCAGCTCGGCGACGAACAGGGCGACGGGGGACTCCGCCCCCTCGAGCCGCCCGACGTAGCCAAGCGTCTCCTCGGATGCGGCCAGATGGAGGGCCGCCGCGGTGCCGGGAGCGAACCCCTGCCGCTCGACCGGCCGCGCCTCGAGCCGCCGCCCCAGGCGCTCCACCAGGTCTTCCGCCACGCCTTTGACGGCAAAGAGGTCGGCGGCGGGCGCGCCGTCCCACGGTCCCGCCGGGCTGCCGCCGGCGATCCAGGCCAGGCTCTCGCGCTCCACCACGCCCCCCTGCCCGTCGCCGACGAACAGATGGCCGCTCTCGAACAGCCGCACGCCGCCCGCCCCACGACGCAAGTTGTAGAGGGCGGCCTCGACCAGGCCGGGGAGCAGCGAGCAGCGCAGGGTGCTCAGCCGCTCGGACAGCGGGTTGGCCAGCTCGACGGGCTCGCCGGGGATCGGCGAGGGAAACGCGCGCGCCGCCTCGGCGCTGCCGAAGGCGTAACTGACGGTCTCGAGGAACCCGCTAGCGGCCAGATGCTCGCGCAGCCCCCGGCGGCGGCGGTGACCTTCCGCGGACTCGGCGTCCGGGCCGATGACCGCCGGCAGCCGCGCGGGAATGCGGTCCAGGCGCAGGTGGCGGATCACCTCTTCCGCCAGATCGGCGAACCAGACCTCGCCCGACGGCGCGGTGACGTTGAAGTCGTAGTGGCGCCAGGACGGGACCTCGACCTCCAGCACGCCGCCGTCGTCGATCGTACGGACGCCGAAGCCCAGCCCCGACAGGATCCGCTCGGCCTCCTCCCGCGTCACCTCGATCCCGGCGAAGGCGGAGAGGCGAGCCAAGTCGAGACGGCCGGCGAGGGTCGGCAGCTCCGCACCCGAGCGCACGTCGATCACGCCGGGGCGCACGGTGCCGCCGGCCAGCTCGGCGATCAGCGCCGCGGCGCGCTCCGCCGCCGAGCGACAGGCCGCGAAGTCGGCGCCGCGCTCGAACCGGTGGCTGGCGTCGGTGTGCAGCTCGAAACGGCCGGCCGAGCGCCGCACCGCGGTCGGATCGAAGTGGGCGCTCTCGATCAGCACGCGGCTGGTGCTGGTCGTCACCTCGCTGTCCCGGCCACCGATCACGCCGCCCAGACCGACCGGCCGCTCGGCATCGGCGATGACCAGGTTCTCCGCTCCGAGCTCGCGAGAGGTCCCGTCCAGGGTTACCAGGGTCTCTCCCGGCCTGGCGAAACGGACCTCGACGCGCGGTCCCCGCAGCCGGTCGAGATCGAAGGCGTGGATCGGCTTGCTGGTCTCCCACAGCACGTAGTTGGTGACGTCGACCACGTTGTTGATCGGCCGCAGGCCGATGGCCCGCAGGCGGCGCGCCAACCAATCGGTGCTGGGGCCGACGGTGACGCCTTCGATCACCAGGCCCACGTACCTGAGGCATGCGGTCGCCGCCCCGGGATCGATCTCGATCGGGACAGGGAGCTCTTCTGTGGATTTCCCTCCCGCCTGAAGGGTCTCGGGAACGCGTAGGGAGGTGTTCAGCGCTACGGCGGCTTCTCGGGCCAAGCCGAGATGGGCCATGCAGTCGGGGCGATTGGCGGTCACGTCGCAGTCGAGGAGGAGGTCACCGTTGACCTCTTCGATGCCTTCGACCGCCAGGCCGACGGCGGTCAGGCGCTCCGCCAGCTCGCCGGTGTCTTCCGGCAGATCCACGTAGTCGGCGAGCCAGTCGCGCGAGAAGAGCATCGGCTCAGGCCCTCACTTGCGCCAACAGGCGCTGGTCGCCGTCGAACAGCAGGCGGATGTTGGAGATGCCGTGGCGGATCATCGCCACCCGGTCGAGGCCCATGCCGAAGGCGAAGCCCGAGTAGCGGTCGGGGTCGATGCCGCACTCGGCGAGGACTCTGGGGTCGACCATGCCGGAGCCCAGGATTTCGATCCAGCCGCTCTGCGAGCAGGTGGCGCAGCCGTCGCCGTGGCAGAACGGGCAGGTGATGTCGACCTCACAGGACGGCTCGGTGAACGGGAAGTAGCTCGGCCGCAGCCGCACGCCGGTGTCGGGCGAGAACAGCCCCCGCGCCATGGCCAAGAGCGTCCCCTTGAGGTGCGCCAGGGAGATCCCCTTGTCGACGTGCAGGCACTCAACCTGGTGAAACATCGGCGAGTGGCGCAAGGTGTTGTCGTGGCGGTAGCAGCGGCCGGGGCAGAGGATCCGGATCGGCGGCTTGCGCGCCAGCATGGTGCGGATCTGCACCGGCGAGGTGTGGGTGCGCAGCAGCAGGCCGTTCTTCAGGAACAGGGTGTCCTGCTCGTCGCGCGCCGGGTGATCAGGGGGAAAGTTGAGGGCGCCGAAGTTGTGGTAGTCGTCCTCGACCTCCGGGCCCTCCGCGACGCTGTAGCCGAGGCCACGGAAGATCGTCTCGAGATCGTGGAGGACCAGGGTGACCGGGTGCAGGCGGCCGATCTGCGGCCGCCGCCCCGGCAGGGTCACGTCTTCGGCCGCGGCGGCGACGGCGGCCTGTCGCTCGCGGCGGGAGAGCGCCTCGTCGAGGGCGGCGAGCCGCGTCTCGACGCGCTCCTTGAGCGCGTTCACGCCCTCGCCGTAGGCGCGTCTCTCTCCGGCGGGCAGGTCCTTGAGGGCGGCGAGCAGGTGGCGTAGCCGGCCCTGCTTACGGCCGGCCCACTGCAGCCGCAGCGCCTCCCAGGCCTCGCGGTCCTCGACGCCTGCCGCCTCTTCTTCGAACCGGCGCTCGAGCGCCGCCAGATCCTGGGGGCCGCCGGGAGTCGCCGCCGCTTCGCCACTCACGACGCGGGCGCGGTCTCGAGGGCCTTTCGTGCCGTCGCGGCGAGTTCGGCGAAGGCCGCCTGGTCGCGCACCGCCACATCCGCCAGCATCTTGCGGTTGACCTCGCAGCCGGCCCCCTTCAAGCCCGCGATGAGGCGGTTGTAGGAGAGCCCGTGCTGGCGCGCCGCGGCGTTGATACGCACGATCCACAGCGCCCGCAGCTCCCGCTTGCGCTGGCGGCGATCGCGGTAGGCGTAGGCCAGGGATTTGTCCACCGCCTGCTTGGCGATGCGGTGGGACTTCGACTTGGTTCCGTAGTAGCCCTTGGCGAGCTTGAGGATCTTGCGGCGCCGCTGGGCCCGCTTGTTTCCGCGCTTGACGCGTGCCATGTGTGAACCTCGTTTTCCGTGCCCGCGTGGAGGCGGGCGCTGTGGCCGTTTGAGGCCGGTTTTTGTTCGGGGGCGCTGGACGGTTCCTCCAGCGTGTTCCCGTGGGCTGAACCGTGGCGGCTGAGACGGGCGCCGCGAAGCGGCGCGGTCCGGCCGCCGCGGGCCCGTTACGTTATGAGCTCCTTGACTACCTTCTTGAATCCACCCTCGACCTCCGCGGACTGACGCAGCTGGCGCTTCCGCTTGGTGGTCTTCTTGGTCAGGATGTGGCTGTGCATGGAGCGGCGGCGGCGCACCTTGCCCTTGGCGCTCAGCTTGAAGCGCTTGGCGGCACCGCGATGGGTCTTCTGCTTTGGCATATCCGTGTTCCTATGAAGATACCTTGCTGGCCACATGGCGCGATGGCGCGATGATGACGTGCAGCCGGTTGCCCGCCAGCTCGGGACTGGATTCTATCACCCCGTTCTCTCCCACGTCCGCCTTGATCCTGTCGAGCAGGCTGTACCCCAGGTCCTTGCGCGCCATCTCGCGGCCGCGAAACTGCACCGTCGCCTTGACCTTGTTGCCCTCGCCCAGGAAGCCTTGCAGCCGCCGCATCTTGACGTCGTAGTCGTGGTCGTCGATGTTGGGCCGGAACTTGACCTCCTTGAGCTCGAACGTCTTCTGCTTCTTGCGCGCCTCGTGCTGCTTCTTCTTCTGCTGGTAGAGGAACTTGCCGAAGTCCATGACCCGGCAGACGGGCGGCCGCGCCTGGGGCGCCACCTCCACCAGGTCGAGGCCCCGCTCGCGGGCGAGCCGGCGCGCCTCGTCGGTGCCGACGACACCGACCTGCGTGCCGTCCTCGTCGATCAGGCGGACTTCCGGTACCCGGATCCGCTCGTTGATGCGTGTTGTCTTGTCGATGCCCGGAATCTCCTCTCGCGTTCAGACGGTCAAGCGCCGCTCGGTCTGCCGCTCCGCGGCAGACCGC
>JBOGJI010000300.1:0-1114 GCA_050747865.1 Thermoanaerobaculia bacterium
CACCTTCGACAGCAATCGCTACTCGATCCCGCCCGAGCACGTCGGCCGCTTGCTCGTGATCGCTGCCGAGATCGACCGGATCCGCATCTTCGACGCCGAAGAGCTCATCGCCGAGCACGTCCGCTCCTGGGACAAGGGGCAGGTGATCGAGGACGCCGAGCACCTCGAGGATCTGCGGCGGCACAAGCGCGCCGCCCGCCGGCAGCGCGACCAGCACCGTCTGATCCAGGCCGTGCCGCGAGCCGAAGAGCTGCTGCGGGCGCTCGCCCAGCGGCAGCGACGCCTCACCCATGCCGTCGCGCGGCTCGTCGAGCTGCTGGCCGAAGCCGGGCCCGGCGAGCTCGCCGCGGCCGTCGCCGAGGCGCTGGAGCGCGGCTCACCGCATCCGCAGACCGTGCGGCTGATCCTCGACCGGCGACGCCACGAGCGGGGGCTGCGACCGGCCTTGCCGGTCCAGCTCCCCGCCGACGCCGCGATCCGCGAGCTGGTGGTCACCCCCCATCGACTCGCCGACTATGACCCCGACGAGGAGAAGGAGAGCGACCGATGAACGAGCTCAGAGAGCGCCTCGAAGCGCTCAAACTCCATGGCCTGGTGGCCCACTTCGAGGAGATCCGCGAAGAGCCCTGGCTCGCTTCTCTCGTCGAGTGGGAGGAGCAAGAGCGCGGCCGGCGCGGCCTCGAGCGCCGCCTGAAACGAGCTCGCCTCGGGGCCTTCAAGCCGCTGGCCGATTTCGACTGGTCCTGGCCCAAGAAGATCGACCGCGCCCAGATCGACGAGCTCTTCCGCTTCGACTGGCTTGCCCGCGGCGGCAATCTCGTCTTCGTCGGACCCAACGGCACGGGCAAGACCCTGCTGGCCAAGAACCTCGTCCACCAGGCGGTGCTGCGCGGCGCCACGGCGCGCTTCCTGACCGCCTCGGAGCTCTTGAACACCCTTGCCGAGCAGGACACCTCGACCAGCCTGCACAGCAAGCTCCGGCTGTTTGCCCGGCCGGCGCTTCTGGCCATCGACGAGCTCGGCTACTTGAGCTACGACACCCGTCACGCCGATCTGCTCTTCGAGGTCGTCTCCCGCCGCTACGAGCACAAGTCGATCCTGATCACCACCAACA
>JBOGJI010000301.1:0-12577 GCA_050747865.1 Thermoanaerobaculia bacterium
CTCAGTAGCCCCGCAACAGCCCAGACGTCCACGGCCTCGCTCTACGGCCGGGTGACCGACGCCGACGGCGAGCCGATCGCCCAGGCGGAGATCAACGCCGTCGGCACCCAGACGGGATTCGTCAAGACGACGCGCAGCGGCGCCGACGGATCCTTCCGGCTGGCCGGCCTCACCCCGGGGACGTACACCGTCGTCGCCAGCGCCTCCGGATTCCAGCCCCAGGAGGACGAGTTTACCTTGCGCGTCGGCCAGGCGGTCGAGGTGTGGTTCCAGCTCCCGACCACCGGCGGCATGGAGATCACCGTCGTCGGCAACGCCCAGGTGGAGATGAAGACCCACCAGATCAACACCAACGTCACACCGGAGCAGATCGAGCAGCTGCCGCAGAACGACCGCAACTTCATGAACTTTGCCAAGCTGGCGCCCGGGCTGCGGCTGAGCACCGACCCGCAGCGCAAGACTTTCCAGGCGGGGGCGCAGACCGCCAACGCGGTTAATGTCTTCGTCGACGGCGTCAGCTTCAAGAACGACGTCCTGCAGGGCGGCGTCGTCGGCCAGGACGCCAGTCGCGGCAACCCCTTCCCCCAGGGAGCTGTGCAGGAGTTCCGGGTGCTGACCCAGAACTTCAAGGCCGAGTTCCAGAAGGCCTCGAGCGCGGTCATCACGGCGGTGACCAAGTCGGGGAGCAACGCGCTCACCGGCGACGTCTTCGGCTTCTGGCAGGACAAGGGGATGATCGAGCGGGATCCCTTCGCCGATCCTGACAGCCCGCGGCCGGACTATGAGCGGCTGCAGGCAGGCGTGAACATCGGCGGCCCGATCCTCCGCGACCGCCTGCACTACTTCCTGAGCTTCGAGCGGCACGAGCAGGATCGCATCAATCGTGTGGCGCTCGGCAGCTCCGGCACGCCGGAGCTGCGCGAGCAGCTCCAGCCGTTCGAGGGCGAGTTCACCTCGCCGTTCGAGCAGGATCTGATCTTCGCCAAGGGTAGCTACCAGCCGGCGCCGAGCCAGATCGTCGATGTGAGCGCCTTCATTCGTGAAGAGACCGACGAGCGCGGCTTCGGCGACCAGACCAGCTTCGAGTCAGCCGAGGAGGTCGTCAACGACGTCAGCGACTATGTCGCGCGCCACCAGTTCACGAGTGGGAGCTGGCTCAACGAGGCGAGCCTGAGCCTCCAGGAGCTCAGCTGGAATCCGCGACCGCTGAACGAAGAAGAGGTGGGGCTCGACTTTCAGGGAGTCCTTCGCATCGGCGGCCGCGACACCGCGCAGCTCTTCGAGCAGCAGCGGATCTCTCTGCGCGACGACCTGAGCTTCACGTCGCTCGCCTGGGGCGGAGGCGATCACGTCCTGAAGGTCGGCGCCAACGTGGATTTCCTCGATTACGAGGTCTTCAAGAGCTTCACCGGCAACCCGATCTACCGGTTCCGCCAGACCGAGAACTGGGAGTTTCCCTTCGAGGCCAGCTTCGGATTGGGAGATCCCGATCTGTCGGCGGAGAACACGCAGTACGGCCTCTATGTGCAGGACGATTGGACGGTCTCCGAAAAACTCGTCCTCAACATCGGGCTGCGCTGGGATTACGAGTCGGACATGTTTCCGACGGACTATGAGACGCCGCAGCAGGTCCGCGACGACTGGGGCGAGGTCCTGCTGAATCGGTTTGGCCAGGCGTTTCTCGACGACTACTTCACCGACGGCGACGATCGCGACGCCATCGACGACATGTTCGCCCCCCGCTTCGGCTTCACCTACGACGTGCTCTCGGACGGCCGGACGATCGTCTATGGCGGCTGGGGTCGCTACTACGACCGCACCCTGTACAACAACTCGCTGGACGAGAAGTTCCGCCTGCAGTACTCGGTCGGTCTGTTCCGCTTCAGCCGCGACGGCTCGCCGACACCAGAGGGGTTCCCGACCGTCGCCTGGGATCCCCGCTTCCTGACCGTCGCCGGCCTGCGGGAGGTCCTGGAGACCGGAGTGACGGGCAATCCCGAGCTATTCCTCGTCGAGAACGACACCGAGGCGCCGTACGCCGACCAATGGAACATCGGTGTCCGCCGCGCTCTCGGGCCCGTCGTCGCCTCCGTCGCCTACGGCAACGTGCGCAGCTTCAACGGCTTCACCTTCATTCGCGGCGACCTGCGGGACGACGGCACCTGCTGCCTGGATCTCGTGCCCGGCTACTCGCGCCTGCTGCTGTCGAACGACGACGTCCGCACCTGGTACGACGCCGTCTACCTGACGCTGGACAAGCCGTTCACCGGCGACTCGCGGTGGACCGCCCAGCTCGCCTACACCTATTCCGACGCCGAGCAGATCGGCGGCGACCTGTTCAGCCTCGACTTCCCCCGGCCCGAGGACTATCCGCGGTATCCGAGCCCGGGCGTAGAGGAGCACGTCCTGGTCGTCAACAGCCTGGTGCGGCTGCCGTGGAGCTTCAATTTCGGGACGGTGCTGATCTACGGCTCCGGGCTGCCCTACAACATCGACGACCAGTCCCGGGGCCAGGGGCCGAACGAGCGCGTCCTGCGCCGCAACGCAGGGGAGGGGGATGACCACTTGAGCATCGATCTGCGCCTGGAGAGGGAGTTCGCGTTCGGCGACCGGTTCAACATCGCCCTGATCGGCGAGGTGTTCAACGTCCTCGACGACGAGTTCTTCACCAACTACGACGGCCTTCTTCCTCCCTTGACGGGACCGCCGAACCCGACGTTCGGGGAGCCGCGAGCCATCATCGCCGACAGCCAGCGCCGCTACCAGATCGGCGCCCGCGTGCAGTTCTAGATGTGACTCGTTGGCCCCATCTGTGGGGCTCTTGACGTAAGAAGGGGTAGCGGGGAACGGCCCCGGGGCCGCTTCCCGCAAGGTCATGGAGCGCATCGGCCACTATCGCATCATCGAGGAGATGGGCCGCGGCGGGATGGGCGTGGTCTACAAGGGCTACGAGGAGTCGCTGTCCCGCTTCGTGGCGATCAAGGTGCTCGGCGAGCACTTGACGCGCGATCCCCTGTTCGTCAAGCGCTTCCAGCGCGAGGCGCAGGCGGCGGCGCGCATCTCCCACCCCCACATCGTGCCGATCTACTACGTCGGCGAGGACGCCGGCCGCCACTTCTTCGCCATGGAGTACCTGACCGGCGGCAGCCTGGAGAGCGAGCTGGGCAGGAGCGGCCGCATCGAGCCGGCGCGGGCCGCCAGGTGGATGCTGGAGACGGCGCGCGGCCTCGCCGCGGCGCACGCCGAGGGGCTGATCCACCGCGACATCAAGCCGGCCAACCTGCTGCTCGACCGCGAGGGGCACGTCAAGATCGCCGACTTCGGGCTGGCCAAGGCCACCACGCAGGCGACCCGCCTCACCGGCACCGGGCTGTTCCTGGGCTCGCCGGGCTACCTCTCCCCCGAGCAGTGCCGCGGCGAGGAGCTGGACGGGCGCAGCGACGTCTACTCGCTGGGGGTGACCTTCTACGAGCTCCTGTCGGGGCAGATCCCGTTCGGCGGCGACAGCCCGGCCGCCCTGGTCCTCAACATCATCCAGTCCGAGCCGCCGGCGATCGAGGAGCTGAACCCGAACGTCGACGCCGAGCTGCGGCGGATCCTGGGGCGCATGATGGCCAAGGATCGCGACTCGCGCTATCTCTCGGCGCGCGACTTGGTGCGCGACCTCGACGCCTACGTAATGACCGCCGGCCGGGCGAGCCGGGCGGACACCGTGGCGGCCGGCGCTCCTACCCGCCTGCACGGCGACACCGAGCTGGCGCCGACCGTGGTCGAGGCGGCACCGGCCGCGGCCGCAGCGGTCCCGGAGACACACCCCGTCGTGGTCGGGGCGCCGCAGGCCCCGGCGGCGAACGCCCCCGCGCCGCGCCGGTCGTCGCGGCTCGGGTTGCTGGTGGCGTCGATTGTCGTCGTCGGCATTCTGGTCGCCGGCGCCGCCGGCTGGGGCCTTTGGTCGTGGATGCGGCAGGGACTGGAGAACCGGGAGGACGAGTCGTTGCTGAGCCAGATGATCTCGGCTTTCCTCGACGACGAGGCCGGACAGTCCTCGATCGAGGGCCACTTAGACGAGAGCCCAGGCGATCTCGCGGCGGACTCGGAGGATGCCGGCGGATACGATCCGGGCTCGCCAGAGCCCGATCCCTACACCCAAGAGCCGGCGGTTTCCGATCCCGTCACCACGACGCCGAGCGCGCCGCGCAGCGTGGCCCCCTCGGCTCCGGCGCCCGTGGCAGCGTCCGGGACGCTGGCCGTGGTCGCTCTCGGCGAGCCCCTGATGGCGGATCTGGTCGAGGGATACTTGGAAGAGCGACTCCAGGCCTATGGCCACAGCCTGGTGGACGAAGAGGCCACGGCGGAGGGGCTGACCCTCTTCGGGGGCGAGCAGGACCCGCCGCTGGAGAGCGTTCTGCGCCTGCTGCGGCCCCGCGCCGAGCGCCTGGTCCTGATCCAGGTGGAATACCTGGACGGCCGTCCCCTCACGTATCTCGGCCGCAGCGACACGGCGTACCGGTCGCGGGTGTCGATCCGGGCGCTTGACCTGGCCAGCGGCGGTGCCGTGGGCACCGCAGTGGAGGAGGAGGTCGAATACACGGCCCTGAACGCCTCCCAGGCCGCACGCAAGGCGTTCGGCACCGCCGTGCGCCAGTTCATCGCCGCGCTGTGAGCGAAGACAACTACGAAGACTACTGGACGAATATGGAGGACGTTTCATGAAGACTCTCGGCAGGATCTCCTGTTTTGCACTGCTGACCGTGGCGGCCCTGAGCCCGACGTGGGCGCAGGGGTCGGGCGGCGGCCTGCGCTACACCATCGCCGTCACGGACTTCGAGAACCAGTCCGGGTACGCCTGGCACTGGGACCTCGGGTACGCCTGGGAGACGGTCATGACCGATCTGCTGCAGCAGACCGGCCGCTTCATCGTGCTCGGCGAATCCGACATGCGCGCAGCGGCGCTCGACGAGCAGGACCTCGGCGCCTCGGGACGCACCGCGCAGGGAGCCAAGACGCCTGAGATCGGGCAGCTCACGCCGGCGCAGATCCTGGTCAAGGGCGCGATCACGCACGCCCAGGTCTCGGGCGGCGGCGGCGGCGGCTTCAGCGTCAAGGGCATTCGCATCGGCGGTGGCAAGGAGAGCGCGACGATCAACGCCACGGTCTACGTGATCGACTCGACCACCGGTCAGGTGCTGGCCAGCAAAGACGTGGAGAGCACCTCCGCCAAGCGGGGAGGGCGTCTGGGCTACTCCGGCCACGGCTGGTCGGGTGACGCCGACGCGTTCAAGAACGACAACGTGGGCAAGGCGCTCGAGGATGGAGTGTCCCAGGCCGTGGAATGGATCGAGAGCCAGCTCCCGAACATCCCCTGGCGCGGATCGGTGGCCGTGGTCCAGGACGGCAGCGTCTACGTCAACCGCGGCACCCGCGAGGGCGTGGCGCCAGGGCAGACCTTCGTCGTCGGCTCCGAGACCGTGATCCGCGATCCCGACACGGGTGAGGAGCTCGATCGGTCGGTCGAGCGGGTCGCCGAGCTCAGGTGCGACACGGTGAAGGAGAAGCTCTCGATCTGCGCCGTCACCGGCGGCGACGCGGCGGCGGTCGAGCAGGGGATGGCCGTGCATCTCCCCTGAGGCCGCAAGTCTGCCTAGGGCTCGGCCAGGCGGGTCACGCGTACGTGGTCGAGCAACGCCTCATTGACCGTGCCGTGCATGTTGCGATCGGCGGCGCGGTAGGCGAGCGTGAGGACGTGCGGTCCGGGAGCCAGTCGCACACGCAGGGCATTGCTGTAGCCCCAGTCGTCCCAGCGTGCGGCCCCTCGCTGCGGCAGGAGCAGGCAGCCCACGGTCTCGCCGTCGACGAGCAGGGTGCGGACGGCCGCCTTGTCGCCGTAGCTGATCGGGCCGCTGCCGTTGGCGTAGCGGACGTCGATCGCGTACGGGCCGGCGACTGTGACCGAGACGGGAAGGTCGAGTGAGATAAGCCGCTCGGCCGTGAACCGCGCGTAGCCGGCTCCCTCGTAGCCGCCCTCCGTCGACTCGAGCAGGTGCGGCGCCGGCTCGATCAGCCGTGTCGCGGCGGCAGGTCCGAGGGGAAGCGGCTCGCTGAGAAAGGACGCCAGGCCGCGCTGGTCGACGGCCTGCACCTGGTACTCGGCGACACCGTCGGCTTCTGTGGCGCGGAAGTCGGTTGCCTCCGTCACGCCGAGCCGCCGACCGTTGCGATACACGACGTAGCGCAGAGCATCGTTGACCGGGTGCCAGAGTATCCCTCCATCCACCAGCTCGACCTGCGGCGCCGGGGGCGCGTACGAGTTGTCCACGAACCGGACAGATCGGGGTGGGGACGCCAGGGAGTCGTTCAGGGTGATCTCGAGAGTGTGGGCTCCCGTCAGGTCCGCTGGGATCTCGGCGCGGGGGATCGGGCGGCCGTCGAACTGGATTGCGCGGGGCGTGTCGCCGAAACCGTGGACGGTGATGGTGAGCCTGGCGTCGCGGTAGCGCAGGTTCGTCAGCGTGCGGGTGCCGTCGTAGGGCTTCGGCACGAACGGCCGCAGCTCCATGCGGTCTTCGTGCAGGCGGATGCCGAAGAGCACCCGGTAGACGGTGGCGAGCTGCGCCGCGGCGCTGGCCTGGAAGCGATCCGAGTTCACCTCGGTGCCCTCGAAGTGGCCGGTAGCCGCCACCCAGTTCTCCTTGTTGGTCAGGAACAGACCGGCCGCGCGGTAGAGCGACGCCAAGGCGTGCTCGACGGCGGCCTGGTTGCCGGCCTCGGCGGCGGCCCAGGCCCGGAACCCGACCACCTGCGGCCAGACGCCGACGTTGTGGTACGGCGGCACGTCGGGGATGTAAGGCCAGAAGCTCGGCACGCCGAACGGCACCACCGGGGTGTGGGAGGCGATCTGACGGCTCCGCTCGCCGTCCGCCGCGCCGAGGACGACGGCCAGGGCCTCTCCCAGCATCTCCGGATGCGGTGCGACGGACGGGAACAGCCGGCCGTAGCGATACGCGCCGTAGATGCCGCGATCCGGTTGCCAGAGGTGCGTGTTCAGGCCGCGGCGCACCGCGCCGGCGATCTCCTCCCAGCGCTCATGCGGCTCGCCCAGCAGCCGCGCCATGCGCGCCAGCACGCGGTAGGTGGCGTAGTGCAGAACGTTGGTGCCCAGGGCCTGCGAGGCGCCGATGTCCTTGGCGTCCATCCAGCCCGGGTAGCTCTGCTCGCGCCAGTCGAGGAACGAGGACTCGCCGCGGAACAGCCCTGTGGCCGGATCGAACGCGACCTCGAGATCGGCCTCGGCGGAGCGCCGGATCACGTCGTAGGCGGTGCGCAGCCACTCGCGGTCGCCGGTCGCCGCGTACAGCTCCAAGGCGGCCGGCGCCCACGCCACGCGGTCGGTCGAGATCGGCCACGAGCCGCCGGTGCCGCTGTCCTGGATGATGCGGCCGTCCCCATCCACCCGCGCGAGCAGCCCGTTGCGCACTTCTTCGGGCGCCACCAGGGCGAGGGCGAGCAACGTGCTCCACGCCAGGTCGCGGGTCCAGACGCCGGGCCAGCGGCCGCCCGCATCCAGGGTTCCGTCGTCGCGGCGCAGCTCCAGGAGCTCTTCGAGGGCGAGGCGGTGGAGGGCGTCGACCAGGATCTGCGGCGAGCGGTAGGCGGGGAAGCGAGAGAGGTCGCGCCGGCGCGTCCAGACGACGCGCCCGTCCGGCGTCTGCGGGCGCACGAACGCCGCCTCGAACGGCAGGGTCACGGCGTAGATGCCGTCGCTGTCGGGGTCGTGGAGCTGCACCCGGGCGCCGGGCTCGAGGGCGCCGAAGTTCCAGGACAGGGGCGCCACATTGCCGATGACGTAGACCCCCTCGAAGGCGTCCGCGGCGATGGGCGGTCCGTTGGGCGGATCGTAGACGCCGGCCGTGCGCCATGCCTCCAGCACGTGCCGCATGTCGAGCCGGAAGGTGACCTCGACGGGGCCTTGCTCCGGGGTATCGGCGGCGAGGAGCGGCTCGGGAGTGGTCGGCGGCTGCAGCTCCCCGAAGGTGTAGACCGGCGTGACGATGCGGCCGTCCCGGGGCTTGAGGTAGATCATGTGATCGGTCCCCGGCGGGTGCTCGTTCTCCTCGCCGTTGATGCTGAACTTGAAGTTCACCTCGGTCGCTGCGCGCTGGTAGTTCGATTCGATGCGGTCGCGGGTGACGGCGACGGCTTCGAAGTCGCCCTGGCGCACCGCGGATGCCATGATCGTGAACGCGCCGGAGCGGTAGAGGACCCGCTCGTCGTCGGCGGGGGCCGGACGCTCCGTGCATCCCGTCAGCGCGACCCAGCCGCTCAGGAACGCGGCGGCGCTGCGGCGCCCGGTGCGGGCCGTCAGTGCGAGAAGTACAGCCACAGCACCACGACGGCGGCGACCAGCAGGACGCTCAGCAGTGCCTCGCGGCGCATCCGCGGAGGGCGTTCCGCCGGCGCCACCGTGGTTTCGTAGGTCAAGCCCTCGATCTGCTCCGGTGGCGGCGGCGGCGTCGCCAGGCTGACGGCGACCAGGACCGCGGTGCAGAAGGCGAACAGGATCGCCGCGAAATGCAGGAAGTTGATGTCCGCATACGCGAACAGCGGGCCTTCCAGCTGCCCCTTGTTGAGCTCCGCCACCAACCGCCCCATGCCGAGGACGAAGCCGGAGAGCAGGGCCGCCATGGCGCCGGTGGCGTTGATGCGCTTCCAGAACAGGCCGAGCAGGAAGACGGCGGCGATCGGCGGCGCTATGTAGGCCTGCACGCTCTGCAGGTAGGTGTAGAGCTGCCCCGAGATGAGCTGCATCAGGGGGATCCAGGCGAGGCCGAGGATGACGAGCACGCCGGTGGAGAGGCGCCCGACCCAGACCAGCCGCGCCTCCGAGGCGTCCGGCCGCAGCTTCTTGTAGACGTCCCAGGTGATCAGCGTCGAGGTCGAGTTGAAGACCGAGGAGAGCGAGCTCATGAGCGCGGCGAGCAGGCCAGCGACCACCAGCCCGCGCAGCCCCGCCGGCAGCAGCGTCCCCACCAGCGCCGGCAGCGCCTGGTCGGGCGTCGTCAGGGTCAGCTCCCCGCGCTCGGCCAGCACGTGCGCGATGACGCCGGGGATGACGAAGATGAATAGGGGCAGGAGCTTGAGGAACCCGGCGAAGATGGTGCCGCGGCGCGCCTCGCGCAGGTTTTTGGCGGCGAGCGTCCGCTGGACGATGAACTGGTCGGTGCACCAGTACCAGACCCCCAGGATCGGTGCGCCGAAGACGATGCCGGTCCACGGGAAGGCGGGGTCACTGGCCGGCTTCCACAGGTCGAGGAACGCGGGACCGGCGGCTCGTGTCATCTCTCCCCAGCCGCCCACCGCATCGAGCCCCACCAGCAAGACGGCGACGGCGCCGCCGATGAGCACGAACATCTGCAGCGTGTCAGTCACCAGGACCGCTCGCAGGCCGCCGAAGATGGTGTAGATGCCGGTCGCCACCACCACGATCAGCGCCCCGGTCCAGAAGTCGATTCCCATCAACGCCTCGAAGACGATGCCGCCGGCGGCGATGGTCACCGAGATCTTGGTCAACACGTAGCCGACCACTGACACCACGGCGAGGTACCAGCGGGCGGCCGGCGAATAGCGGCGCTCCAGAAACTCGGGCATGGTGAAGACGCCGCTGCGCAGGTAGAACGGTGTGAACACCCAGCCCAGCAGCAGCAGGATGAAGACGGCGAGGATCTCGAACTGCGCCACCGCCACGCCGCTGGCGGCGCCGGTTCCCGCCAGACCCACCAGATGCTCGGAGCCGATGTTGGAGGCGAACAGCGAGGCGCCGATGATGAGCCAGCCGGTGTTGCGGCCGGCCAGGAAGTAATCGGTCGAGGTCTCGGCGCCCCCCGCCCGCTCGCGCCGGGTGGCGTAGACGGCGCCGATGAAGATGACCACGAAATAGAGCGCAATCAGCAGCCAGTCGATTCCCACCAGTTGTGCCATGGTGCCCTCCGGTTTCGGTGTCCTTGATCCAGGTCGCCCGCCGGTGCCGACGCCGCTACGGCATCAGGCGCTCACACGCCTGCCAGTTACCCCGCCGCAGCGGGATGTGCATGCCTCCGGTCTGCTCGAGCAGGTCCCACAGGCGCTCGCTCATCTCATCTTTGGTCTGCTGATACGCGGGCACGTCGATCAGGTTGGACTGCTCGTAGGGATCGCCGGCGAGGTCGAACAGCTCCTGCCCGTCCCACACCCCGTGGTAATAGATGTACTTGAAGCGGTCTCCGCGCAGGGCGAAGGTGGTCGGCGTGTGGGGGAAGGCGTGCTCCCAGTAGTACTCGTAGAGCAGCTCCCCCGGCGACTCCATGGGCTCGCCGCGCAGCGCCGGCAGCACGGAGCGGCCGTCGACCTCGGCGCGGGCCTCCACTCCCGCCAGCTCGAGGATGGTAGGAGCGATGTCGATGTTGCGCACCATATCGGAGACGGTGACCCCTTGCGGCACCAGACCGGGGCCCCAGGCGATCATCGGGATGCGGATCGACTCCTCGTAGGCGTGGCGCTTGTCGATCAGCCCGTGCTCGCCGAGGGAGAAGCCGTTGTCACTCAGGTAGATCACCAGGGTGCGACGCCCCAGCCCGGACTCCTCGAGATAGTCGATCATGCGGCCGATGCTGTCGTCGAGGGCGAGCAGCGTCTCGGCGTACCGGCGATAGAAGGTGTCGAAGTCGAACTGGCCGTGGTAGGCGTAGTCGACGCCGTGCCAGCCGTAGCGCTGCGCCTGCACCCAGCGCGGCTGGCGGCGCAGGTTGGCCTCCGTCCTGGGCATGGTGACGGGGTAGGGAATCTCCACGTCGCGGTAGGTGCCGGCGTGCCGCGGCGCCGGCACGAACTCGGCGTGCACCGCCTTGTGCGCGAGCATCAGGAAGAACGGCCGCGCGCCGTCGCGGCGCTGCTCCTCGAGCCAGTCGATCGCCAGATCGGTCAGGACGTCGGTGGTGTAGCCCCCGGCCGGCCGTCGCTGCCCGTCGATGTTGAGCTCGAGACCCGTGTAGTCCCCCTGCCCCCGGAAGCCCACCCAGTGGTCGAATCCCGGCCGTGGATCGTCCACGTCCTCACCCATGTGCCATTTGCCGATGTAGGCCGTGCGCCAGCCGGCGTCGTGCAGCAGCTCGGCGAAGAACACCGTACCCTCCGGGATGCCGGAAGTGTTGTCGACTATCCGGTGGCGGTGCGCGTACTGGCCGGTGAGGATGGAGGCGCGGCTCGGCGAGCAGAGCGAGGTGGTGACGAAGGCGTTGGCGAGGTGGGCGCCGCCGGCGGCCATGCGATCGAAGCCGGGCGTCTCGAGAAACGGCGGCGCGTACTGGTGGAAGCCCATGAAGTCGTACCGGTGATCGTCGCTCAGGATCAGGATCACGTTGCGCGGCGGCGCCGCCGGTTCCTGGTCGCCGGCGCCCGGCGGTGGACCGACCAGCGCGAGCATCGACAGCGCGGCGAGTCGCGTGACCATCTCGCCCCTCATGAGCACCTCCCCTCGAGCCAGCCGCCGCGGAAGCCGGCGCGGCAGAGGCCGCGGACGACGTACGGGTTCTTCTTCATCGTCTCCCAGACGAGCCCGCTGCGAAAGTTCTCGATCATCAGCACGATCGGGCCGTGGTCGATGCCGAGGTAGTCGTCGTCGAACCAGCCGACCCCTGGAATGATCTCGCCCTGCCGCACCGGTGCCGGGGTCGTCAGGGTCGGGTTGAACGCGTCGAAAAAGCCGTAGCGTCCATAGAGGTGTTCGCCGTAGCGCTGCCGCATCGCGTGCAGCGCCGGAATCGCGATCTCCGGCGCGAAAGGGATGGAGCCGCCGGCGGCGGTGGGCGCGATCGTGCCGTCGTCGCGGACGTCGCCGCGGGCGACGCCGCGCGCCCAGTAGCCGTGAAAGCGCCGTTCTCGGCCGCCGATCTCCAGCGAGCCGTCGAGCGGCCCGTCACATGCGGTCAGCCCCCAGACATCGGCGCCGTACCCCCGCCAGCCGCCTGGATTCGCTTCCGCGTACGCCTGCTGCGCCAGCGCCGCGCGCCGCGAGTTCTCGAAGTAGTCGATCCCTCGCCCGCGCATGTAGGCGTCCTGGATGCCGCGGAAATCGATCCATGCGTGCGAGTACTGGTGCCCGAACAGCGGCGCGAAATTGACGTGTTCGTAGCCATAGAATTCGGCCCAGTCGTACGTGCTCGTGAATTCGGTCCAGGCTTCGGGTTCGACCGGATGCGTAGGCGAGCCGAGCGCCAGCACGTAGAGGAACATTGCCTCGTTGTAGCCGTCGTAGTCGTGGTCACTGAAGCCCTGACCGGGGCGCCAGGCCATCGATATGGCGGGATCTCGCACGACGGCCCAATCCCACTCTACGCGGCGATACAGCGAGTCGGCCAGCGCGCGGATCTCGCGCTCGATCGGGTCGTCGCCATCGAAGTACTGCTGTGCGCTGAGCACGCCCATCATCAGCAGGCCGGTGTCGATCGTGGACAGCTCGGTGTTCCGGAACCGGAGCCCGCTCTCCATATCGAGGAAGTGATAGAAGAACCCCTTGTGGCCGGCGAGGCCTGACGAATCCGTGCCC
>JBOGJI010000302.1:0-5518 GCA_050747865.1 Thermoanaerobaculia bacterium
CAGGGAGACGCAGGTTGGGCAGGCCGTCGAACATTATGGGCTGCGAGCCCGCTGTTTGTAGGTGGCCGCCCCTGCGACTGTCCGGGTGTGCCGCGCGCACGGATCCGTAGTTGTCGTGTCGCCCGCCTCGTCTCCGTCGGGTATCGACCGAGAGTGGAGGTGGTGTTCGATGCGCTTTATCGGGTTGGACGTGCATCGCGACTTCTGTGAGGTGGCGGTCGCGGACGGAGGTGTGGTGCGGCTGGCCGGGCGGGTGCGAACCGAGCCGGCGGCGCTGGTGCTGTTCGCGCAGAGTCTCGGCAGTGACGATGAGGTTGCGTTGGAGGCGACCGGGAACGCGCTCGCGATCGCGCGGATCATTCAGCCGCACGTGGGGCGGGTGCTGCTGGCGAATCCGAAGGCGGTCAAGGGGATCACCCAGACCGGCGCGAAGACCGACAAGATCGACGCGCGCACGCTGGCGAAGCTGCTCGCCGGCGGCTTTCTGCCCGCGGTCTGGCTCCCGGACGAGCAGACGCGGATCCTGCGCCGCCGGATCTCGGCGCGCGCGCAGCTGGTCCGGCAGCGCACCCGCGCGAAGAACCAGGTACACGCGACCCTGATCCGCAACCTGAAGGGCAAGCCGCCCGTCAGCGATCTGTTCGGCGTCCGCGGGCGGCGCTGGCTCGCTGCGCAGGAGCTGCCGGCCGATGAGCAGGAGACGGTCGCGGCCTGCCTGCGCCAGATCGAGTTCCTCGACCGCGAGATCGCCTTGATCGAGCGGGCGCTGGCCGCGCAGGTGCTCGCCTCGGCGGAGATGCAGCGGCTGCTCACCCTGCCGGGCGTCAACTTCGTCACCGCCGCCGCGCTGCTCGCGGCGATCGGCGAGATCGGGCGTTTCCCCACCGCGCGGCAGCTGGTCAGCTACCTCGGCCTCGACCCGCGCGTCAACCAGTCCGGCTCGGAGCCGGCCCGGCACGGCCGGATCAGCAAGCAGGGCCCGGGTGAGACCCGGCACGTGCTCGTCGAGGCGGCCTGGCACGCCGCCCGCGCACCCGGCCCGTTGCGCGCCTTCCACCAGCGGGTCGCTGCTCGCCGCGGCGGCAACATCGCCACCGTTGCCGTCGCCCGCAAGCTCGCCGTGATCGCCTGGCACATGCTCAGCCGCGGCGAGGACTATGCCTTCGCCCGCCCCTCGCTCACTCGCGAGAAGCTGCGTCGGCTCGAGCTGATGACCGGCGCCGAACACCAGAAGGGCAAGCGGATCGGCGTCTGGGTCACGAAGGAGCAGCATCAGCTCGACAAGGAGCTCGCCGCCCAGGCCGAGCTCGCCTACCGTCGACTCGTCAAGGACTGGCAACCCGCGATCAACAAGGGCACGGGTGCCGCACCGGGGCACGCATCTCGTCGGCCGTCAAGCGGCCAAGCAGCGCGGCAGGAGACAGCCCCACCCCCTGCGCTTTAGCTCGCGGTCACCCGCGCCCACCCGAACTCTCGCAAAGGAGCCGCCACTCGTCCAGCGACTTGACTTCCATCCGTAGTGGAGCGCGTAGACGGACATGACGCGCTCGAGGTGGCGGCGTCCGAGGATTAGGAGCCGGTCGAGGCATTCGCGGCGCAGAGTCCCGACCCAGCGCTCGGCGTGCGCTCGCGCTTGCGGCGCCCGCACGGGCGCCTTGATGACGCGGATGCTTTCGGAGCGGAAGACCTCGTCGAAGTCGCGTGTGAACTTGCTATCGCGGTCTCGGATCACGAACCGCACTTGTGCTCGTTCATCATCGAGTTGCATCAGCAGGTTCCGGGCCTGCTGGGTCACCCACAGGCCATCGGGGTTCGCGGTGATCCCCGCGAGGTGCACGCGGCGGGTCGCGAGCTCGATAAAGAACAAGACGTAGAACCGTTTCAGGAAGAGTGTGTCGACGGTGAGGAAGTCGCACTCGAGGATGCTCGCTGCCTGCTAAGAACTCTGCCCAGCTCGTCTCGAGCCGGTTGGGTGCCGGCTCGATCCCCTCCTCGCGCAGGATCGTCCAGATCGTGCTGGCCGCGATCTTGACACCGAGTCCGATGAGTTCGCCCTGGATGCGCCGGTAGCCCCAGCCAGGGTTCTCGCGCGTGAGCCGGACGACGAGCTCCCGCACCTCGGCAGGCGTCGCGGGTCGCCCGGGAGGCCGATGCGGATACGTCCAGCGACGTGCCACCAGCTCCCTGTGCCAGCGCAAGAGGGTCGTCGGCGTCACGAAGAACGACGCCCACGCGTGCCTCGGCAGAACACGGCTGAACGCCGCCAGCAGAGCCCGATCAGCCTGACTCGGCCGCGGACGAGCCGCCTGACGCTTGAGCACTTGAAGCTGGTGGCGCAGAAGCAAGATCTCGATGTCCTTCTCGCGCTCCGAGCGAAAGCGCAGCACAACCAGTTCGAGGAGCCGCCGTAGCGCCCAGTAGAGAAACGATAGGACCACACTCCGAGAACGACCCGTCACGACCGCTGGACCCTACCGTTCGAACTCCGGATCGCCGACGGCGCTAGGCCGATTCGGACGTGCGCGAGGGAGTTTTCGGCAACGGCGCCCGCAGGCCTCCGTGCGAGCGCGGTAGGATTCGCTCATGGCAAGAGCCGTCAACCGCCCCGAGTCGCAGGTCGAGCGTCGCCGCACCGCGGCTGAGCGCATCCGCGGGCTGCTCGGTCGCGACCCATCCCGCTCGTTCACCGACGAGTTGATCGCTGAGCGACGCGCCGCCGCGCGGGCCGAGGCGGAAGCCGAGGCCAAGAGACCCAGTGCCCGACGATGAGCCGTCGTCGATCCTCGACGCCTCGGCACTGATCGCGTTCCTGCACGACGAGCCCGGCTCAAACGCAGTTCTCGACGCTATCACCGCAACCGCGGCCGTGAGCGTAGTCAACTGGGCGGAGGCGCTTTCGAAGGTGGCGGCCGATGGCCACGACCCCCAGCGGGTTGCCGACAGCTTCCAGGCAAGCGACAGCCCTCTGCATCTCCAGCAGCTCACTGACGGCGACTGCGTCGAGATCGCCAGGCTCCGGCCCCTCACGAAAGCTCGCGGACTCTCGCTCGCAGACCCGTGCTCGCGCTTCGGAGCGGCCGGCTGCCGTTTCACTCGGCGGTTACCTCGGTCACGGCGGCGCGGGCGGAGGATTCGTCGACGATCGCTTTCTGGTCGGCGTAGGCGGCGACGAGCGCCTGGATGGCGAGGTTGTTGACGAAGCGGGGCAGGCCGCGGCTTGCCTGGTGCAGGAGCGCGGCGGCGTCGTCGGAGAAGAGGGCGTCGTCGCGGCCGGCGAGCTTGGTGTGGTGGCGCAGGTAGGCGCTCGTCTCTTCGCCGCTCATGCCGGGGAGCTCGTAGCGGAGCGCGAGCCGCTGGTCGAGGGCGGCGAAGCTGCCGAGGCGGAGGCGGCGGCGCAGGGCGGGCTGGCCGAGCAGGACGCCGGCGAACGGGCTTTCGCTGTCCATCTCGGCGTTGGTGAGGAGCCGGATCTCCTCGAGCTGGCCGGGGGCGAGCAGGTGCGCCTCGTCGATCAGAACGACGACTCGTTTGCCGCGCTCGGCTCGTTCATGGGCGAGCAGCTCGTGCGCTTGCGGGATCAGGGCGGCGGTGTGGAAGCGCGGCTCGCCGCCGAGGCTGGTGACGATCTGGTGGTAGAGCCCGCGGGCGCCGACGCTCGGGTTGGCGAGGTAGATGACGGTGTGGCGGGAGGCGTCGAGCGCGGCGACGGCGGCCCTGGCGGCGACCGTCTTGCCCGAGCCGACCTCGCCGGTGAGGAGGCCGAGCGCCTCCTGCTCGATCAGGAAGGCGATGCGGGCGAGCGCCTCCTGGTGGGCGCTCGAGCGGAAGAGCGCCGAGGCGGGGATCCGGCGGGAGAAGGGCAGGCGACTGAAGCCGTAGTAGGGGGCGAGCTGGGCGAGGGTCATGGCGTCTCCTTCGCGGTCGGCGGGTCGAGCTTGCGGTAGGTGATCCGGCGGCGGAGCTGCCGCTCGTGCTCGTGCTCGAGCAGGCGCAGGTAGTCGATCCCGGTCTTGGGCGGCGGCTGCGGCTCGGCCGGCTCGCGCCGGGCGGCCGGGTGGGCGTGGCGGCCGATCGTGTGCGGGACGGCGAGCCCGAACGGGCGGCCCTGGTAGCGGACCTCGATCCGCTCCAAGTCGAAGGGGTCGTAGAGCAGCTCGACCCGACAGCCGACGAGGGCGGCGTCGACCTCGTAGCGGTTGCCCTGCAAGGAGACGGTCGCCGTCTTGGTGACGGTGCGCTGCTCCTGCCAGAGGAACGCTTGGCGCAGGAGCTCGGGATCGTCGCCGGCGTCGGCCCGCCGCGGCGCGCTGGCGGTGTAACGCGCGAGCGGCGGCTCGCCCGTCTCGCCGTGCGGGCGGGCGTGGTAGGCCTGCTCGAGCCAGGCGCGGAAGAGGCGGTTGAGCTCGTCGAGCGAGGCGAGCTCGCGCCCCTCGAGCTCGACGAGGAAGTGGTCGCGGACGGTGCGAAACAGCCGTTCGAGCTTTCCGCGGCCTTGGGGCCGGCCGGGGGCGCTGTGCACGAGCCGGATCGCGAGCACGGCGCAGATCCGCTGCAGCTGCTTCGAGGCGAAGGGCGAGCCGTTGTCGACGTAGAGGGAGTCGGGCAGGCCGAGCGCGAGGAAGCAGGTGCGGAGCACGCCCTCGAGCGCGAGCGTCGTCTCTGCCCACTGGAAGCGCGCGCCGACGACGAAGCGGGAGTGGTCGTCCAAGACGCAGAAGAGGTAGGCGCGCCGCCCACGGAGGAGCGGGCCGTGGAGGACGTCGGCCACCCAGAGCTCGTTCGGGGCCGAGGCCTCGAAGCGCCCGTAGGCCCGCTCACGCCCCTCAAGGCGAGCCCGGGAGAGCCCCTTGAGGCGCAGGTAGCGCTCGACCGTGCGCGCGCTCGGCGCTCGATCCCCGTACAGGCGGCGGAGGATCTCGGCGATCTGCGCGCCCGTCCTGGCGGGCAGCTCCCGGCGCAGGGCGGCGGCCTGCTCGAGCAGCGGCGCCGGCGTGCGCGGGCCCGGGCAGCGCTCGGCCGGCTTCAACGCCTGGAAGCCGCCGCGGCGGTAGGCGCGGATCCAGTCGTCCAGGGTTGAGCGGCCGGGGCAGCGCAGCTCGCCGGAGGGATGCTCGACCGGCCTGCCCGCCAAGGCGCGCACCAAGGCGCCACGCTCGCGCGGCGTCAGCCGCTCCGAGGCGGCCTCCCTGATCAGCCCGTACCGCCAGAGCGCCTCCCGCTCCCGCCAGTCTCCCGTTTGCTCGATCGGCCCATCGGGCACCTCCGCGCTCGCTCTCACCGGTCGGGCGCGATCCTCGCCGCCGGCAGGGCGCCCGCCCAGGGCGAGCTCGTGTGCGAAAGCAGCGCCTCGCCAACCAGGGCGACGAGCAGGCCCCAGCGGTCGGGCAGGCCGGCCTCCCCGAGCCGCCGGGCGGCCACGGCGTGGGCGGCCTCGACGGCGCGGCCGAGCGCAGCGAGCGGACGATCGTGCGGCGGCGCCCGCGGGGCGAGCGCCCCCAGCTCCTGGGCGAGCCGCCAG
>JBOGJI010000303.1:0-14501 GCA_050747865.1 Thermoanaerobaculia bacterium
ACAGTCCGGCCTCGGCGTCGAAGCCGTAGCGGGAGGCCAGCGCCCGGTCGTCGCGCAGCAGCGGGTAGGGCAACCGAAGCTCCCGCTGCAGCTCCTGCAGACGCGGCACCGGCGTCGGGCTGACGCCAAGGGCGCGCAGCGGTCCGGGCAGGCGCCCGGACAGGCGGGCGAGGGCCAGGAGGTCCGAATGCGCCGCCTCCGCTTCCGGGTCGGCGAAGAAGTAGAGCAGCGCCGCGGCGCGACCGACGGAGTCGCGCAGGGTCAACACGCAGCCTTCGGTGGAAGTGAGGTCGAAGTCGGGCGCACGCTCCCCTACTGCTGGGATCGCCATCGGTGGCCTCTCGTCAGGAGCCCGGCAAGACGCCGGAGGGCAGGGCCTTGACCAGGTCGAAATAGATCACCATCGCCATCAGGGCGATGATGAGGGCGAAGCCGAGCTGCTGCACGCGCTCCTTGACCCTGAGCGAGAGGTCGCGGCGCAGGGTACCCTCCACCAGCAGCAAGGCGATCTGGCCGCCGTCGAGAATGGGGATGGGGAAGAGGTTCAGGAGCCCGATGCTGATCGACAGCAGGGCCATCACGTAGACGAGGTTGCGCACACCGGCTCGTGCCGCCTCGCCGGAGATCGCGGCGATCCCGATGGGACCCGAGAGCGCGCTGCGGGCCTTCATGCGTCCGGTCACCACGTGTCCCAAGGCGGCCAGTGTATGGCGCACGATCTGCGCGTTGTGGCGCACGCTCTCGACCGTCGCCTCGATCGGCCCGAAGCGCTGGAAGTAGCCGATTCCGGCGCCGATACGGCCGCTGCCCCCCTCGTCCACGGGCACGACGGTGAGGGTCAGCGGACGACCGTCGCGCTCCAGCTCGAGCTCCACGCCGACAGCCGCGTGCTCCTGGATGTGCTGCACGAATCCCTGGAGATCGAAGACCGGACGCCCGTCCATGGCGTGCAGCTCGTCGCCGACCCGCAGCCCCGCGCGCTCTCCGGGCAGTCCTGGAACCAGCTGCGTGATCCGCGGTTGAATGCGCGGCGCGAAGCCGGCGTCGCCGACCTCGTAGCGGGGTACCGATTCGGGAGTCAGCTCGGTCGCGAACCGGCTGCCGTCGCGCTCGACGGTCAGGGACATCGTCTTCGCGGGCGAGGCCATGACCGCAAAGCCCACCGCGTCCCATCGCTCCACCGCCTCGCCGTCGATGGCCACGATGCGGTCGCCCGGCTCGAGCCCGGCCGCGGCGGCCGGGCTCGCCTCCGCGACCTCGCCGACCACCGGCGGCAGATCGCGCAGGTAGGGCACCTCGATGCCCACCATGAACACCCCCGCCATCAGCACGACCGCCAGCACGCCGTTGGCCACCGGGCCGGCCAGATAGACCAGGACGCGCTGCCAGCGCGGACGGTTCAGGAAGTCGCGCGGATCGTCGGTCAGCTCCTCGGGGTCGTCGCCGCCGAGGCGCACGTAGCCGCCGAGCGGCAGCCACGCCACCCGGTATTCCGTGTCGCCGCGCCGGAACTTCCACAGCGCCCGCCCGAAGCCGATCGAGAATACGGGCACCTTCATGGCGAACGCCTTGGCCACCAGCAGATGCCCCATCTCGTGGACGAAGATGATGACGCCGAGGGCGACCAGGAAGGCGAGGATGTTGGTCAATACGTTCATGGTCCAGCTGGCGGCCGTTCAGGGGCCGGTTTCCGATCGTATGTCAGATCCGGGGCTGTCGCCCACCCACCCTGAAACGAGCCTGCCCCGCATCGAATTCCTTCCCCGACGACTACGCGGCGAAACGCGGTAGCAGCTCGCGGGCACGTTGCCGTCCCCAGCGGTCCCAGGCGAGCGCGCCCTCCAGGTCGTCGACCGGACCGGGCTGGTGATCCTCCAGGACCGCTGCGACGAGGCCGGGAATCGCCGAGAAGGGCAAGCGCTCGGCGAGAAAGGCCTCGACCGCGATCTCGTCGGCGGCGTTGAGCACCGCGGGCCCGCTGGGGCCGAGGCGGAACGCCTCGCGGGCGAGACGCAGCGCCGGAAAGCGCTGCTCGTCCACGGGCTCGAAGTCGAGGCGCCCCAGCCGGCTGGGCTCCAGGCGCTCGAAGGGAGAGGCCCAGCGCTCCGGCCAGCCGAGGGCGTATTGCACCGGGAAGACCATGTCGTTCGGCGCCAGCTGCGCCAGCCAGGTGCCGTCACTGTATTCGACGAGGGCGTGGACCTGGGACTGCGGGTGGACGACCACGTCGACGCGCTCCAGAGGCAGGCCGAACAGATGCACGGCCTCGATGACCTCGAAGCCCTTGTTCATCAGCGTCGCCGAGTCGACCGTGATGCGCGGCCCCATCTGCCAGGTGGGGTGCGCCAGGGCCTCTCCCGGCGTGATGCCGGCGAAGTCCTCGTCGCGCAGACGGAAGGGTCCTCCCGAGGCGGTCAGGACGAGGCGATGGACGGCGTCCGCGGGCGCGCCCTGCATCGCCTGGTGGAGGGCCGCGTGCTCGCTGTCGACCGGCAGCACCCGGGCGCCGGTCCGCCGCGCCACTCCCAGCAGCAGCGCGCCGGCGACCACCAACGATTCCTTGTTGGCCAGCGCCACGTCGCGACCGGCGGCCAGGGCGGCGTGCACCGCGGGCAGACCGACGACACCGACGAGGGCCGCCAGCACCCGGTCCGCGGCCGCATCGGCCGCCAGCTCCGCCAAGCCGGCCGCGCCCTCTACCACCTCCACGCCTCCGGGGATCGCCTCGCGTACGCGCGCCGCCGCCGCGGCGTCGACCACCGCGACGCGCGCCGGCCGGAACTCCAGGATCTGCTCGATGAGCCGCCGCGGGTGGCTGCCGCGGGCGGCGAGCCCGACCACCTCCAGCCGCTCGGGGTGGCGCCGCACCACCTCCAGAGCGCTGCGGCCGACCGAGCCGGTGCTGCCCAGGACCGTGATCCGGCGCCTCATCGCGCTACCGCCTGCGGCCCCAGCCACAGGAGCCCCAGGAGCAGGGCCGGCGCCGCGAACAGCAGGGCGTCGACGCGATCCAGCACGCCGCCGTGCCCCGGCAACAGAGTCCCGGTGTCCTTCACTCCGGCGCCCCGCTTGAGCATCGATTCGACGAGATCGCCGATCTGGCCGGCGACGCCGGTGAGCAGGCCAAGCGCGAGGAGGGAGAGATCCACCCGCCCGAGATAGCAGAGTCCCCAGACGGCGGTGGCGGCGAGCGCCGTCAAGACGCCGGCGGCGGCTCCCTCCCAGCTCTTGTTGGGACTGATCGTCGGCGCCATCTTGTGTCGCCCCCAGGCAGAGCCGAAGTAATACGCGGCCGAGTCGCCGAGCCAGACGATGGCGAGCAGCAGGAACAGCACCCAGGGGTCGAGGCTGCGGATGCGCGTCACGCTGATCGCGGGCAGCACGAAATACGGCAGCCCGAAGGTCATGGCACCGAGCCCGGCCAAGCTCTGCTCCACCGGCGTACGCCCGAAGAGGATCAGCATGCCGGCGCCCAGGGCCAGCACCAGCAGCGCACCGAAGAGCCCGATGTCTCCTCTGCTGGCAAGGGCTCCGCCGCCTTCGACATAGGCGTACGCAACGGCCGCCAGCGTCACGACGAGGACGGGCAGGGCCTTCACCGGCGCGCCCGGCGCGAAGCGGCGCGCCAGGACGGTGAACTCGAACGACGCCCAGCCGACGACCGCGAGGACGACGACGAGGAACCAGAGGTCCGAGAACAGAAAGACCGCCACCAGGGCCAGGGGTACGGCCACCAGGGCGGTCAGCAGGCGCGTCATGGGGCGCGTATGGAACGCTATGCGGCGGTCAGGGGCCCGTGCGCCGCTCACGCTCGGCCGGCGGCGCCTCGTCGCCGAGGCTGCCGTAGCGGCGATCGCGCTCCTGGTACGCGAGGATGCCCTCGAACAGGTCGCGGCGCCGGAAGTCCGGCCACAGCGTCGGCGTGATCCACAGCTCGGTGTAGGCGAGCTGCCAGAGGAGGAAGTTGGAGACCCGCATCTCGCCGGAGGTGCGGATGAGCAGGTCGGGGTCGGGCTGGCCGGCGGTGTAGAGGTAGCGGCCGAGGGTCTCCTCGTCGATGTCGGTGCGCTCGCCGCTCGCCCAGTCGGCGACGATGCGCCGGCAGGCGTCGACGATCTCGCAGCGGCCGGAGTAGTTGAGCGCCAGGTTGAAGGTCATGCCGGTGCAGTCCTTGGAGGCGTCGATGGCGCGCTCCAGGCCGGCGACGACCGCCGGCTCGAGCTCGCGCCAGCGGCCGAGGACGTGGAATCGCACGTTGTGCCGGACCAGGGTGTCCTGCTCGCGCCGCAGGTAGTCCTTGAGCAGATTCATGAGCGTCCACACTTCGTAGCGCGGGCGCTTCCAGTTCTCGACCGAGAAGGCGTAGAGGGTGAGCGCCTCGAGCCCCAGGGCGGCGCTCGCCTCCAGGGTGTCGCGCACGGCCTCGACGCCGGCGCGGTGGCCTTCCACCCGCGGCAGGTCGCGGGCCTGGGCCCAGCGGCCGTTGCCGTCCATGATGACGGCGACGTGGCGCGGCAGGCGGTGGCGGTCGATGCGCCGGGCCAGGAGCTCCTCCGGCGAGCCGGGAGCGGCGAGTTGCGTGGGATCAGGCATGACGCCGTCGGGAAAGTTACCACAGGGACGAGACATCGGGCTCCCACTCCGGGCCGTAGTGGACCACCTCGAGGACGAGGCCCTGGGGTGGGGCGGTGGGGCCGGCTTCGGCGCGGGGGCGGCCGGTGAGGAGGTGGGGGATGTCGGCGGGGTTGCGGCGGCCGCGTGCGACCTCGATCAGGGTGCCGACCAGGGAGCGGACCATGCCGCGCAGGAAGCCATTGCCCTCGATGTGGAGCTCCAGGGTGTTGTCCTGCTCGTGCCACGCGGCGCGGTCGATGCGGCGGACCGGGGAGCGGTGGGCGCCGCCGGTGAGGGTAAAGGCGGTGAAGTCGTGCTCGCCGACGAGGGCGGCGGTGGCCTGGCGCAGCCGCTCGAGGTCGAGGTTCGGGGTCACGGCCACGGCGAAGAGGGCGTCGAGCGGCGTGAGGATACGGGTGCGGATCAGGCGGTAGCGGTATTCCTTGGCGAGGGCGTGCTTGCGGGCGTGGAAGCCGGGGGGCATGCGCGCGGCGGCGAGGACGCGGATGTCGTCGGGCAGGCGGTGGTTCGCGCCGTGGACCAGGCCGGTCTCGGGGAACGGGCGGGCGAGCTCGAGATGCGCGACCTGGGCGCGGGCGTGCACTCCGGCGTCGGTGCGGCCGGCGCCGACGACGGCCGCCGAGGTGTCGAGTAGGGCGGCGAGCGCCTGCTCGACGCGCTCCTGCACGGTCACCGCGTTGGGCTGGCGCTGCCAGCCGGCGTAGGCGGTGCCCCGATAGGCCAGGGTCAGGCGGTAGATGTGGCCCATCGGCGCGAGATGACGAGAGTGAGAAAGAAGGGCGCCCAGACCGCGACGTAGACCCAGGGCCAGTAGGGGGCTCCCAGCGGCTGGGTCAGGTAGCTGGCGAAGATGGTGGCCGAGAGCACGACCCATTCGCGGGCCCGCGCCAGGGCGGCCCAGGGAAGCACCCAGAGCAGGTACCAGGGGTAGACGGTCGGCGAGCAGAGGACGAGCCAGCCGAAGGTGGCGAGGACGGCTGCCAGCAGGGAGCCGCGGCGGAGCTGCCGCGCGACCTGCCAGGCGAGCAGGGCGAGCAGCGGCACGCGAGCGACGAGCTCGGGGTAGATGTAGGGCTGCACGGCGCTCCAGCCCGGCCAGCCGGTGGAGACCTGGAGCCGCGACAGGACCCCCTTGATGGCGGCGCTCGCATCCACAGAGGCGAGCAGGCGCCATAGGGGCTCGTAGAGCGGTCCGTTGAACTCCCAGCTCTGCGCGTAGACCGTCCACGCGGGAGGAATTCCCCCACCCGCGGCCAGCACCGGGGCGAAAGCGGCGAGGCCGACCAGCGCGACGATTCCCAGGAAGGCCCACGGCCTGCCGCTGCGGGTCGCCCACAAGGGGATCGCGACAACAGGCACCAGCTTTGCACAAACGCCCGCAACAGTTGCCGTCGCCGCGGCCAGCCCACGCGGCGGTCGGGCCGTCAGGAAGCAGACAGCGGCAGCCGCCAGGAGGACGCCCAGGGAGTCGACATGTCCCATTCCGGCGACCTCGATGGTGGCAAGCGGGTTCCAGGCGTAGGCGACGGCGTGGAATGGCGGCAGCCGCCATCGGCGGGCGAGAAGGAGAAGCAGAGCGCACAGCCCGATGTCCGCCGCTGCCAAGCCGAGCTTGAGGACGAATAGGGAGGCAGGGAGGCGAGAGGCTATACTGAAGACGGTCAACGCGAGTGGCGGATAGATCGTGGGCACCTCGGGATGAGGCACCGATCGCCCGTACTGGTCGCGAAAACCGTGATGGAGGGATGAGAGCGTGTCGTCGGTCGGGCGCAGCCGGTAGGGATCGTGACCGGCGGAGGCCACTCTTCCATCCCAGAGGTAGCGGTAGATATCATCGGAGAGCGTAGAAGGAAGCGGCAGCACGAGGGCACGCAGGACTCCGGCGACCAGCAGGATGTGTATCGGCTGCAGTCGCCGCGCCGATGTCCAGGCCCAGAGCATCCCCGCGAAGGAGACGACACAGCACAGCAGCACCGCCACTCTGTGCCGGGGCAGATCCCGGACGAGCAACAGCCCCAGATGACCGGCCACCAGCAGGGTTACGGCGCCGGCCGGGGCGATGCCCCGCGGAGAGGAGACGGCAGATGGACCCCCTTGTCGAACGAACGATCCTGACACTCTATTACCTGATCCTGGGCGTGCTCGCCCTGTACGGCAGCCACCGGCTGCTGATGGTTGCGCTTTACTATCGCACGCGCCACCGCACGCCGCGACGCCCCCCCGAGCCCGCCGAGTGGCCGGTGATCACCGTCCAGCTGCCGCTGTTCAACGAGATGTACGTCGCCCAGCGTCTGATCGAGTCGGTGTGCCGCTTCGACTACCCGCGAGAGAGCCTGGAGATCCAGGTGCTGGACGATTCCACGGACGAGACCCGCGATCTGGTCGCCGCGACGGTCGAGCACTTGCGCTCCCGCGGATTCGACATCCACCACATCCATCGTACGGATCGCGCCGGCTACAAGGCCGGCGCCCTAGAGGCCGGCCTGGCGCGCGCGCGGGGCCAGCTGGTCGCCGTCTTCGACGCCGACTTCGTGCCGCAGCCGGATTTCCTGCGCCGCATGGTGCCCTACTTCGCGGACCCGGGCATCGGCATGGTGCAGGCGCGCTGGGGCCACCTCAATCGCGAGTATTCGCTGCTCACCCACGTGCAGGCTATGTTCCTCGACGGCCACTTCGCCATCGAGCACTTCGCCCGCAACCGCTCGGGGCGCTTCTTCAACTTCAACGGCACCGCCGGGATCTGGCGCCGTCAGGCCATCGAAGACGCCGGCGGCTGGCAGCACGACACGTTGACCGAGGACCTGGATCTGTCCTACCGCTCGCAGCTCGCCGGCTGGCGCTTCCTCTTCATCAACGACGTGGTGGCGCCGGCCGAACTGCCGGTGGACGTGCTCGGCTTCAAGCGCCAGCAGTTCCGCTGGGCCAAGGGCTCGATCCAGACCGCCAGGAAGCTGCTGGGACGCATACTGCGCGCCCCCATCCCGTTCAAGGTCAAGCTCGAAGCCTTCGTGCACCTGACCAACAACGTCTGCTATCCGCTGATGATCGGGCTGTCGCTGCTCATCTTCCCCGCCATGGTCCTGCGCCGCGGCTCGTCGCCGCTGGTGCTGCTGCTGGTCGACACGCCGCTGTTCCTCTCCGCCACGGCCTCGGTCTTCCTGTTCTATCTCGCCAGCCAGAAGGCCGTGGGCGCCGACTGGCGCGATCAGCTCAAGCGGCTGCCGCCGCTGATGGGCATGGGCATCGGGCTGGCGCTCAACAACTGTCGCGCGGTGATCGAGGGGTGGCTCGCCGACGGCGGCGAGTTCGAGCGCACGCCCAAATACCGGATCGAGGGCTCGAGCGACGGCTGGCGCGAGAAGCGCTACCGGCCTCGCCGCAACATCTCCTTCCTCGTCGAGGGGGCGTTTGCGGTCTATTTCCTGGGGGTGACGCTGGCCGCCTGGGACACCGGCATGTGGCTGTCGATCCCGTTCCTCTACCTCTTCCTGCAGGGCTTCGCCTACATGTTCCTGCTCTCGCTCTCCAGCCTGTGGCCCGGCAACGGCGCGGAGGCGGCGCAGCTCGCACCCCTGCGCAGCGCTGACTAGCCCCCCACCCTCCCAGGGGTCAGGGGTCAGGGGTGAGAAGCCGCGCCCCATCAAGTCCCGCCGCAGGCACCCTTGGTCCCTGAACCCTGGGAGGGCGGGTGGGAGTAGAGTTCGCGCGTGGCTGAGCCGCGGCGCGATCCACGACCACGATGCACCGTGCGGCCGGCGCGGCCGCGCGACGCGGTCCTGCTCGCGCGCTGGCGCCTGGAGCCCAGCATCCGCCGCTTCCAGCCCCTGCCGGCCGCCGACGAGGAGACCCTGCGCGAAGATCTGGCGCGCCAGCACGACGGCGATCTCAGGGCGCGCCGGGGCGACAAGTTCCAGTGGATCGTGGAGGCCGACGGCGAGCCCGCCGGCTGGATCACCCTGGCGGTGATCAGCTGGGACCACGGGCTCGCCGAGATCGGCTACGCCCTCTCCACCCGCTTCCAGCGCCTGGGCGTGATGTCGCGCGCCCTGCGCCAGGTCCTGGCCGAGCTGTTCACCCACACCGATCTCGAGCGCATCGAGGCGCGATGCGCCACCCCCAACGTCGCGTCGCGCCGCGTCCTCGAGCGCGCCGGCTTCCGTTGCGAGGGCACGCTCAAGGCGTATTTCGTGCTCCACGGGGAACGCGTCGACAACGAGCTCTACGCGGTCTTGAAGCGGGACTGGACCTGAGGGAGATCAGATCCGTTCGAGGTTGGCGTAGCGCGCGATCAGCTTGCGTCTGCCAACGCGATCGAAGTAGACCGTGACCTTGGCGTCGGGACCGTCGCCGTCGGCGGCGAGCACGACGCCCGGACCCAGCGTCGGATGGCGCACGCGAACGCCCCGCTGCCCCGCCGCGCCCGCGGCCTCGTCCGCCGGCTCGTAAACCCGCTCGCCGGCCGCCGCCGCGTCGCCGGATCCACGCCCCGCCCGCCTGCCGAAGAAGTCGATCACGCCGGAGGTCCGGGCGGAGACGAAGAGCTCCCGGCTGCGCTCGACCTCCAGCAGGGAGTCGGGGATCTCGTGGAGAAACGGCGAGTCCTGCCGGTCCTGGAAGCGGCCGGCGATCCGCCGGCGGCGGCAGCAGGTCAAGGCCAGCCGCGCCTTCGCGCGGGTCATGCCGACGTAGAGCAGGCGTCGCTCCTCTTCCAGGTCCTCTTGCGCCTCGTCGGCGTTGAAGTGGGGCAGCAGACCGTCCTCCATCCCGGCGATCACGACGCAGCCGAACTCCAGTCCCTTGGCGGCGTGCAGCGTCATCACCGACAGCCCGCGCTCCTGCTGCCAGTCGTCCAGCTCGTTGGTGAGCGAGGCGTGGTCGAGGAAGGCGGTGAGCGGATCGGCGCCGTCGATCTCGCCGAACCGGCCCCCTCGCGACGCTCGCCGATCGATGAAGCCCTGGGCGGCGGAGCGGAACTCCTCGATGTTCTCGAGACGGGACTGGCCTTCGGCGTCCTCCTGATCGAACTGTTCCCGATAGCCGGTCTCCTCCAGGAGCCGCTCCACGAGCGCCGGCAGCGCGAGCTCCGTCGACGCCTCGCGCAGACGGACAACGAGGTCGCGAAACGCGTTCAGCGCGGCGGCGGCGCGGGTGGGGAAGCCCCCCAGCCCGCCATATGCCAGGAGCTCCCAGGCCGGGACGCCCGCACCCGCCGCCGTCTCGAGCAAGCCGCGGCGGGTGGCCTCGCCGATGCCCCGCGGCGGCCGGTTGAGGACGCGCTCCAGCGACATCGTGTCGTAGGGGTTGCGTAGCAGCCGCAGGTAGGCCACCAGATCCTTGATCTCGGCCCGCTCGTAGAAGCGGGTGCCGCCGACCAGGGTGTAGGGGATCCGGCGCGCCAGCAGCTCCTCCTCGAGCGCCCGCGTCTGCGCGTTGGTGCGCACCAGGACCGTCGCGTCGGCGAGGGGTATCTCCGCGACCTGACGCTCCAGGGTATCGACGATCCAGCGCGCCTCGTCGGTCTCGTCGCGGGCTCGGTACAGGGTGAGCGGGAGCCCCGCCTCGGCTCGAGTCCACAGGCGCTTGTCGCGCCGCAGGGTGTTGTGCGACACCACGGCGTCGGCCGCGGCGAGGATGTTGGCGGTCGAGCGGTAGTTGCGCTCCAGCTTGCGCACCGTGGCACCGGGAAAGGTCTGCTCGAAGCGCAGGATGTTCTCGAGCTCGGCCCCGCGCCAGCGATAGATGCCCTGGTCCTCGTCGCCGACCGCCGTGAGATTGCCGCCGCCGCCCGCCAGCTCGACCACCAGCCGCAGCTGCGCGTGATTGGTGTCCTGGAACTCGTCGACCAGCAGGTGCTCGGTGCGGCGGCGCAGCCGCGCCTTGAGCTCCGGATCCGCGGCCAGCAGCCGCACCGCGCGGACCAGCATGTCGTCGAAGTCGAGCCCGCCGGAGCGCTGCAGCGCCCGCTCGTAGCGATGGAAGACCGGCACGATCGAGCGGGCGAAGAAGCTCCCGGCTCGCGTCTCGAACGCCGCCGCGTCGGCGAGCCGGTTCTTGGCGGCGGAGATGGCGGCGCGCACAGAGCGCGGCGGGAAGGCGCCCTCCGAGAGGCCCTCCTCGGCCAGTGCCTGCTTGACCAGCCGCAGCTGGTCATCGGCGTCGAAGATGGCGAAGTCGCGCGGCACGCCCACGCGCTCCCCCCAGCGGCGCAGCAGGACCAGGGCATAGCGGTGGAAGGTACCGACGAAGGTGGGCAGCGGATCGAGCCCGAGCAGCCCTTGCACGCGCTCGCGCATCTCCCCTGCCGCCTTGTTGGTGAAGGTGACGGCGACGATGCGATCCGGCGCCACGCCCTGCTCCACCAGCCAGGCGACGCGGTAGGTGATGACGCGAGTCTTGCCCGACCCGGCGCCGGCGACGACCAGCTGCGGCCCTTCGCCGTGGGTCACCGCGGCGAGCTGATCGGGGTTGAGCTCGGAAGCGTAGTCGATGGTGCGCATCTCAGCCCCCGGGGTCGGCCGGCTCGAACAACTCCGCGTACTTACCGGCGTCGCGGAGGGCGGCGAAGTCGGAGTCGTTGCGGGCGTGGATGCGGTGGCGGGGCTCCTTGCGGGTGGCGGCGCGCAGGTGCTCGGCGGCGGCCTCCAGATCCCCCTGCAGGGAGTAGATGGCGGCGGCCAGGTAGGCAAAGCGATCGTCGTCGCGCCGGCTCTTGTCGGTCGACAGCTTGAGCGCCTGGTCGAGGTCGCCCTGATTGCGCGCGATCACCGCTTTCAAGTAGGGATCCCGGACGGTCGCCGGCGTTGTCGCCAGGCGCTGCTCGCACACCGCCAGGTACTCCCGCGCCCGTCCGGCGAGCGCCGGGTCCGCAGCGGCCTCGATCGCCTCGTGGAGGCGCTTCGTGGCGCGCTCCCAGCGCTCGGCATAGAGGTCGGTCAGCGCTCGCTCCAGAGGCTCGATACCCGGATCCGGGTTGCCCCCTGTGTAGTCCTTGGCCTCCACCTCGAGCTCGTCGAGCTTCTCGCGGACGGCTTCGACCTCCGTCTTGAAGCGCGCCGCGAGCTCGGCGAGGGTGCGGTGGCTCCCCCACCGCTTCAAGTAGGTGATCTCTTCCTTTCGCCAGCGCTTGGGCATCGGTGACTCCCCTCGAAGTGGGGTTGATCCAGCTCGCGCTCTCCGACAAGCTCGGGCTGCGATGTTACCAGGCCCTGCCGCCGCGACGTGAAACCCCTCCTTCCACCGCGCTCTCCGGACTCCCGCGAGACGGCCGTCGCGCGGCTGCGGGGGCAAACGAGCTGGGACCTCCTGGTGGTCGGGGGCGGCATTACCGGCGCCGCCGTGGCGCGGGACGCCGCGCTGCGCGGCCTGAAGGTGGCGCTGGTCGAGCAGCACGATCTGGCCTGCGGCACCTCCAGCCGCTCGTCGCGGCTGCTCCACGGCGGGCTGCGCTACCTGGAGGGGCTGGAGCTCTCCCTGGTGCGCGAGGGGCTGGTCGAGCGGCGGCACCTGCTCGACACGGCGCCGGGGCTGGCGCGCGCGGTGCCGTTCCTCTATCCGGTCTACGTTGGGGATGCGGAGCCCCTGTGGCGCATCCACCTCGGCACCCTGGCCTACGACACCCTGGCCGGAGCCTACGGGCTCGGCCGCCGCGTGCTGCTCACCCCCGCCGAGATCCGCGACATCGAGCCGGCGCTGCGCTCCGACGGCCTGGAGGGTGCCGTGCTCTATCGCGACGGTTCTACCCACGACGCCCGCCTGACGCTCGCCGTGGCGCGGGCGGCCGCCGGCGCCGGAACGGTGCTCGCGACGCGAGTCGCCGTCGTCGGCCTGCGGCGCGACTCAGCCGGCCGTGTGACCGGCGTCGAAGCGGCCGATCGCATCGCCGGCGGGGGCCGCGAGACCCGGCATTTCGCGCTCACCGCCCGCGCCACCGTGCTCTGTACCGGCCCGTGGGAGGAGCTGCACGCCGAGATCCCGCCGGTGATCCGCACCGCGCGCGGCACCCACATCGCCATCCACCGCGACCGCCTCCCCGTCCGCCACTACCTGGCCCTCACCGCGCCCGCCGACGGGCGCCTCACCTTCGCCCTGCCGCACGGCGACTACACGGTGCTGGGGACCACGGACGACGACGACCCGGCACCCCCCGCCGAGGTCCGCCCGCTGCCGCAAGACGTGGACTACCTGCTGGCGACCGCCGCCCACGCGTTTCCGGACGTACCGCTCACCCGCGAGGACGTTTGCGGCGTATGGGCCGGCCAGCGACCCCTGATCGCCGATCCCGAACACGGGGATCCGGAGGATCTGTCGCGCCGTCACCAGGTCGTCCACGGCGCGCCGGGCCTGTGGATCCTGGCCGGCGGCAAGCTCACCACCCACCGCCGCATGGCTGAGGACCTGCTGGACGCCCTCGTCGAGACCGAGCTCGGAGGCCGCGCCGGACCCTGCCGCACCGCCACCCAGCCGCTGCTCGCGGGCGATCTGAAGCGGGGCACGGCGATCCTCCGTGCCCGCGGGCTGCCGAATTCCGCAGTGGTGGAGCTGGCGGGCCTCTACGGCGCCGCGCTCGAGGCATTGGCCGCACGCGTCGACGACGCCGCCACCCTGCTGGCGGGTCAGATCGCCGTGGCCGCCGAGGCCGAGTGGTGCCTGGCGCTGGACGACCTGCTGCTGCGCCGCCTCGCCCCCGGCCCGCTCGATCTCTACGCCTGCCTGAAGAGCGCCCCGCAGGCGGCCGAGCTGCTCGGTGAGCGCCTCGGCTGGACCGTGGACGAGCGGAAGCAACAACTCGCTGCCTTCCACCAGGGCGTCACAGGCGACCTGCAAAGCGCCGGCCTTCCGGCCTCTCTCCCGGCCTGAACCAACCTCCGCACCGGCCGGCGGGAGGGGCGCGATGGAGCCCCATCGCGCCCCCGGGCGGGGGGAAGGCACGCCCGATGCCTGGCCCCCAGGCTACCGGTTCGCGAAGCCGGTGACGATGTAGGTGCCCGAGCGCTGGTCCTTCTTGAGCTTGACCAGCTTCTGAGTCTCGGCGTCCTCGAGCAGCTCGGAGAACGAGCCGTAGCCGTAGTAGCCCTCGGAGAAGGAGGGCTTCTTGCGCTGCATGGTCTGCTTGATCATCGAGCCCCAGAGCACGTCCTTGTTCTCGCGCTGCAGCGCCTGGATGGCGTCGACCATCAGGCTGAACGCCTCTCCCTGCTTCTGGCCGACGCCCGACACCATCGGCGCCTGCTTGGAGCCGCGCCAGACGTCCTCGTAGTAGATGAACTCGTCGCAGTTGTCGACCAGCAGGTTCGAGGAGGAGTTCTTCACCCCGACGCCGATCACGTACTTGTTGTTCTCCTTGAGCTTCGACACCAGCGGCGAGAAGTCGCTGTCTCCGGAGACGATCGCGAAGGTGTCCAGGTGCTCCTTGGAGAAGGAGAGATCCATGGCGTCCACCACCATCTTGATGTCGGCGGAGTTCTTCCCCGAGATGCGCTTCTGCGGGATGTCGATCATCTCCACCGCCGCCTCGTGGAACGGCCGCTTGTATTCGCCATAGCGCTCCCAGTCGGCGTAGGCGCGCTTGACGATGATCTTGCCCTTCTCGAGCAGGCGCTCCAGTACCAGGTTGATGTCGAACTTCTTGACATCCGCGGAGTCGCGGACGCCAAGGGCGATGTTCTCCAGATCGCAGAACATGGCGATCTTGCGTTCGTCGTTCACGTCGTGGTTCCTCTCGATGGCGGCGACGTCTTCGAGTCGCGCGCCGGGCGCCGCCTCCCGGTCGGGGAGGACGGCTGGTTCTTCGGTTCTGGTTCGCCGGCGCGAAGGCGCCGGATCACGCCCGGCGCTTCGCACCGGGCGCAGCGCCGGTGCTTCTGGGC
>JBOGJI010000304.1:0-6190 GCA_050747865.1 Thermoanaerobaculia bacterium
TCACGCTGCCGGCGGTGGAGCTGCCGGCGGAGGGCTACTTCGTCATCTGCGCCAACGCCGCCACGACGCCCAACTGCGACCTCGACGTCTCTCCCGACACCAACCTCATCCAGAACGGCGCGCCCGACGCCGTGGCGCTGCTGTTCGGCGCCGCCATCGTCGACACGGTGAGCTACGAGGGGGACACGGCGCCGCCGTACACCGAGGGCTCCGGTGTTGGGCTGGAGGACGACCCGACCGTCGAGCTGGCCGGCATCTCGCGCCTTCCCGATGGCGTCGACACCGACCAGAACAACGTCGACTTCTCCCTGCGCTGCATCACCCCGGGCCTGCCCAACGCGAGCGACAGCGCGGGCTGCACGGCCGCCGGCCCGCCGCAGCTGGTGGTCAACGAGGTCGACTACGACCAGCCGGGAACCGACGGCGCGGAGTTCGTGGAGATCGTGAACACCGGCGCGGCAGCGGTCTCCCTGGCCGGCGTCGAGCTGCGGCTGGTCAATGGCAACGGCGGCGGCGCGGTCGTCTACCAGACCATCGAGCTGCCTGCGGTGGAGCTCGCCGCGGGAGGCTTCTTCGTGGTCTGCGGCAATGCCGCCAACACGGCCAATTGCGACCTCGACGTTTCCCCCGACACCAACCTGGTGCAGAACGGCGGTCCGGACGCGGTCGCTCTGGCGTTCGGCGGCGAGATCCTGGACACGGTGAGCTACGAGGGGGACACCGGCGCGCCCTACACGGAGGGCTCCGGTAGCGGCCTGGAAGATGCGGGCTCCGCCCAGCTCCTCGGCCTCTCCCGGCTGCCGGACGGCGCCGATACCGATCAGAACAACGTCGACCTGTCGCTGCGCTGCATCACGCCGGGCGAGCCCAACAGCTCCGACACCACGAACTGCGTGACCGGCCCGCCGCAGGAGCTGGAGATCTGGCAGGTCCAGGGTCCCGGGCTGGCCAGCCCGTTTGTCGGGACCCCGGCGATCACGCGCGACAACGTGGTCACGGCGGTGGGTCCGGACGGGTTCTTCATCCAGACCCCCGAGGCGCGCACCGACGGTGATCCCGAGACCTCCGACGGCATCTTCGTCTTCACCGGCTCCGCTGCCGGCGTCGCGGTCGGCGACCTGGTCGATGTGAGCGGCGCGGTGCAGGAGTTCTTCGACCTGACCGAGCTGTCCGGCAACGTGGAGGTGACGGTCACCGGCTCGGGGGCACCACTGCCGGCAGTCGTCCTGTTCGACGCCACGACGCCGTCGCCCGATCAGCCGCAGCCCGCCAACGAGGTCGAGCGCTACGAGGGCATGCGGGTGATCTTCGACGGCGTGGCCACGGCGCCGAGCGACCGCTTCGGCGACGTCGCCGTGGTCGCCAAGGCGGAGCGCGCGTTCCGTGAGCCCGGCATCCTGTTCCCGGGCCTCGACGGTCTGCCTGTGTGGGACGGCAACCCCGAGATCTTCGAGGTCGACCCGGATGCGCTCGGCCTCGACGACTTCGACCTGTTCGCAGGCCAGCCTGTGGCGGCCGAGGGGCCGCTCTCCTTCGCCTTCGGCGACTACCAGGTCTGGCCGACGAGCTTCGCCCCCGGGCCGGCGCCGACGCTGCCGCGGCCGGTGCGCGAGCGCGCCGCCGGCGAGCTCACCATCGCCACCCAGAACATCGAGCGCTTCTTCGACGACCAGGATGACCCGGAGACCGACGACCCGGTGCTCACCACCGAGGAATACCAGGCGCGGCTGGGCAAGGTCTCGGGCTGGGTGCGCCAGGTGCTGCGCGCCCCGGACGTGCTGGTCGTGCAGGAGGTGGAGAACCTCGGGATCCTGGAGGATCTGGCGGACCGCATGGCGGCCGACGATTCCACGCTCGCCTACAGCGCCTGGCTGCTCGAGGGCAATGACATTGGCGGCATCGACGTCGGGATGCTGACGCGCGACGACACGATCTCCGTGCAGTCGGTCGAGCAGTTCGGCGCCGACACGATCTTCGACTTCGACGGCAGCCTGCTCAACGACCGCCCGCCCCTGGTGCTGCGGGCGATGTACGTCGGCGACGGCGCGCTGTTCGAATTCACCTTGATCGGCGTCCACCAGCGCTCCCTGAGCGGCATCGAAGGCTCGGACGCGACTCGAGTGCGCCTGAAGCGCTTCCGCCAGGCCGAGCAGCTCTCGCTGTTCGTCCAGGACCTGCAGACCGACGAGCCCGAGCGGCCGCTGCTCGTCGCCGGCGATTTCAACGCCTTCCAGTTCACCGACGGCTACGTCGACGTCCTCGGGCAGGTCACCGGCAACCTCGACCCGCTGGGCGACGAGGCGGAGACCTACGACGCGGTCGATCCTGACCTGCGCAACGAAGTGCTCACCCTTTCCGCCGAGGAGCGCTACTCCTTCAACTTCGACGGCAGCGCCCAGGTCCTCGACCACATCCTGACCTCGACGGCGGCACAGGCCCGGGTCGTCGACGCGGCCTATGCGCGCGGCGACGCCGACGCGCCGGAGAGCCTGCTCACGGACTACACGTCCCCGCTGCGCATCTCCGACCACGACGGGTTGGTGCTGTTCCTCACCAGCACACCCGACGAGGACGGCGACGGTGTGGTCGACCAGGACGACGTCTGTCCCGCGACGACGATTCCCGAGCCGGTGCCCACGGCGCAGCTCAAGCCGCTCCGCTACGCGCTGGTGGACGAGGACACGACGTTCGACTCGCTGGCTCCGGCCGCGGGCGCGCGCGAGCCCCTCACTATCACCACCGCGGACACGGCCGGCTGCAGCTGCGACCAGATCATCCTGGCTCTGGGTCTGGGCAACGCTCACCGCCGCTTCGGCTGCAGCGAGGAGGCGATGCTCTTCTGGATCGACCAGGTCGGCCCCTGACGCGGCCGGCGTCCGTGCTGGACGAGCGTGCCGCCGCCGGCCAGATGGCGAGCCGCACGGATCACGGCCGGGACCGGGCCCGGCCGCTTCAGCGGCGGGGCAGGGCGGCGCGCGGGCGCACCAGCACGTTGGCGATCAGCAGCCCGGTGACGATCGAGATCGCCACCAGCACCATGGTGAAGGCCGACTCGACGCCCGACACGACGTCGCGATTGAGCAGCGAGGAGAGGCTGCGAAAGCCGATCGAGCCGGGCACCAGCAGCAGCAGGCCGGGCATCTGGATGATCGCCGCCGGGCGCCCCGACAGCCGGCCGTAGAGGTTGCTGGCCACGCCGACGGTCACCGCCCCCAGGAAGGCCCCCATCTCGGGACCGAAGAGCTGGCTGCCGAAGCGCGCGCTCCCCATGCCGAGGACCGCCGCGGCGAGGATCCAGGGGTAGTGGCTCGGCCGGGCGCGGAACAGCACGGTCAGCGCCGCCGCGGTCAGCGCCAGCGCCAGCCACTGGCTCCACGCGGGCAGCGGCGAGGGAGCGACGACCGCCGGCGCCGGCCCGGCGACCAGCGCGCCGAGCTTGAAGCCGAGGCCGACCCCGAAGGCGATGGTGATGAAGGTGAGCATGGCGCCGGCGAAGCGGGCGCTGCCGGCGACCAGATGCTTGCTGGCGAGCTCGGTCATCGCCACGGTGAGCGTCAGCCCGGGAATGAGGACGATGAGCGCCGAGAGGGTCACGATGTAGGTGGAGAGGGTGAGGCCTGCCAGCGGCGCGCTCGCCGCCAGGCCGGCGACCACCAGGCCGGCGACCGGCTCGAACAGCCGCGCCGCCTCCCCCCGCTCGCCCAGCACGATGGCCAGCAGCCCCACCACCAGCCCCAGCAGGCCGGCGGCCGCCATATCGGTAACGCCGCCGCCGAAGAGCTGGGCGGCCATGGCGGAAGCCAGGGCGAAAGAGACGACGATCAGCGGCCGGCGGTAGCGCGGGCGGCGCGCCAGCACCTCGGCCAGCTTTTCGGCGGCGCGGGCCAGGTCGCTCCTGCCCCGCAGGAGATCGACGTAGACCGCCTCGACCTGCTCCAGGCGCTCCAGGTAGATCTCGCCGGGCTCGACGCGCAGCAGCACGGTACGGCCGGTGGCGCCGCGGCGCAAGGAGGCGAACAGGGCGGTGGGGGTGGCGAAGAACTGCCCGTCGATGCCGAGATGCGCCGCCACCTCGACCAGCGCCGCCTCCAGCCTCTGCGCCGGCGCCCCGGCGAGGTGCAGCGCCCGGCCCAGGCGCTCGATGAAGGCCACCGCCTCGTCGAACGCCGGGGTCCCCACCTCCAGATCCCTCAGGCGTCGAACCGGAGCCGCTTCTCCTCGCGGCGGTACCAGCCCTCGCCCTCGGGCAGGAAGATCGAGCAGCGTTCCATGTCGCCGGCGTAGACGTGCACGGTCACCGACGGGGTGTCCTGGGCGTTGGCGATCGTGTGGTACTCGTACGGCGGGATCAGGCTGCCGGCGGAGCCGGCACCAGCGTGGATGGTGTCGCGCGGCTCGAAGCGGAAGCGCTCGTCCCGCTCCTCCAGCAGCTCGTACTGCACCACCTCCAGCCTGCCGCTCCACACCCCGTCGACGCACCACAGGCCGGCGTGATCGTGCAACGGGGTCTCCTGCTCCGGCCCCCAGGTCATGGCGATCACGGTGTAGCCGAGGTCCTCGCTGCGGTAGAGCAGGCGGCGCGCGTAGTGATCCGGCAGCGGCCTGCGGATCTCCTCCGACAGCTCGATCGCGCCTTCGCGGGCCAGCGACTCGAGCCCCCGGCGCACCGCGGAGACCGCCGTCGCGTCGTCGCCGGTGCGCACGGCGTCGTCCAGCATGGCGATCAGGCGCTCTCGTCCGGCGAAGTCGGTCTGGTTCATGGGCTCTTCCTCCTTCCGATCATCGTTTCAGCCGCGCGCCGGCCTCCTCGACGGAAAGGATCCAGCCGGCGATCTTGCCCGGCTGGATCTGGCCGTCGTCGTGCCAGAAGCGGTCGTGGCGCAGGTGGCGGCTCGAGGTGTCGCCGTCGGAGCGGCACTGGATCTCCTCGAAGATGCGATCGAAGCGCCCGGCCCAGCGCTCGCAGTTGGCCAGCCGCAGGTCGACCCAACCGGCCTCCACCCAGCGCTCCAGCCGCCCCGGCGTCACCTCCTCGGCCTCGGCGCGCGCCGGCACGATCACCCGCGGCCCGCGGATCAGCTCGCCCGACTCGAGGAGGATGGGGATGCCCACCGAGACGATCTCGTTGGCCAGCCGCGGGCGCTCGATCACCAGGCGGTTGAGGGCGCGGTTCAGCGCCTCCGCCCCGGCGGTGCGGGCGGCGGCCATGGTGCCGAAGGCCTCGCGCAACAGGTGCGCCTCGAACAGGAGCTTCGAGTTGTGCGGCGGCCCCAGCATCTCGAACGCCACCGAGCGTGTGCCGCCCTGGGTCTCCAGCTCGTTCATCCGCTCGAGCGCCCAGTGCCGCATCAGGCCGGCGCGGTAGGTGGGCCCGAGCACCGCGTTGTCCAGGGCGTTGACCACGTCGTGCCCGGTGTTGCCCCCTTCGAGCTCGAACACCAGGGCCTGCGCGATCTCCTCGGGGGTGACGAACTCCATCTGCTCGGCGGTGGTCAGCATCGCGAACTCCTCCAAGGAGAAGATGCCGTTCTCGCCGGTGTCGATGTAGGCCGTCTCCAGCGTCCCGTCCGTCACCCGCGCCGCCTCGGGCTCGATCGTCGACAGCGTGCGGCCGAGCGGCCGGGGCTGCGCGTCCACTAGCCGGATCAGCTCGCCCTTGCGGTGGATCGGCCCGCGGCCGATGGCCTTCCAGGCGATCGCCGCCGCCGGCTTGATCTCCTTGGTGATCGGCGCTCCCGGGGTGCGCGCCATGAGGAAGAGCAGCATGGTGTGGGCGCCGGCCATGGCGCTCTTCGCCAGCAGCATCCGGCTCGGCTTCTCCTCCGAGTGCGTGTAGGGGATGTTGAGGCCCATGCCGCCGGTTCCCGAGGTCCCCACCTTGATGTAGCCGAGCGTGCCGGCCTCGCTCATGCCGCGATAGAGGACCTGGATGTGGCGGATCAAGCGCGGGATGTAGAGCGCCTGCAGCATCCCCTCCACCGCCTCGGAGCTGACCGCGCCCGCCTCGAGCTCCTCCCACACCGCCTCCGACGCCGAGAAGATGTCGCGGTAGGCGATCGCCGTCGCGGTGTTGACGCAGTCGACCACGAATTCCGGACGCGTCTCGAGCAGCAACTGGTAGAGGTGGAACTGCGCGAGATCCTCGTCGGCGAGCTGCTTGAGCTGCGCCCGGATGCGCTGCCTGAGCGAC
>JBOGJI010000305.1:0-3094 GCA_050747865.1 Thermoanaerobaculia bacterium
ATCCTTGCGTTACGGTGCTCAATGCTCAACGGCCGCTTCGATGACGCCTGGCAGCGGCGATCCAACAGGTACCGCACCTCGGCCGCCGCCCCCGGCTGAGCTCATCTCACAAATCTGACGTGCGCCCAACGTCATCCTGCTGTCCGTGGACACGGTCCGCGCGGACCATCTCCAGCCCGGTCGAGCTGATCGACGTGATGCCGACGCTGCTCGATCTGCTGGGGGTGCGGGCGCCGGGCGAGCTGCACGGTCGCTCCATCGTGCCGCTGCTGGAGGATCCACGCCGCAGCGGGCGGCCGCGCCCCGCCTTCTCCGAGTACAACGACACCCGCATGCGCACCGTCTTCGACGGTCGTTGGTCGCTGATCGACAACCCCGACGAGCACCTGCCGCGCTGCTTCAAGCAGGCTCCCGAAGATCTCTACCCGATCGCCCCGGTCGAGCTCTATGACCTGGACTCTGACCCGGCGGAACAGCACAATCTCGCCGCCGAGCACCCCCAGGAAGTGCAGCGCCTGCGGTCCTGGATCGCCCGCCGCTTCGCCTCCACCGCCACCGGACCACCCCCCGAGCGCCAGGAGCTCCCGGAAGACCTCCGCAAAGACCTGGAAGCCCTCGGCTATATCGGTCAGTAGACCCGCTTACAAGTAACCCAGAGCTTCCAGCTGCTTGCGCGTCTCGTCCGTCATACCCTCCGGCGCGGGAGCAGCGCTCTCCTCCTCCACCTGCGCCTGGAATGGCTCGCGGGCGAGCCACGCCGCCATGACGTCGTGCAAACGCTTGCCGATGTCGCGCCGCTCGTCCTTGAGGTCGTGGAGCTCACCGGCGTCGGTCTCCAGGTCATAGAGCGTGAAGCGATCGCCGCGGCCACCGATCCAGCGGTTGTCGTGCTGCCAGGGCGCCATCAGCAGCTTCCAGCGTCCCCAGCGCACGACCTTCTGCCAATTGTCGTCGGTGCCGTAGCCGGCTTCGGAGTATACGATCTCCGGCTCCCGCCCCTGCTCCTCATCCTGTTGCAGGTAGCGCAGCAAGGAGCGGCCCTGCATCCAGCGTCCCTCTGGCAGATCGACACCCGCCACCTGGAGGAGCGTGGGCGCGAGATCGATCAATCCCACCGGGGTGTCGACAACCCCCGGGGCCAGCCGTCCCGGGGCGTGGAGGATGAGCGGCACGTGCAGGCACGTCTGGAAACCGAAACGACCGTGGTCGAAGAAGTACCGGTGCTCGCCCAGCGACTCGCCGTGGTCCGAGGTGAACGCAGTCACCGTGTTCTCTAGCCTGCCGAGATCTCCCAGTCGCTCCCAGAGCCGCCGGATCTCGGCGTCCGCATAGGCGATCTCGGCGTCGTACCGTGCCACGTAGAAATCGAGATCCGTCCGCTCGTCCAGCACCTGTCCGAAGCCGATCCCCAGCATGTCGCGGCGCTCGAGAATCGGGTGCACGGCGATCTCCACGGCGGAGCTCGCGTGCGCGTCCGCCTGGAATCGGTCCCGGTACTCCAGCGCCGGCACATACGGGAAGTGGGGATCGATGTAGTGGACCCAGAGGAAGAACGGACGCTCGCCGTCGAGACCCTCGGCCAGCTCGAGCGCCAGGTTGGTCACATGCCGGGCGCCGGTCGCGTCGCCGTCGTCGGCCGGCGTGCGCAGCCAGCTCCCGACGTACTCCTCGAAGCCCTGGTGGAAGTTGAAGTCCTTGCCCAGGGCGCCGTTGGCGACCACGGCGCGGGTCGCGTACCCGCGATCCGCGAGCTCCTCCGCCAGCATGCGGAACGAGCCCGGCAGGGGAATCCCGACCCGCCGCACGATGCCGTTGTCGCGCGGATACGTCGCGGTGAAGATGGAGGCGAACGAGGGGCCGGTCTTCGGCCACTGCACCTGGGCCTCGGCGAAGCGCACGCCCTGCGCCGCCAGCCCGTCCAGGAACGGCGAGGTCTCCCGCCCGTACCCCCAGGCGGAGAGGTGATCGGCGCGCAAGGTGTCGATGGTGAGAAGCAGGATGTTCGGGGGACCCTCCGCCCGCCGCGCGCAGCCGACCGGGAGCAGCAGGACCGCCGCCGCCACCGCCGCTCGCAGACGTCTCCTGAGGGCTCGCATGAGCGCAGTATGATACGCGCACATGCCGGCCTCGACGCGCACTCCCAAGGACCGCCTACCGGTCGTCATCCTATGCGGCGGCCAGGGGACCCGCCTGCGCGAGGTGACCGAGGTGATGCCGAAGCCGATGGTCGAGATCGGCGAGCGCCCCATCCTCTGGCACATCATGAAGGTCTACGGCCATCACGGGCTGCGGCGCTTCGTCCTCTGCCTCGGCTACAAGGGCTGGGAGATCAAGCAGTACTTCCTGCGCTTCCACGAGCGGCAGCGCGACTTCACCGTGTCCATGGACGGCAGCGTGCCGGTCGAGTTCCACAACCGCAGGGGCGACGAGGACTGGCGGATCACCTGCGCCGAGACGGGGGAGCACACCCAGACCGGCGCGCGCCTCAAGCGGGCCCGCGACTTCGTCGACACCGATACCTTCCTGTTCACCTACGGCGACGGCATCGCCGATGTCGATGTCGACGCCCTGCTCGACTTCCACTACGCCCAGGGCCGCATCGCCACCGTGACCGGCGTGCGCCCGACGTCCCGCTACGGCGAGATCTCGGTCGACGCGGGCCGCGCCATCGAGTTCAACGAGAAGCCCACCGTCGCCGAGGGCGTCGTCTCCGGTGGCTTCTTCGTCTTCCAGCGCGAGGTCTTCGACTATCTTCCGGACGACCCCGATCTCGCCCTCGAGCACGAGCCCTTGCGCCGTCTTGCCCGCGACGGTCAGCTCTCCGTCTACGTCCACGAAGGCTACTGGCACGCCATGGACACCTACCGCGACTACCTGCACTTGAACGAAGTCTGGCAACGCGGCAACGCCCCCTGGAAAGTGTGGGATTAGACCGCTCTAGTGTTGTGTCTCCAACATGGCTTCACCATCTGCGCGGCCCTCTTCGACGCTGGCGGCGTTGCGCTTCCTCGACATAGCCCCAGCTATGCCTGCGTCAGCGCGCCTTGCCAGCGACGAAGATGACTCGCGCATCTGGCAAAGCCATGTTGGAGAC
>JBOGJI010000306.1:0-1574 GCA_050747865.1 Thermoanaerobaculia bacterium
CTTGACCCCCGCCATGAGATCGGCCGGCGCCGCCGCCAGCGCGACCGTGGCCAGACGGTCACCGGGGGCCTCTCGCTCAGCGACGTCTGACCGCCTGTAGGCGTAGACTACAGGACGATGATCCCCCGCGAGACACACCGCCACCCGCTGCTCGCCCAAAGTTGTCGGGTTAACCTTGGGTATCCCGCCCGGCTGCTCAAGGTTACCGAGCTTGATCGCCCGAAGCTCGCCCGCGAGGGTCCCTCTTTGACCCGGATGCCCACCGCTCAGTGGGCGTGAAGTGAGGAGAGTGCTCGGTTGACCTGGCGCATCCTCCAAGGCGACTGCATCGAGCGGGTGCTCGAGCTAGACGAGGGCAGCGTGGAGGCGGTGGTGTGCGATCCACCCTACGGCTTGGAGCTCATGGGGAAGGATTGGGACCGCAACCTCAACCACGGCCCGTGGGCCACCGAAGCCCTCCGTGTCCTAAAGCCCGGCGGCCACCTGCTCGCCTTCGGCGGCACCCGCACCTATCACCGCCTCACCTGCGCGATTGAGGATGCGGGGTTTGAGATCCGCGACTCGCTGATCTGGCTCTACGGCTCGGGGTTCCCGAAGTCGCTCAACGTCAGCAAGGCGATGGACAAGCGCCGCGGTGTCCCCGCCACTCCCGAGGCCCAACGCTGGCAGGGCTGGGGAACTGCGGCGAAGCCCGCCCACGAGCCCATCGTCGTCGCCCGCAAACCCCTGATCGGCAACGTGGCGCAGAACGTTACGGCGACACCGGCGGTGCCAGCAGGTTTTTCTACGTGGCGAAGACGAGCAGCGCAGAGCGGAACGCGGGCCTTGGTGGGTTTGAGGCCAAGCGGCCCGATCGAGACACCGCACACACCGACGACATCCCCGGCTCTCGTTCAACACCACGCGCCAACATCCATCCAACGGTCAAGCCCCTCAACCTCATGCGCTGGCTGGTTCGACTTGTGACGCCGCCCGGCGGGACGGTGCTCGACCCCTTCATGGGCTCGGGCACGACGGGCATCGCCGCCCACCTTGAGGGCTTCGACTTCATCGGCATTGAGCGCGAGGTCGAGTACGCCGAGATCGCCAAGGCCCGGATCGAGCGGTGGTCGCAGTTCCCGGCCGGAACGGATACCGATGCGGCGCTTGGGCTTGAGTCCCGCGAGCGAGCGGTCAGGGAAACAGGGCAGACCTCGCTGCTCGGGGAGGCGGCCTAGATGCCCGACGCCTCCGGTCGCTTCCTCGGCATCCGAGTCCCCAGGCTCCCCGACTCGATGCGAAAGCCCGACCCGATCGACGAGGCGATCAAGGACGCCAAGTGCAAGAACTGCCTCGGCTCTGAGCCCTGCGAGTGCCGCATCCCCGCCGACTGTCGGTGTGGATGCCGAGACGCGCCGAAGCGCGCGGCCTGATAGTCCGGCAGATGGCCCTGATCGACCGCTTCCGCCGGCGCCCGCCGGCGCCCGATCGCCCCCGCTCACACTCCGGGCGCGCCCACACCGACGGCTTCCTTGAGGTCGACGAGCTAAACGCGAAGCTGATCGGCGTCGCGGGCCTGCGGGTCTTCGATGAGA
>JBOGJI010000307.1:0-17808 GCA_050747865.1 Thermoanaerobaculia bacterium
GCGGAGGCCATACACGCCGCCGTGGGAGGCGGCGGACCGGCGGGCCGGCTGGCGGCGCTGGCCGGCGAGCTGGCGCGGCTCATCGAGACCCACGTCGACCGCGCCCTGGCGGAGCTGCCCGCGGGCCAGGAGGCCGCCGAGGCGGCGCTACCCGAGGACGCCCTGTGGGAGCTGCGGCCGCAATTCGACCAGGCCTTCGTCGAGCACCTGGAGTACCGGCGCGAGACACGCAGCTTCTCCGCCGACGATCCGTTCGTCGACCTCTACTTCGAGCTGCTGCGCTTCCTCGAGGTGCTGGAGACGGCCGAGGGCGACGCCTTCAGCCACCTCGTCGACCGGCAGGGCGGCGAGCGGCGGCTGGCCATCCTGTGCAAGGACCCGGGCCGATTCCTCGGCCGCATCTTCTCCGGCGCCCATGCCGTGGTCGGGCTGTCGGCGACCCTGAGCCCGCACGACTTCTACCGCGACCTGCTCGGCCTCGACCACGAGCGCTTCCGGGTCCTCACCCTGCCCAGCCCGTTCCCGCGCGAGCACCGGCGCATCGTCATCGATGCCCGGGTGGGCACCGCCTGGCGGGAGCGCGAGCGGAACTACGGCCCCATCGCCCTGCGCATCGCCGAGCTGGCGCGGGCGGTGTCGGGCAACTGCATGGTCCTCTTCCCCAGCTACGAGTTCCTGCGCGAGGTCTCCGAGCGCCTGCCGGCCACCGGTCGACGCGTCCTGGTGCAGACGCGGACGGACGACGAGGAGGCCCGCACCCGCATCCTCGACACCCTGCGCTCGGCGCTGCTCGGCGACGTGTTGCTGCTGGCGGTCGCCGGTGGCGTCTTCGCCGAGGGCGTCGACTATCCGGGCGACATGCTCAAGGCGGTCGCCGTCGTCGGCCCCTGCCTGCCGGCGGTCAGCCTCGAGCGGCAGCTGCTCAAGGACTACTACCAGGAGCGTTTCGAGCGCGGCTTCGAATACGCCTTCGTAGTGCCGGGCATGACCCGGGTGGTCCAGGCGGCGGGCCGCCTGATCCGCTCCAGCGGCGACCGCGGGGTCATCGCCCTGCTCGATCGCCGCTTCCTGCACCCGCCCTACCGCCATCATCTGCCCGACCACTGGCTGGACGGCGGCGAGGTGCGGGAGCTGGCGGGGGATCCCGCCGCGGCCGCCGCCGAGTTCTTCGCCCAGCAGGAGCTTGAGATGAGATCCTGAGCCCGGCGCGAAACCCCGACCCCATGCGGGACGTACTAACGAGTGGACGGTTCAATTTCTCCTCTTCCTCCTCCTCTAACCCCGCCTGACATGGGCGGGGTACTTTTTTGTCTCACAGGAGCGCCGCGGAGAGCGCCACGAGGATGACGGCGAGGGCCAGGAGGGCCTGAGCCAGGTCGCAGCGCAGGAAGGCGCGGATGCCGACGGCGACGGCGAGCGCCCAGGGAGCAAGCAGCAGCACCGCAACCCCCAGGGAGGCCAGCGAGCTCCAGGCGGGCCAGACCGCGGCGGCGGCCAACAGCACAACGGCGACGAGCACGGCGATCGAGAGCAGGTGGGTCGAGGTGCGGCGTGTCATCCCTGGACCACCTTCCACGCCGTCCACAGCAGCAGCACCGCGAACAACAGCTCCAGCCCGCGGCGCGGGATGCGCCCGGCCAGCACCGGGCCCAGCCCGCCGCCGGCGAGGATGCCGGCGAGCAGCCAGGGGGCGGCCGCCAGGTCCACCTCACCGCGGCCGAGATAGGCGAGGGCCGCCAGGGACGCGGTCCAGCCCACGGTGGCGGTGCTGGTGGCGACGGCGCGCCGCATCTCGAGCCCGAGCGCGAGCCGCAGGATCGGCACCTGCACCAGCCCGCCGCCGATCCCCAGCAGCCCTGAGGCGCCCCCACCCAGCGGCGCCAGCCCCCAGGCCAGCCCGCGACGCAGGCGCGACTCCGTCGGCCGCTCCTCCCCCGGCCGCCGGCCGCTGCGGATGGCGAGCTGCAACGCCGTAGCCGTCAGCACCAGCGCGAAGATCCAGGCTACCGTGTGCTCGGGAACCCGCGGTGCCAGCCGGCTCGCCGCCACGGCGCCGATCAGCGCTCCCAGCTCCAGTCGCAACGCCAGGTCGAACATCGTCCAACCGCGCCGCAGGTAGCCGGCCGTACCGACGAGCGACGTCCCGGTGATCACCACCAGGCTGGTCCCCACGGCGGTGCGCAGCGGCACACCGAAGAGCAAATGCAGCACCGGTACGACGACGAGGCCGCCGCCCACCCCCAGGAGCGACCCCACCAGCCCGGCGGCTCCCCCGGCCGCGAACAGTCCCAGGATGCCCACGTCGGGCGGATTATGCCCCGCCCGCGTGCGAGAATCGCGGGCGATGGAAAAGCGTGTCCGTCGCTTCATCGGCGACCCACGAGTCGACGAGCTCGATGCGCTGGCGCTGGCCGCGTTCCGCTGGCAGTGCGAGCACAGCGAGCCGTTGCGGCGACTTTGCTCGCAGCGGGAGGTGGACCCTGCCGCCCTGAGCGACTGGCGCCGGATTCCGATGGTGCCGGCGCGCGCCTTCAAGAGCGTCGAGCTGGGCACCCGCGAGGCGCAGGCGACGTTCCGCTCGAGCGGCACCACCGGGGCCGAGCGCAGCGTCCATCCCCACGGTTTCCTCGACCTCTACCGCACGGTGATCGACGCCACGTTCCCCGACTCTTGCCTTCCCGGCTCACCTCCCCTGCCCATGCTCTCGCTCGTCCCGCCGCGCCGCCAGGTCCCGGAATCCAGCCTGTCGTTCATGATCGACCACGTCCTGGAGCGCTACGGGGACGACGACAGCGCCACCGCGTTCGGCCCGCGGGGCGTCGAGCTCGTGCCCGCGCGCACCTGGCTGGGCGCCGCCCAGAGGCATCGCCGGCCGACCCTGGTCGTGGCCACCGGATTCAGCCTGCTGCAGCTCCTCGAGGTTCTCGAGCGGCGCGACCTGCGCTTCCGCCTGCCCGCCGGCAGCGCCCTGTTCGAGACCGGGGGCACCAAGGGGAGGACCCGCGAGGTCTCGCGCGAGGAGCTCCTGCGCCGGGTGGCGGAGCGGCTGGCGCTGCCCGCCGACCGCGTCGTGCGCGAATACGGCATGACCGAGCTCACCAGCCAGTTCTACACCGGCGCCCTCGCCGGCGGCGATCCGGACCTGTTCCTCGCCCCCCACTGGGTCCGCGTGCGCATCCTCGATCCGGCGACGCTCGAGGAGGCGCAGCCCGGCCGCACGGGCCTGATCGCCGTGCTCGACCTCGCCAACCTGAGCTCGGCCGTGCACGTCCTCACCGAGGACTTGGGGCTGGCCGAGGAGAACGGCTTCCGCCTCGCCGGCCGTGCGGCCGGCGCCGAGCTGCGCGGCTGCTCCCTGCTCGTCGAAGAGCTGGCGGCGGGATGAGCCCGCTCGCCGACTTCGCCGTTCCACCCGGGCACGAACCGCCGGTCGATCGCTCCGAGACGGACCGTCGAGCCTGGATACGCGGACGCTGGACACCGCAAGCGCTAGCCGCGCTGGTGGAGCACCTGGCCAGCCTCGGGGCGGCGCAGCTGCAGGCGGCGGACGGTGAGGAGCTGCGAGACGCCTGGGAGCGGACGGTGGAGGAGATGCTGGATCCCGGCTCCTCCGTTCGTCGACTGCTCGACCCGTCGTGGACGGCGACCACCTCCCTGTCGGCCCGCGGTCTCCAGGCGGGCGTCGAGGCCGTGCTCGGCGGCGTACGGGGAGGGCCGTTGCGGCGACTGTTGGCCGAGGCCGCGGCCCTGCCTGCGGCCGAGCGCGGGCCGGTCGCGGTCGTCCTGGCCGCCAACCTGCCGGCCCTGGCCGTGCAGCCGCTCCTGCCGGCCCTGGCGTTGCGGCGCCCCGTACTGCTCAAGTCGCCGTCGGCCGAGCCCCTGTTCGCGCCGGCGTTCGTACGCCGGCTGGGACAACGGCATCCGGCACTCGCCGCCGGTGTCGCCGCCGTGACCTGGACCGGCGGCGACCGCGAGCTCGAGGACGCGGTGGTCGCCCGCTGTGCCCGCGTGCTTGCCTACGGTGAGGAGACGACGATCGCCGATCTCGCCCGCCGCCTGGGCGACCGGCTGGTCGCGTACGGACCGCGCATCAGCTTCGCCGTCCTCGGCGCCGAGGCGGATCTCCAGCGCGCCGCCCGCGGAATCGCCCGCGACGTCGCCCTGTTCGACCAGCGCGGCTGCCTCTCTATCCACGCCGTCTTTACCGCCGGCGACGGGCAGGCGCTGGCCGCGGCACTGGCCGCCGAGCTCGAACGCCTGTTTCGCGCCTGGCCGCCGGGATCGGCGCCGGCGGACCAGCTCGCGGCGGTGCAGCAACTCCGGCTGGAGGCCGACATGCGGGGCCTGCCGCGCCCCGCGCTAGGGCCCACGGCCGGCACCGTGGTGGTCGAACCGCGGCCCGAGCTGCAGCCGAGCCCCGGCCTGCGCACCGTGCGCATCCACCCGATCGAGGACCTCGGTCGGCTGCCGGAGCAACTAGCTCCGTGGCAAGGAAGGATTCAGGGAGTCGCGGCGGAGGGCAACGACGCCCGCGCGTTGATGCCGGAGTTGGAGCGCCTGGGCGTCAGCCGCTTCGCGCCGCCGGGCGCCCTGCAGTCGCCCGACGCCCTGTGGCACAACGGCGGCGTCCACCCGCTTGCCGCCCTCGGCGGACGGCCGTTGTAGCGGCCGCTTCAGGAGCCGAGCACGTTCGCCAGGCCCGTCTCGGGCCGCTCGAAGGACGTGCCGTAGAGGCGGCCGATCTCCTCGCCGTTGCGGTAGACGATTCCCGTCGGCACGCCCCGGAGGCCGAGCCGCTTGGTCACCGGGTCCTCGCCCATGGCCTCGGGCAGGCCGTAGTAGCGGAACTCCGGCGCCCCGTCCCCGAGGGCCTCGTCGATCCGCAGGATACGCGGCACGATCACGGCGCAGTGGGGGCACCACTCGCCGAAATAGACGTCGACCCGTACCTCGGAACCGGCGCCTTTCAACGTCTCCAGGACCTCGGCGCTCGGCGCGTACTGCTGCATCCGGCGGTCGTACATCGCGTTCATCGCCCGGATGCGCCGCGGATTCTGGAATCCGAGCAGCCACGGCCGCTGGATGAGCACGGCCGAGTCGTCGCCGACCTGGAAGCTGACCCGGCCTTCGGCGTCGCGCTCGAAGCTCCCGCTCGGGCCGGAGACGGCGTTCGGCAGCAGCTCGTAGCCCCCTTGCGCCAGCGGCGCCAGCTTGAGGCTCTGCACCGTCGCCACCTGGCGGGTGCGGGCCGACAGCAGCGCCGGCGAGACCAGCTCCGGGGCGACGACCAGGAAGGCGCCGGCCTCGCGCGAGTAGAGGACCTCGGCGGCGTCCGAGGGCGCTCCGTTGAGCTCCAGCGTCCAGTTGGGAAGCGGCTCGAAGACCGGCTTCGCGGCCGCCTGGGCGTTCGCCCCACCTCCCGGCACGGCGACGACCCCCAGCAGCAAGACAGCACTCGCCAACGCACTCGCTCGCATGGTGTTCATCCTCTCTCAGTTTCCGGTCTCGTCCGCCAGAGCCGCCGGCAGGCCGTCGAAGGTGGCGGTGACCCGCCCGTCCCGCACCTCGAAGCTACGCGGCAGCCGGCGGTAGAGGGAGCGCAACAGCGCCGGCGGCGCCTGCCGCACCTCGAACGCCGGACCCCAGTCCCAGAGAAACGCCTGCACCGCGTCGGTCGACGCCGGGCTGACGACCCAGAGGTCGGCGGCCGTGTCGCGCAGCACATGCCGGTTCAGCCGCTCGATCGAGTCGACGAAGCCGGGCGTCTCCAACCCGGTGAGGATAACCCAATGGCGGCCCTGGGCGAGCTCCGGCACGATGTCGGTCAGGCAGGCCCGCTCGTCGCTCCCCTCGGCGCCGGCACACAGCGACGCGGTCTCGATCCCGGGCTTGAGGCGGGTGGCCAGGTCGTCGAGAGGGAGCTCCGGCGCCGTGGCGGCGAATCCGGCCGCCGCGACCGCCGCCACGGTCGAGGCCGCCATGCGCAGCCCCTGGCGCGACACACTGCGGCGCACCCCCAGCCAGGCGAGCGCCAGCGGCAGCAACAACAGGGCGAGGTCCTGGAGGAAGGCCTGCTTCGGCGTGCGCTCGACCAGGTTGCCGAAGCAGCCGCAGCCGGCGGTGGGATCGACCATGCCGTGGGCGGCGCGCCACCACTCCCAACCGGTCAGGGCCAGGAACAGGCCGACCAGCAGCGAGGCGGGCACGAGGACGATCGGCCGCCGCAGGTCGAGGACCAGGGCGAGCCCCAGCCCCACCTCCAGCGCGATCACCAGCAGCGCCATCGGCCAGGCTCCCAGAGGCCGGTCGAGGCCGAGGTTCCCGATCTGCTCGGCGAAGGCCGCCGGATCGATCGTCTTCGCCCATGCCGCTACGAGGAGAACGCCTCCGAGGAGCAAGGTGCCGATCCGTCCCCCCCACCTCCGCCATGCCGGCAGATGCGGTCCCGGCGCAGCGTCGAAGGCAGACTCCGGCATGGCGCCGATTCTCTCACGCATGTGCCAGCGCCCGGCCCTACCAGTCCAGCACGTAGGCGAAGATCAGGGGCGCGACGATGGTCGCGTCCGACTCGATCATGAACTTCGGCGTCGTGGCGCCGAGCTTGCCCCAGGTGATCTTCTCGTTCGGCACCGCGCCGCTATACGAGCCGTAGCTCGTCGTCGAGTCGCCGATCTGGCAGAAGTAGCCCCACAGCGGCACGTCTTCGAGCTGCATGTCCTGGTGCATCATGGGCACGACACAGATCGGGAAATCCCCGGCGATGCCGCCGCCGATCTGGAAGAACCCGATCGAGCTCTCGGCGGAAGTCTCGCGATACCACTCGGCGAGCCGCACCATGTATTCGATGCCGCCGCGCACCGTCCGCACCTCCTTGACGTCGCCCAGCATGCAGTGGGCGGCGTAGATGTTGCCCAGCGTCGAATCCTCCCAGCCGGGCACGAAGATCGGGATTCGCCGCTCCGCGGCCGCCACCAGCCATGAGCTCCGGGGATCGATCTGGTAGTGCTCGGCCAGGCGCCCGCTCGTCAGCAGGTCGCAGAAGTACTCGTGCGGGAAGCGGCGCCGGCCCGCCCGGTCATCGGCGACCCATTCGTCGAGCATGGCGTGCTCGAGGCGCCGCATCGCCTCTTCTTCCGGGATGCAGGTATCCGTCACGCGGTTCAAGTGCCGCTCGTAGAGTGTGACCTCGTCCTCGGGCGTGAGCTGGCGCCAGTGTGGGATGCGCTCGTAGTGCTCGTGCGCCACCAGATTGAACACGTCCTCCTCGAGATTCGCCCCGGTGCAGCAGATCGCGTGCACCTTCTCCTGGCGGATCATCTCGGCGAGCGAGCGCCCCAGCTCCGCCGTGCTCATGGCCCCGGCCAGGGTGACCAGCATCCGCCCCCCGTCCTCGAGGTGGCCGACATAGGCATCCGACGCGTCCACTACCGTGGCGGCGTTGAAGTGCCGATAGTGCTCCCGCATGAACTCCCGGATACGCATGACGGCGGAAATTACCAGATCGGCCGTCCCACCGACTTCGCGTCCCCAGGAACTCGAGCCCGCCCTGACTGACGTGAACCGCGCTCAGAGCCTGTGAAGATATCTCCCGTGGGTCGCGTTGCGGCGTCGCTCCTCAGTCACATATCAAGGATATGCTCCCTCGTCGCTCCTTGCATACGACCGAGAAGCCCCTGGCGCGCGACCCGCGGGAGATATCTTCACAGGCTCTCAGGCGACCCGGCGTGTCGAGCCGCTGTGAGACCGCTGCGAGCTCTTCCAGCTACCCGCGCGGCCACTCGGGCGCTGCATCACGACTTTCGGCGCCGGCCCGGCTTCCCGTTCGGTGGGCTCGAACCCGGCCACGGACTCGGTCGGTATCTCCACCCTGACCAACCGGCGAATGGCGGCGAACAGGCCGTGCTCGGCGGCGGAGACCAGGGAGACCGCCAGGCCTTCGCGGCCCGCTCGGCCGGTGCGGCCGATGCGGTGGACGTAGTCCTCCGGCACATGGGGAATGTCGAAGTTGACCACGTGCGGAAGCTGATCGATGTCGAGGCCCCGCGCCGCGAGATCGGTCGCCACCAGGACACGAACCCGGCGCTGCTTGAAGTCGGCCAGGGCCTTGGTGCGCGCGCCTTGGCTCTTGTTGCCGTGGATGGCCGCGGCGGAAAGACCGTCGGTCTCGAGCTGGCGCGCCAGGCGATTGGCGCCGTGCTTGGTGCGGGTGAACACCAGCACCTGGCGCCAATCGCGGCTGCCGATCAGCCAGGACAGGAGCTCGCGCTTCTTCCCCTGGTCGACGCGGATGGCGCGCTGAGCGATCGCCTCGACGGTGGAGTTGGGCGGCGCGGTCTCGATGCGCACGGGGTCGTTGAGATACCGCCGGGCCAGTGCCGTGATCTCGTCCGGGAAAGTAGCCGAGAAGAGCAGCGTCTGCCGCCGTTGCGGCAAGGCCTTGACGATGCGCTCGATGGCCGGCAGGAAGCCCATGTCGAGCATGCGATCGGCCTCATCGAGCACCAGCACCTCGATGCCGGACAGGTCGACCGTGCGGCGCTGCATGTGGTCCATCAGGCGGCCCGGCGTGGCAATCAGCGCCTCCACGCCCCGCCGCAGCCGGGCGACCTGGGGGTTGATGGTGACGCCGCCGAAGATCGCCGCGGAACGAACCGGCGTATGCCGGCCGTAGGTGGCCAGGCTCGCCTCGACCTGGGCGGCCAGCTCCCGCGTCGGCACCAGGATCAACGCCCGCACCTTGCCGTTGCGGCCGGAGGCTCGTCTCAGGCGCTCGAGCAGCGGCAGGGTGAACGCCGCCGTCTTGCCGGTACCGGTCTGGGCGCTGGCCATGACGTCGCGACCCTCCAGGACGACCGGAATGGCCTTGGTCTGGACAGGGGTGGGGTGACTGTAGCCCTGCTCGTCGACGGCGCGCAGCAGCTCGGCGCTCAGGCCGAAGGAATGAAAGCTCATACTTGCTCCTCAATGCACCAAGGCGATTCATGCACCCGAGCACTCGGGCGGCGAGTCAATTCGAGGAATGGCCTTGGTGTGGAAGCAATCCGCGAAGAGGGGACCGGGCATTCAAACCTGCAACGATCGCCCGGCTCAGCCGGCACACTATCACAGAACGGCGCGTCGGGAGAACGCGTACATCTTCACCAGGAGTCGCGGCGTGTGCCGTTGCTCAGTCGTCCTCCCAGTCGAAGAAGTAGTCCTTGTTGTCGAGCAGCTCCTCGGGCTCGAGGGCGGCCCGCGCCGCGGCCGCGGCGCCGACCCCGGCGCGCTCGACGCGGCGGATCACCTCGAGCTGCTCCTCGAGATCCCGTGTCTCGGCTCCCCAATACTCGTCGGTCCCGAAGTGGGGCCAGCCCTGGCGGAAGGCGGGGTCGTGCCACCGCCGGGCGATCCAGGCGGCATAACGGACCAGGCGCAGGCCGCGCAACGGCTCGATCAGCCGCAGGGTCGAGCGGTCGAAGAGCTGGAAGCGCTCGTATCCCGTGAGGAAGCTCTCCCGCAGCCGTGCCGTCTCCTCGTCGCGCCCCGGCAGCGCCAGCCAGAGGTCCTGCACCGGCGGCCCGGCCGCCATGTCGTCGAAGTCGAGCACGCGGAGCTGCCCGTCGCGCAGCAGCACGTTGCCCAGGTGGAGATCGGCGTGGATGCGCTGGGTCGCCACGCCCTCCATCGCCCGCTCGGCCCGCTCGGCGATCTCGAGCGCCGTCTCGCGATAGCGGTCGGCGAAGGGACGCGGGATCGTGCGGTGCTCGTCGAGCCAGGCGACCGGCCGGCGGACGAAATGCTCCGCATCCAGCGGTCGGCGGGGCCCGGCGTCCCGCTCGGCGCCGACCGCGTGCAGCCGCCCGACGAGCATCCCTAAGCGCTCCGCCAGGCCCGCGTCGAGCTCGTCCGGCGCCCGCCCACCGCGCCGGTCGGCGAGGCAATACCAGATGCCTTCGATCCGCTTCAGGGTGGAGCCGTCGGGGAAGGGGCGCATCGGGCAGACCGGCACCTCGGCGGCGTCGAGCTCGGCGAGGAAGCGGTGCTCCTCGAGGATCTGCGCCTCGCTCCAGCGCCCCGGCCGGTAGAACTTGGCGACCACCCGCTCGCTGGTCTCGAGCTCGACCTCGTAGACCCGGTTCTCGAACGAGTTGAGCGGATAGCAGACGTTGCGACAGCGCACCCCGCCCGCCTCCACGGCGTCGAGCACGCGTGCGGGGGTCAACGCGAGGAAGAGATCCGTCGGGGCGGTGTCTGCTTGCAGGGAGTCGGATCGCGTCGTCATCGCAGCGAGTCTCGCACGACTCCGGTCTACGGCGAGACCTCCGAGGACTCCTGCAGCGGCAAGGCGACAGCCACCTGCTGACGGAAGGCCGCGCCGGGAAGGAGTGAGAATCGCCATGCTGCACGACTCCCTGGTGCACGCCTTCGAGGATCAGACCAATGATCCCGGCGCTTTCGGCCACCGCCAACACCCGGAGCTGCTCGATCACGAGAACGGCGTGCTCGCCGCACACTATGATCCCGAGGAGCTGGCCAGCGCCCGCGCACGGCACCGTTTCATCCTGCCTCGCCGCCGGTGTTGACCTCCGGGTGTGACCTCACCAGGACAGAGCAAGCCACATGTTCTCCAGGGTGTTCGCCGCCGCTCGAGGCCTTGTCTACGCCAGCGCCTTCGTGGCCATCTGGTGGTGGGTCGTGGTCGCGGTGCGACCGCTCGACAGGGGAATCCCCCTCGCGATCCCGGCATGGGCTCGATATGGGGGGTTCGTCCTCGTCGCCTTCGGAGGAGTCCTCGTGCTCTCCTGCGTTCTCGCCTTCGCGCTGGTGGGCAGAGGCACGCCGGCGCCGTTCGACGCTCCTCGCGAGTTCGTTGCGGTGGGGCCCTATCGAGTCGTCCGGAACCCCATGTACGTCGGCGCCCTGGCGGTCATCGTGGGCGTCGGTCTCATCCTGCGGTCGCCGGCGGCGCTCGCGGTCGCTGTGCTCTTCGTGGTGCTAGCCCATCTGTTCGCGGTCTTCTACGAAGAACCGACGCTGGAGCGACGATTCGGTGAGAGCTACCGAACGTACAAGGAGTCGGTCAATCGTTGGCTGCCACGTGCCTCCGGGAGATCCCCCTGACCAGGCACACCCGGGTGATCGGCACCGGGAACCCTCTACCAGCCGCCACCTCCTCCTCCTCCGCCACCTCCGCCGGAGGAGCCCCCGCCACCGCCCCCGGAGCTCGAGCCCGGGGCTCGGGCGGAGCTGGAGATGCCGCTGGCCAGGCCGCCGGCCAGCGAGCTGCCGAGAGACGAGGCGGAGAATCCGCGACCGCCGGAGGTCGTCGCCGTGTACCAGCCGCGCGACTGGAGGTTGCCGGCGGCCTCGGCGGCGCGGATGGCGTCCTCGAAACGTCCCGCCCAGGTAGAGGCGGCGTCCAGGGCGATGGCGTAGGGCAGCAGGCGCTCGAACTCCTCCAGGGTCCTCGGCGGCTCCTCCGCGTGGCGGGTCTCCAGGTCCTGCCGCTCGGCCACGCCCAGGTAGAGGCGCAGTCCCTCGATGGCGTCCAGCATCTCGCGGCCACGCAGGGTCGGCGCCTTCATCAGCTGGTAGAAGAGCACGTTGACGATCACGAGGGCGACTAGCACGGCCAGCGGCAGCAGACCCACCTGCCATCCGAACAGGCCGATCACCCCCAGCCCGACGACGACGAAGGGCAGCATGAACACGGTTTGCAGCATCGCGGCGACAGCGGTGAGGATGCCGCTGATCTGCCGCCAGCCCCGGATCAGGTTGGCCACGAATACGCTGACGACCGAGTTCCAGATCACCATGAACCCGCCCAGGAAGATGCCGAGGCCCGGCTGCTTCGTGGGCACCAGCAGCACCATGACCACGGCGGCGATCGCGGAGACCAGCAGACCCGGCACACACCACAGCCGGTTACGCTTGAAATACCGCGATTCCATACGCTGGCTCAGCGCGCTCTGGTGGACCTGGACCGCGCCGCCGACGCGGCGATGCTGACCCTGCTTGAACTCCAGCGCGTCGCCGCCCTGGAACATCGCGCGGTGCAGCGCCCTCTCGGTGTCCGAGGCGGGCTCGCCCGCGCCTCGCTCGGCCACCCAGGTCCCATCGTTTCGGTGCAGCTTCAGCGTCCCGGCGACGGCCATGCTCACCACGGCCGCGGCAACGGTCGTCCTGTCGCAGCGCATCTTCCAGATGTAGCGCAACATGCCCGGCGAGTAGCCCTCCGGCGCCTCGTAGCGCGGGTAGATGGCTCCGGGCGCCGTGTCCCGGCCGACCCGGTTCCAGGCGAAGGCGTACCAGAGCAGCACGGCGATCAGCCCGCCCACGCCGGCCATCACGCCCAGGTTGTCCCGCACGTAGTTGACGCGCCGCTCGGCCGCGGTGGGCTCGGCAACGATGCCCTTGGGGAAGCCGACGACCACCGTGAGACCCTCGTTGGGGCCGAGTGCGGCGGTGGTCTCGAACCGCGCCATGCCCGGCGCCGGCGCCGAGGCGCGGTAGGCCGTGCCGCGAGCGCCCTCGGGGCCGGTGTACGCCTCCAGGTCGAGATCGGCCTCCGGCACCGGCGTGGGCAGGCGCACCTCGGCGATGACGCGGTCGATGGGAAACGCCCAATCGTTGCCGGTGACGTTCCAGTAGAGCTCGTCGTAGTCCTCGAAATAGCCGATCTGACGGTCGGTGCGGTAGGTCAGGGCGTAGGTGTAGACGCCGGGGCTCAGGAACACGTCCGCCGAGCCGATGTAGACACGTTTGCCGCCGCTGATGGACTCGGTGTGCCACGGCTCCGAACCGCCGTCCCGGCGCACCTCGACGACGTCGAAGGGTATGCGCACCCGGTTGCCGTACGGGTCCCGGTAGAGCGTCGGGAAGTCGCGGTAGATGCCGCGCCGGATCTCCAGGCCCTCCGCGCGCACGCGCAGGGTCTCAGTGATGGTGACCGCGCCCTCGGCGGCGATACGGATGTCCGCGTCGTAGGCGAGGATGCGCTCGTCGGCACGGGCCGCGCCCGCGGCTAGACAGAGCAGCAGGAACCAGCGCTGAATCATGCTCGAAGCCTCCGTCCTCCGGCCGCGAGCACCGGTCAGCCCGTCGCCCCCGCTCCCAGCAGCTCGCCGACCTGAGGCGTTGCCCTCGCCTCGATTCCGGCGCTGAAGAACGACGCCTCGCGAAACCCGGTGAGGCGCGCCACGAGGAGGTCCGGGAACCGCTGCACGTACGTGTTCAGCTCCCGCACCGCCCCGTTGTAGAAGCGCCGCGCGTGCTGGATGTGGTCCTCCACGTCGACCAGCTCCGCCATGAGCTGGCGGAAGGTCTCGCCGGCTTTGAGGTCCGGGTACTCCTCCGCCAGCAGCACCAGCCGGCCGATGCCGCCGGCCAGCGCCTGTTCCGCCTCATCCCGGTCGGCGACCCCGGAGCTGCTTTCCGCCCGCCCGCGCAGCTCGACGACCTCCCGCAGCACCGAACGCTCGTAGCCGGCATAGGCGCGCACCGCCTCGACGAGCTGCGGCACCAGGTCGTGCCGGCGCTGGAGCTGGACGTCGATGTCCGACAGCCCCGCCCGCATCAGGTTGCGCGCCCGCACCAGGCGGTTGAAGACCAGCACCGCCCACACCGCCACCACGGCGGCGGCCCCGACCAGCAGCCATGTCCAGAAGCCCACGCACGGAGTCTATCCGAGCCCAGAGGGCCGGCGACTCGCTCCGCGCTCCCGTCGTTGCGGATCCTGTGGCCGGTCTTCGGGTCTCAGGCATGGCCGAAGCGCTGGGCGGCGCGGGCGCGAGCGCGCGCCGCCTCGACCTCCCGGTCGCGCGGCTCGGCGTGGGTCACCAGGGAATCCAGCAGCTTGCGGGCGGCCACCGCGACCTCCTCGACGGCGCGATCGAACGCCTCTTCGTTGGCCCGCGAGGGCTTGGTGAAGCCCGAGATCTTCCTCACGAACTGGAGGGCGGCGGCGCGCGTCTCCTCGTCCGTGACGGGAGGGTCGAAGTTGTACAGGGTCCTGATGTTCCGGCACATGGATAGCTCTCCTCGGTCGCTACCTCTCGGCAGTAGCTTAGACTACGGAGCGGAGACGAGACATGGACTTCCGTACAGCAATCCTCGCGGACGTCGTCCGCACCTACCGCAATTACAAGAAGCTCGCCGAATCGGCGATCACGCAGATCGCCGACGACGATCTGCACACCCTCGTCGACTTCGAGGCGAACAGCATCGCGATCATCATGAAACACGTGGGCGGCAATCTGCGCTCGCGTTTCACCGACTTCCTGACCAGCGACGGCGAGAAGCCGGACCGGAACCGCGACGACGAGTTCGAGATGCCCGAGCCCGTATCGCGCGCGGAGCTGCTCGCCCTGTGGGAGCGCGGCTGGGCCGCGGCGCTAGGCGCCGTCGAAGCGCTGACGCCGGACGACCTCGACCGCACGGTCACCATCCGCGGCGAGCCCTTCCTGGTCGCCGAGGCGCTCAACCGATCCGTCACCCACACCGCGTATCACGTCGGCCAGATCGTGCTCCTCGCCAAGCACTTCGCGGGGTCGCGGTGGTCCTCGCTGAGCATTCCGAAGGAACGCTCTGCCGACTACGCGAAGGGGACGTTCAAGGCCGGCATCATCCCGCGGCAGGAGACGCCGTGACGCGATAGCCTGTAGCCTGCCGCGCCAGTCGAAGAGACATACGAGGGCCCGCATGATCACGACCGTTCCCGATCGGTCCGAAGCCGCGCCGTATTACTTCACCTACATCGACCAGGTGCCGGAAGGCGACATCAACGAGGTGTTGCGGGGCCAACTGCCCGAGACGCTCTCGTTCCTGCGGGGCATCTCGGAAGAGCGCTCCCTGCATCGCTACGCTCCGGACAAGTGGAGCATCCGCCAGGTGCTCAACCACGTCAGCGACTCGGAACGCCTGTTCATCTCCCGCGCGTTCTGGTTCGCCCGCGGCTTCGAGGCGTCGCTCCCGAGCTTCGATCAGGACATCGCGGCCGTCGCGGCGGCCGCGGACCAGCGGCCGTGGAGCAGCCACATCGACGAGTTTCGCGCCGTCCGCGAGGCGACGTCGACCTTCTTCCACAGCCTCCCGGACGACGCCTGGTCGCGGCGCGGCATCGCCAGCGACAAGCCGTTCACAGTCCGCGCCCTCGCCTTCATCGTGGCCGGCCACCTAGAGCACCACCTCCGCATCCTGCGAGAGCGCTATCTCTGACCGAAGGCGCCCACCATCACGTGTTCCCGACGGGGCGCCCAGACGAGTCCCTGTAGGCCCTGATCGCCTCAGCCGAGATCTTTTACGTACCGGTGTGACGGCACGATGATCGGCCCCTGCTCGGTGCGGGCCTCATAGTCGAACAGGCCGTCGTCGGACCAGCCGTTGCGCTCGTAGAACCGCCGCGCCCGCACGTTGCCGGCAACAACGGCGAGCCACGCTCGGGTATGGCCGTTCTCCCCAACCAACCGCTCCGCCTCCTCCAGGAGCACGTCTGCGATCCCCGTGCCCCGATGGTCCGCCGCGACGAATACCTGCTCGACCTCGTCGTCGACGATCATGACGAAGCCGGCTACGGCTCCGTCGACGACGGCTACGGTCGTCTCCCCGACCCGGTCGGCGGCTCGAGCGTGGAACGACTCCCCGGTGCGGACCGCGACCAGCCCCTCGGGCACGTGGCCGAGATGCCCGTCGCGCCAACCCTGATGCCAGATCTCCCCGACCTCGGCAGCGTCGTCCGGCCGCGCACGTCGAAGCGTCATGGACCGATCGGCTCCACCCATACTGCCTCCTTCTCTCACGAGCCTCGACCGGCACGTGACTTCGGCGGCAAGAGTAGCTGACACCTTGGTGAGCCGGTCCTCGCCGAGACTGACTGCTCCGTAGCTTACGGCGCGGTGCTCTGCACGTTCAGACAGCGTCCTTCTTCCACCGCAGGAGCTGCCCGAGCATGACTCGGTCCGCAGCGCGTTCGGCCTCGTTCAGCGCGCGCCATTCCGCGTCCCGCCGACGGCGGTCCTCGGCCACCAGGCGCTCGCGCTCCACTTTCTCGGCGAGCATCTCCGCCTTGACCGCCTCGACGCGCAGCATGAGTCGCCTCGCGTTGGCCGCCAGTGCGACATCAAGGTCGAAACTCATGATGGCCTCCTCTCGGTCCGGCCGTTCTCCATGTGCGGGGGCCGGATACGAGAACTCTTGCAAACCAGACGCCAGGCGCCCGACACCTTCCTCTGCCGCACCCGAGGACCCAAAGACCGCCACCGCAGGTGCCCGGCACCAGGCCGTCAGACCCTCGAGTAGGTGACCGGCAGCACGTCGCTCAGCCGCATTCGGGCGAGAGCATCACCGAGGGTGAGCGGTGAGAGTCGTCACATCCGTCCTAGCTCTGTGAGGTGGGAAAGGGCTCCAATCCTCACGACGCCTTGTTCAAGGCTGTGTTCGCCCAGCCGGAGCACGCCGGCGGCGAGCTGCAGGCAGTGCTCCCCGACGCCCTGGTCCAGGCACTCGACTGGAGCACGCTCGAGCGCCGGCCAGGCAGCTTCGTCGATCCCGAGCTGGCCGAGCGGCACACCGACCTGCTGTTCTCGATCCGCGCCCGTGCCGGTGCCGATTTGCTCGTCTATGTGCTCCTCGAGCACCAGAGCCGCTCCGATCCACTCATGCCCTACCGCCTGCTGGTCTACAAGGTCCGGATCTGGGAAAGCTGGCGACAAGCCGACGAGGGGCAGCGCCTGCCGGCGATCGTGCCCGTAGTCCTCTACCACGGCAAGCAGCCGTGGTCGGCACCGCAGTCGTTGGAACCTCTGGTGGGCGTGCCACCAGGGCTCGAAGAGGCGCTGAGCGCCCACATTCCAACCTCCCGCTACATCGTGGACGATCTGTCGGCGATCCCCGACGAGGCCCTGCGAGCGCGGGCCGTGATGACAGCATTGGGAAAGATGGCGGTGGTCTGCTTCACCCGGGTTCGCGCGCAAGAGGACCCCGTCGAAGTGCTCGGCGACTGGGTGGACGTGATCCACGAGGTCCTGCGGGCGCCGACGGGGTTCGAGGCGCTGGTGCAGGTGATGCGCTATATGATGTTGGTCAATGAGAGGGCGGAGCCTGACGTGCTGCAGTCGTTCCTGGAGCGCGAGGTCGGCCCGGAAGCCAAGGAGGCGGTCGTGACTCCCGGACAGCGGCTCATCGAACAGGGCGTCCAGCAGGGGCTTCAGCAGGGGCTTCAGCAGGGGCTTCAGCAGGGCGAACTAGAGGGAGAGCGCAAGCTCCTTCTTCGGCAGCTCCGTCAACGCTTCGGCGACGTGCTCGACCCCGAGATGGAACAGCGTGTCGCGAAGGCGACGGCCCCCGAGATCGAGGCTTGGGCGCTACGTGTCCTGTCAGCCACGAAGCTGGGCGACGTACTGGCCGACTGAGCATACCTCCCCGCGACTCCGAGTCAGGATCTGCGCCACTCGATCGGAAGCTTCTGTACGCCAGACACGACAGGCACCTACTCCTCCCGGCACCGCGCCCTGAGACGGACCGCAACTGGCTGCTCTCCCGCGCAGTCTGCCCGCAACGTCGAGCACCCGCCAAATGTGGCCGGCACCCACCCCGGATTGATCGGGCAGCCCGAGCGTGGGGCGTTCATGCGCACTCCAGAAACCAATTGCGATATAAAATCAGTCGATCTAGCTTACAACCGGTTGCATAACGCAATCAGAACCGCGCGGATGTGCCGCGTGAGGAAAGGAAGTGGTATGGCTAAGCTCGTGTTCGGAATGAACCAGTCCCTGGACGGCTACGTCGACCATATGGCGTTTGCGCCAAGCCCCACGCTCTTCCGCCACTTCA
>JBOGJI010000308.1:2500-22160 GCA_050747865.1 Thermoanaerobaculia bacterium
GGCGTGGAGCGCCGGGTGATCGAGCAGCGGCGCGACCGCTCTCAGGTAGGACAGGTGCGTGGCGAGCAGCAGCTCCCCCACTCTCCGGGCGTCCCGCATCTCGGGAACCCGGTCCTCGACCCCCAGCCCCATCTGCTCGAAGAGCACTTGGCGGGCGAGCGAATACCCGTTGGTGTGGAGCCCGGAGGACGGCAGGCCCACCAGCACGTCGCCGGGCCGCACCCGGGAGCCGTCGTAGAGTCTCGGGCGGTCGACCAGGCCGACGATGAACCCCACCAGCTCGTAGTCTCCCTCGCGATAGAAGCCGGGCATCTCCGCGGTCTCCCCGCCGAGGAGCGCGCAGCCGTTCTCCCGGCAGGCCGCCGCCACGCCGTTGACGAGCTGCACCATCTGCCGCGGATCGAGGACGCCGGCGCCGACGTAGTCGAGGAAGAAGAGGGGCCGCGCTCCCTGCACGAGGATGTCGTTGACGCAGTGATTGACCAGGTCCCGCCCGACGGTCGAGTAGTCGCCGGCCAGACGCGCCACGGTCAGCTTGGTGCCGACGCCGTCGGCCGAGGCCACCAACACGGGGGCCTCGAGGCCGGCGAGATCGGGCTGGAAAAGGCCCCCGAAGCTGCCTATCTCCGAAAGCACGCCTTCGGTGAAGGTCGAACGCGCGAGCCTCTTGATCTTGGCCAGTGCCCGCGACTGGGCGTCGATGTCTACACCCGCGGCAGCATAGGCACTTTTCGGCCGACTCGTCATGCCGCCGCGATCCTACCGGAGCGGCGCGGGCCCGCGTGTCGATTCGGCGGCGCGCCGATCGACCAACCAGCAGGGGGCGGACGTCCAGTGGGGGACTCCGGTCACACGAAACCAGGGGAGGAGACACGACCGATGCGGTACCTGTTGCTGATCTACGGCGAAGAGAGCGGTTGGCAGAACCTTGGCGAGGAAGAGCTGGGCCCCATCCTGGACGACTATTGGGCCCTGGACGATGCCCTGCGCGAGAGCGGCAACTACCTGGCGAGCGAGCCGCTGCAGCCGACCGCCACCGCCACCTCGGTGCGGGTGCGCGAAGGCAAGACCGTGATCACCGACGGTCCGTTCGCCGAAACCAAGGAGCAGCTCGGCGGCTTCTACATGGTGGAGGCCAGTGACGTCGACGAGGCGATCGCCATCGCCGCCCGCATTCCCGGGGCGCGCACAGGCACCATCGAAGTGCGCCCGATCCACGAGCTGACGCGGTAGCCGCCGCCTCGTCTCCGTGCCATGATCGGCCAGCCGGGCACTTCCTTGGCCCGGCCGGCCCTTCATGTCGATCGAGCAGATCTACCGCGAGGAATCCCCGCGCGCGCTCGCCACGCTCATCCGCCTGCTGGGCGATTTCGACCTCGCCGAGGAGACGCTGCAGGAGGCCTTCGCCGTCGCCGTCGAGCGCTGGTCGCAGGAGGGCACGCCGGCCAACCCAGGCTCCTGGCTCATCTCCACCGCCCGCCACAAGGCGATCGACCGCCTGCGACGGGATCGCCGCTTCGAGGACAAGCAAAGACTGATCGCTGCCGAGATGCCGCCGGTAGTGCCGGCGCTCGACCCGCAGCAGCTCGACGAGCAGGTCTTCCCGGACGATCGCCTGCGGCTCATCTTCACCTGCTGCCACCCGGCGCTCGCCCTCGACGCCCAAGTCTCCCTGACGCTGCGCACGCTCTGCGGCCTGACCACGGAAGAGATCGCCCGCGCCTTCCTGGTCCCGGTGCCGACCATGGCGCAGCGGCTGGTGCGCGCCAAGCGCAAGATCCGCGACGCCGCGATCCCCTATGAGGTGCCGCCGGCCGATCGCCTGGAGGAGCGGCTGGCCGGCGTCTCGCGGGTGGTCTACCTGGTCTTCAACGAGGGCTACCTGGCGACCATGGGCGACGGGCTCGTGCGCCACGATCTGTGCCGCGAGGCGATCCGCCTGGCGCGGCTGATCTGCGACTTCCTGCCCGACGAGGTGGAGGCCCGGGGTCTGCTCGCCCTCATGCTGCTGCACGACTCCCGGCGCGACGCGCGGATGGACGGCGAGGGGCGACTGGTGCTGCTCGAAGACCAGGACCGCGGGCTCTGGGATCAGAGCCAGATCGCCGCGGGGCTACAGCTGGCGACGCGCGCCTTGCGCTCGGGCACCGTCGGCCCGTACACGCTGCAGGCGGCGATCGCCGCGCAGCACGCACGCGCCGCGCGCCCCGAGGACACCGACTGGCGGACGATAGCCGCTCTCTACGAGACTCTGCTCACCATCGAGCCGTCGCCGGTCGTCGAGCTCAACCTGGCCGTGGCCGTCGCCATGGCCGACGGTCCGGCGGCGGGCCTCGAGCGCATCGACGAGCTGGCCGAGCGCGGAGCCCTCGACGGCTATCACCTGTTGCCCGCGGCGCGCGGCGAGATGCTGCGCCGGCTCGGCCGCAACGAGGAGGCGGCAAGCGCGTATACGCAAGCGCTCGAGCTCACCGCCAACGCGGCCGAGCGCCGTCATCTGCGTCGTCGCCTGGCGGAGGTCACTGGCACCTGACGCGATACAGAAAGGGCCCCGGATCCGGAGATCCGGGGCCCTCGGTTCGTCTCGGTGGCGGGGGGTTCCCCGATCTCAGGGTCTACCCGCTCATGACGCCACGGAGGCGGTCACGATGTTGGCCCTATGGGGCCGCCACCTCCACGCAACCAGGTTTACAGTCGTTCACTGCTGGACCACCTCCTTTCTGGGCGTGTGAATCGACGGCGGGCCCCACCCCGCCCGGTCCCCCGGGACCGCCCAAGTCCTTCGGCGGACCGCCACCGGCCACACACGATCGACCGGTGGAGAGCTCGGCGGGAATCTTCCGTCGCGCGAAACCCGATGTCAACCCGCGTCCCCTTCGGCGCGGATGGGGAAGAGTTCGCGCTGGCGCCGGTCGGCGGCGGAGACGGGGACGCGGTATTCGCCGGTCCAGCAGGCCGTGCAGTAGCTGTCGGCGGGGCCGCGGGCGGCGGCGCGCATGCCGTCAAGCGACAGATAGGCCAGCGAGTCGGCGTCGATGAAGTCGCGGATCTCGTCGAGGGAATGGGAAGAGGCGATGAGCTCCTCGCGAGTCGGCATGTCGATGCCGTAGGGGCAGGAGTAGCGAGTCGGCGGGCAGGAGATCCGCATGTGGATCTCGGCCGCGCCGGCATCGCGCAACATGCGCACGATCTTGGGGCTGGTGGTGCCGCGGACGATCGAGTCGTCCACCAGGACGATCCGCCTGCCGGCGATCAGATCGCGCACCGGATTGAGCTTGACCTTGACGCCGAAGTGGCGGATCGACTGCGCCGGCTCGATGAAGGTGCGGCCCACGTAGTGGTTGCGGATCAGCCCGAACTCGAGCGGCAGCCCCGACTCGCGGCTGTAGCCGAGCGCCGCGAAGAGCCCGGAGTCAGGCACCGGCACCACGATGTCGGCGGCCGCCGGCGCCTCGCGCGCTAGCTGTGTCCCCATGGAGAGCCGCGCCCGCGACACCGAGTCACCGAAGACGGTCGAGTCGGGGCGGGCGAAATAGACGAGCTCGAAGATGCAGCGCGTCGGCTGCGGGCTCGGCGACAGGTGGAAGCTATCGAGCCTGCCGTCACGGGCCACCATGACCTCTCCGGGCTCCAGGTCACGCTCCTGCTCCGCCCCGATGAGATCGAAGGCGCAGGTCTCCGAGGCGAAGCAGGGGTGCCCATCGTGCCAGCCCAGCATCAGGGGACGGAAGCCATGGGGGTCGCGCACCGCGATCAGCGCGTTGCGCGTCAACACGACGAGCGAATAGGCCCCTTGCACGCGCTCGAGCGCCACCATCAGGGACTCCACCGGGTCCTGACGCGGGTTGCGCGCCAGCAGGTGGAGGATGACCTCGGTGTCCGAGGTGGTCTGGAAGATCGAGCCTTCGGCCTCGAGCTTCTCGCGCAGCTCGACGGCGTTGGTGAGATTGCCGTTGTGGACGATGGCCACCGGGCCCATGGAGGTCTTGACCACCAGGGGCTGGGCGTTGACGGCGATGCTGGAGCCGGCCGTGGAGTAGCGGGTGTGCCCCAGCGCCCGCGCCCCCGGCAGGCCGGCCAGGGTGCGGGCGGAGAAGATGTCGGCGACGTGCCCCATCCCCCGCTCGACGTGCAGCCTCTCGCCGTCCCAGGAGACGATGCCGGCCGACTCCTGGCCCCGATGCTGCTGAGCGTAGAGGCCCAGGTAGACCAGGTTCGCCGCGTCGGCGTGCCCCTCGATGCCGAAGATGCCGCACATACGGGTGAAGGATAGCGGACTTTCCCCGCCCCAGCCGGTTGCCCCCCGGGCGCTGGCGGCATGGGCAATCCGTCTCTCAGGAAGGCGTGGGGCAGGGGGCGCCGGCGGCGGCCCAGCGCTCGAAGGCGGTGACGAACTCGGAGTGCGGGACGGGAACGGGCGCGCGGCCTTCGCCGGGCGCCCAGCCCCAGAGCACCAGGGCGTCTTCGCTCACGTGCTCGACCAGGGCGTCCAGGTCCTTGCCGCCGTTCTCGCGCCGGTTCTTGATCCCGGCGCACAGCTCGGCGCCGGGAAGGCCGATGAAGACCATCTTGTGCTCCGGCGGCGGCAGGTGCCAGTTGGGGGCGCCCGGCGGGGTGCGAGGGCCGTAGCTCGCGGGCAGGTTCGCCTCACCGTGGCAGGTCGAGCAGGGCAGGCCCGGGGCTCCCTGTCCGTCGGGGCCGCGGGTCACCGCCTGGGCGTGCACCATACCCTCGTCGCCCTGCAACGGCGCGTCGCCGGGAACGTGGCAGTTCTGGCAGCGTGGGTGCTGGAAGACCTCCTGTACGGTGGCGAAGGCGGCGAGGGCCTCCGCCTGCTCCTCCTCGGAGATCCGGCTGCAGGCTGCGAGCGGCACCAGCACGAGCAGGAGACAAGACAGTCGGTGGGCACGCATCGGCAGTCCTCGCCTCAGGTCTTCAGCCGTAGCGGCAGCTCGCGCAGCCGCCGGCCGGTGAGCGTGAACACGGCGTTTGCCACCGCCGGCGCGATCGGCGGCACGCCGGGCTCGCCGACGCCGCCGGGCCGCTCATGGCTGGGGACGATGTGGACCTCGACCCCCGGCATCTCGTTGAGGCGCAGGACGCGGTAGTCGTGGAAGTTCGACTCCTGCACCCGGCCGTCGCGGAAGCTGAGCGCGCTGTGCAGTGCGGCGCCGAGGCCGAAGGCGATCCCGGACTCCATCTGGGCCTCGATGTTCAGGGGGTTGACCGCGACGCCGCAGTCGATCGCGCACACCACGCGGTGCACGCGGATCTGGCCGCGGTCGACCGAGACCTCGGCCACCTGGGCGATGAAGCTGCCGAACGACTCGTGCACCGCCACGCCGCGGGCCCGGCCATCGGGCGGCCGGGAGCCCCAGCCGGCCTTCTCGGCGGCGAGGTTCAGCACTCCCAGGTGCCGCGGATGCTCCGCCAGCAGCACCCGGCGGTAGGCCACCGGGTCCTCGCCCGCCGCATGCGCCAGCTCGTCGATCAAGCTCTCCATCACGAAGGCCGTGTGCGAGTGGCCGACCGAGCGCCACCACAGCACCGGGATGCCGGTGCGCGGCGAGTGGAGGCCCACGCGGTGGTCTGGGATCGCGCTCCAGTATGGCGAGTTGTGCACCCCCTCGACCGAGGTCTCGTCGATCCCCTCGTGGACCATCATCGCCTCGAACGGCGAGCCGGCGAGGATCGACTGTCCCACCACGGCATGCCGCCACGCCATCGGCCGCCCTTCGGCGTCCACCCCGATGCGGGCGCGATGCAGGTACATGGGTCGGAAGTAGCCGCCGCGGATGTCGTCCTCGCGTGTCCACACGGTCTTCACCGGTCGTCCTGCCGCCTTGGCCACCTCCACCGCCTCGCGCACGAAGTCCGAGGTCGGGGTGGCGCGGCGGCCGAAGCCGCCGCCCAGGAACTGGGTGTGGATCTCGACCTGCTCCGGCGCCAAACCGGTGATGCCGGCCGCCACCTGCTGGTCCAGCGTCTGGAACTGGGTGCCGGTCCAGATCTCGCATTTGTCGTCGGTGATGCGCACCGTGCAGTTGACCGGCTCCATGGGCGCGTGCGCCAGGTAGGGCACGACGTAGTCGGCCTCCAGCATGCGGTCCGCCCTGGCCAGCGCGGCGTCGACGTTGCCGCCGCTCGCCGCCGGCGCGCCGTCCTCGTCGGCCAGCCGGCCGAACTCTTCGCGCAGCGCCGTCGTGTCGAGGCCCGCGTTGGGCCCGAGATCCCAGTCCACCTCGAGCGCGTCGCGGCCCAGCTTGGCGGCCCAGAAGTGGTCGGCCAGCACCGCCACGCCGCTCGGCACCTGCACCACGCCGCGCACGCCGGGGACCGCCTTGGCACGGGCGGCGTCGAACGACCGCACCTGGCCGCCGAAGACCGGCGGCCGCGCCACCAGGGCGGTGAACAGGCCGTCGAATCGCACGTCGATGCCGTAGCCGGCCCGGCCGTCGATCTTCTCCGGCGTGTCCAGCCGCTTCTTCGAGGTGCCGATGACCTTCCAGTCCGCGGGGGCGCGCAGCTCCACCGAGCGTGGCGCCGGCAGCGCGGCGGCGGCCTCGGTCAGCTCGCCGTAGCTCGCGCGCTGGTCGCCTGCGATCACCATGCCGTTCTCGGTCCGGCAGGCGCTCGCCGCCACGCCGAAGCGCTCGGCCGCGGCGGCCACCAGGAGCGTACGCGCCAAGGCGCCCGCCTGCCGGTAGCGGTCGAACTCCGACCAGGTGCTGGTCGAACCGCCGGTCATCTGGATGCCGAAGGCGGTGTGCGCGTAGACGGCGGCCGCCGGCGCGTGCTCGACGCGGATCTTCGACCAGTCGGCGTCGAGCTCCTCGGCGATGAGCATGGGCAGCGTCGTCCAGATGCCCTGACCCATCTCGGAGTGCGCCAGCAGGACGGTGACGCTGTCGTCCGTACCGATGCGCAGGAAGGCGTTGGGAGGAGGCAGCTCGGAGAAGCGAAGGGACTCTTGCGCCCGTGCCAGGCGCCGGGCCCCCGGCACCACGAAGCCGACCACCAGACCGCCGATCGCCACCCCGCCGGCCTGCAGGAAGCTGCGGCGGGAGAAGCCGGCGACGATGTTCATTGGATCAGCCTCTGGCCAGCTCCGCCGCGCGATGCACGGCGGCGCGGATGCGCTGGTAGGTGCCGCAGCGGCAGATGTTGCCGGAGAGCGCCGAGTCGATGTCGGCGTCGGTGGGATCGGGCTTGACGGCGAGCAGCGCCGCCGCCGACATGATCTGGCCCGGCTGGCAGTAGCCGCACTGCACCACGTCGAGCTCGGTCCAGGCGCGCTGCACCGGGTGCGAGCCGTCTTCCGACAGCCCCTCGATGGTGGTGATCCGCTTGCCCGCCAGGGTGCCGATCGGCGTCACGCAGGCCCGCCGCGGCTTGCCGTCGACATGCACCGTGCAGGCCCCGCACTGCGCCATGCCGCAGCCGAACTTGGTGCCGGTGAGCCCGAGCAGATCCCGCAGCGCCCACAGCAGCGGCATCTCCGCCGGAGCGTCCACCCGCCGCGCCTTGCCGTTGACGTTCAGCTCCATGGCGAGCCCGCCGAACCGGAACCAGGAACGAAATCAGTATACACCCGACACGCGCGGCCGGCGCACGGCCTTACTCCGACGCACTGGAACTCGGACCATTGTGACCGATCGTGGTGGAACCACTTCCGAAGCTGATCCGAAGGTGCCGCCTCCTTCACCCACTCGTCGAGCCTGGCGCGATCCTCGGACACACCTCGCGGCCACAGGCGGTCCACCAGCACCCGGTACCCGTCCTCCGCGACCGGTTCCTCGTACACACGCTTCAACGCAATCGGCATGAGTTGCTCCAATCCGGCGCCAGGGTACGGCCATGGCTCACGCGATCGCGTATTCGAGCCACACGGTCCCCGTCTTCTCGTAGATCCGGTGCTGGACCAGCTTCAGCCCCGTGTGGTGCGCCGGATGCGGCAACATGGGCAGCCCGCCGCCAAGCAGTATCGGGAGGACCCCGACCTCGACGGTATCCACTAATCCGAGCTCCAGCAGGCTCCTGAAGAGGGAGCCGCCGCCGAACAGCCAGATGTCCTTTCCCGGCTTCGCCTTGAGCGCGGTCACAGTGCCTTCGAGATCGTCGGAGATGATGGCGTTTGGATGGTCGTCCTGCCGCAGGGTCCGGGAGAAGACGTACTCCTGCATGCCCGGCATGCCGCCACCGCCCTGCCCCTGTGCCACTTCGTAGGTCTTCCGACCCATGAGCACGGTGTCGAACTCCTCGTAGAGGGCGCCGAAATCGATGTCCGGGTCCACTACGATCCAGTCGAACTCTCCTTCTGGTCCTGCGATGCAGCCGTCGAGGCTCATCGCCACGGAGTATCGGACTCTTCGCATCGGTTCCTCCTCAGCTCATTGCACGCTCGCCCGCCCAGGCGATTCAAGGATGCGCTGCACCTGGCCGATGTGCTCGCGATTGTGCATGTGGATCACGATGGCGTACGCCTTCCAGTCGAGCCGCTCGAACCAGTGAACCGGCTCGAGCGTGCCGTCTGGAGACGCGCATTTGACCACCAGCTCGACCGGTGCCGTGGCGGCGAGCGGTGGCTCGTCCGAAGCTGAGTCCAGGAGCTCCAGGATCCGTTCGTGGGCGCCCCGGAACCGATCGAGGAGAGTGTGCCACTCGACCCCGAAGGGTCGAGGCGACTGCAAGCCCGCTGGGATCGGATCGTCGACTGAGCTGCCCGCCAGCAACTGTGCGAGCTGCCGCGCGGCGCGGCGCTCGCTCTCCACGAGATGGTCGACGATCTCGTGAACCGACCACGAGGACGCACCGGGCCGCTCTCGCGTGAGCGCAGGGGCGACCGGCGCCACGAGCTCCTCGATCTCGCGGTACGTGCTTGCGACGCGGCTGCGAATCTCCACGAGCGGAGCCTCGGTGCCGCGCCGGCATATGTAGCCGAGCGCCCTCTGCTGTTCCGGTAGAAGGTCCATCAGTATCACCCCTCAGAGCGCAAGGGTCTCGGCCAACGAACGCGGAGAATAGATCGTCACGCCCTGGATCGTCTTGCCGTACAGGAGTCCGAAGTGCGTCCGGTCTCCCGTGACCAGAGCGTCACAGCGCAGTCGGATCGCCGCGAGCAATACCGGCCGGTCCTTCTCCGGCAGCATGTCTGTCGCTCCTTCCGTCGACGCGGCCGGTTGGAACGGTGCGACCTCGACAAGCCTGAGCACGACGTCGAGCGCATCCACGGCCCCGCGGCCCTTCGCTTCCAGGTTACGGCGCGCCTCGGCGATCACGTAGCCATCCGCGTAGCTCGTGTGCCCCACTGCACGGAGCCGCTCCAGCATCGATCGCATGGCGCCCGGCGACTTCGCGGCCGAGAACAGGACGTTCGCATCCAGGAAGACCCGCATCGGCGTCGCCAGCGGTGTTCAGCTCCGCTGCGGGTGCTGGGAATCGAGCGCCTCCGCCAGCTCGGCCTCGGCTTCGTCGAATTCGCGGACGCGCTCGCCGGTGTAGAGCTCGACGGGCAGCGTCACCGCCGGGCGCAGCAACAGGCCTTCCGGCGTGCTCTCGGCGATGAGCTGATCGTTCGCCTTCAGCCCGAGCGCGCGCCGCAGCTTGACCGGCAGGGTGATCACCCCTCGGCTCGTGATGGTCACCGTTTCCTTCATAGACGCATTGTAGCAGAAAAGCAGAGATGCTGCACTTCTGTGCAATCTACTCGATCATGGAGCACGGCGAGACGACTGTAGAATGTGCTCTTCTCATTCCCACTCCTGGACATGATCACCGCCGCTCCACCGATGACCGTGTTTCGGATCGAGATCGGGTTGCGGCCGGGGATGCGGGATCCGCGGGGGGAGCACGTGGCGCGGCAGGTGCGGGAGTTCCTGCACCTGCCTGTGGAGCGGGTGCGGACGCGGGACGTGTACCACGTGGAGGCGGAGCTTGCGGCCGAGGAGATCGGGCGGGTGGCGCGGGAGCTGGCGGATCCGGTGCTGCAGAGGGCGGCGGTCGGGCGGCTGGAGGACGGCCCGTTCGGCGCCGCCGTGCGGGTGGGCTACCGGCCGGGGGTGGCGGATCCGGTGGGCAAGAGCGCGCGGGTGGCGATCGAGGACACGCTGGGACGAGCCCTGGCGGACGACGCCGCGGTCTACACCTCGACGCTTTACCTCATGGACGGGATCTCGGTCGACGAGGCCGAGCGCGTCGCCCGCGAGCTGCTCGCCAACCCCCTGATCCAGAGCTGGCGGATCGCCACCCACGGGGAGTGGCTGGGCACCCCCCCTGACCTGGCGGTGCCGAAGGTCGCCGGCGGGGAGCGGCCGCCGGTGCGCAGAATCGACCTCGAGATCGCGGACGAGGAGCTGATGCGCCTGAGCCGTGAGGGCTTCCTGGCACTGTCGCTCCCCGAGCTCCGGGCGATTCGCGACCATTTTCGGCGCGCCGCATCGCATCCGCGGCGCGATGAGGCGGGGCTGGGAGCGGCGCCCACCGACGTCGAGCTCGAGTGCCTGGCGCAGACGTGGAGCGAGCACTGCAAGCACAAGATCTTCAACGCCACGATCACCTATCGCGAAGGGGACGCTGAGCCGGAGACGATCGACTCGCTGTTCGCGACGTATATCCGCGGCACCACCGAGACGCTAGACGGTCGGTTTCGGGAGCGCGACGGACATTCTTGGCTGGTCTCGGTCTTCCACGACAACGCCGGCGTGGTGGCGTTCGACGACGCGGTCCACCTGGTCTACAAGGTGGAGACCCACAACACGCCCTCGGCGCTCGACCCCTACGGCGGCGCGATCACCGGCATCGTGGGCGTCAACCGCGACCCCTTCGGCACCGGGCGCGGGGCCGACCTGCTGGTCAACGTCTGGGGCTACTGCTTTGCGCCGCCGGAGTGGCGAGGTGAGCTGCCGGCGGGGCTGCTCCACCCACGGCGCATCCGCGACGGTGTGCACCGCGGGGTGATCGACGGCGGCAACCAGAGCGGCATCCCCTACGGGCGCGGTTGGGAGCTGTTCGACGCCCGCTACCTGGGCAAGCCGCTGGTGTTCTGCGGCACGGTGGGGGCGCTGCCGGTGACCATCGCCGGCACTCCGGGCGAGCAGAAGGCGGCGCACCCGGGCGATCGCATCGTCATGGTCGGCGGGCGCATCGGCGCCGACGGCATCCACGGCGCCACCTTCTCGTCGGCGGCGCTCGAGGACTCCTCGCCCTTCCAGGCGGTGCAGATCGGCGACCCGATCACCCAGAAGATGATGTTCGACTTCCTGCTCGCGGCGCGCGACCGGGGGCTCTACTCGGCGATCACCGACAACGGCGCGGGGGGGCTCTCCTCCTCCGTCGGCGAGATGGCTCGCGGGCCCGGCGGCGCGCGCCTCGACCTCTCGCGGGCGCCGCTCAAGTACGCCGGGCTGGCACCCTGGGAGGTCTTCCTCTCCGAGGCGCAGGAGCGGATGACGGTGGCGGTACCGCCGCATCACCTGGAGGACTTCCTCGCGCTGGCGCGCCGTCGCGAGGTCGAGGCGACCGACCTGGGGGAGTTCACCGGCGACGGAGGGCTCGAGGTGCGTTGGGGCGACGAGATCGTGGGGTTGCTCGACATGGAGTTCCTGCACGACGGCCCGCCGGAGATGCGGCTGCCGGCGCGCTGGCAACCGCCCACTCCGGACGAGCCGGCCGAACGACCCGCGGACTGCGGCCGCACGCTGCTCGATCTCATGGGTCGTCTCAACCTGACGAGCGACGAGAGCCAGGCCCGTCACTACGACCACGAGGTCAAGGGGCTGACTGTGGTCAAGCCGTGGGTGGGCGTGAGGCGGGACGTGCCGGCCGAGGCGACGGTCTTCCTCGCCCGCCACGGCTCGCTGCGGGGGTTCGTGCTCTCGGAGGGGGTCCACCCCTGGCTGTCCGATCTCGACCCCGAGGCGATGGCGATGGTGGCGGTCGACGAAGCCGTGCGCCGGCAGCTCGCCGCCGGCGCGCGGTTCGACCGCATCGCGGCGCTCGACAACTTCTGCTGGCCGGATCCGGTGCTCTCGGAGGGGACGCCCGACGGGGATCTCAAGCTCGGCCAGCTCGTGCGCGCTTGCCGGGGGCTGCAGCGAGCCTGCCTCGCCTACGGCGTGCCGCTGATCTCGGGCAAGGACTCGATGAAGAACGAGTCCGTGGTGGGCGGGGTCAAGATCTGCGTGCCGCCGACCTTGTTGATCTCCGCCATCGGCCAGATCGACGACGTGCGGGAGGCCGTGACGCTCGACTTCAAGGCCGCCGGCGATGTGGTCTTCCTGCTCGGCTCGACGGGAGACCAAACCGGGGGCAGCGAGTACTTCCGCTATCTGGGAGAGCGGGACGGGTTGATGCCCGCGCTCGGCGAGCCGGGACCGTACGTCGGGACGACGCCGCCCACGGTCGACGCGGAGGGGAACAGGCTGCTCTACGAAGCATTCCACGGCGCGGTGCGTGCCGGCCTGGTGCGATCGGCCGCCGTGCCGGGGCGTGGAGGACTGGCCGTCGCCCTGGCGCGGGCGGCGATGGCGGGAGAGCTGGGCGCGGAGGTCGATCTCGCGGGGGCCGCGGGCATCGACGCCCTGGAGCCCGACATCGCGACGTTCAGCGAGTCGGCCGGGCGGCTCGTGGTCACGGTCGCGTTCGAGGACGCCGCGGCGTTCGCGGAGCGTTTCGCGAGGCTGGCCTGCCGCTGGGTCGGCGCGGTCACCGAGAGACCCCGGCTCGTCGTCGGGCGGGGCGGGGACGTCTGGCTCGACGTCGGGGTCGACGAGCTGAAGAGCCGGTACAAGGGGACAGCGCCGTGAGCGGCGAGCGGGTCGACGCGCTGCGGGCGTTGCCGCCGCGGGAGCTGGCGGAGCGGCGCGCCGCCGTGCGGGTGCTGGTGGTGACGGGGCTGGGTCTCAACTGCGAGGTCGAGACCGCCTGCGCCTTCCGCCTGACCGGCGCGACGGCGGAGCTCGTGCATCTGCTCGATCTGCTCGACGGGGCCGCGGCGCGGCGACTCACCGAGTACCACATCGTCGCCTTCCCCGGCGGGTTCGCGTTCGGCGATCACCTGGGGGCCGGGTTCGTCTTCGCCAACAAGATCCGTCACCGGCTGTACGACGAGATGGTCGCGTTCCTGGAGGGCGGCGGGCTCGCCATCGGGATCTGCAACGGGTTCCAGACCATGACGCGGCTGGGCATGCTGCCGGGCTTCGACGGCGACTTCCGCACGCCGCGGGCGACGCTGGCGCCCAACGACCGGCTGGGGTACCGCAACGCCTGGGTGCGGCTGCGGGCGGAGCCGGCCTCGCCCTGCGTCTGGACGCGCGGCGTGGAGGTGCTGGAGCTCCCGGCACGGCACGGCGAGGGGAAGTTCTTGACCGAGAGCCCCGAGGTGTTCGCCCGCCTGGAAGCAGGGAGGCAGATCGCCTTGCGCTACGTGGACGAGCGGGGAGCGGCGACGGAGGACTGGCCGGCGAACCCGAACGGCTCGTCGGGCGGGGTCGCCGCGGTCTGCGATCCGTCGGGACGGATCTTCGGGATCATGCCCCACCCGGACGCGTTCCTCTATCCCTTCCAGCACCCGCAGTGGTTTCGCGGCCGGGCTCGCGACGAACCCGTGCCGGCGGAAGGCGGCGGGCTCGCCATCTTCCGCAACGGCGTCGACGCGGCGGCCGCCGCAATGTCCTGAACAGGAGTTCTCCAGATGAAGCAGCTCCCCATCACCGTCGTCGCCTGCGCGGCGCTGTCCCTCGGCGCCTGCGCCGCCAGCCTGTCCCCGCAGTCCGTGCGCGACGAAATCGTTCGCCAGACCGGGCGCCCGCCAGCCAGCGAGCTCGAGCTCAAGCTGGGGCGGCTGCTCATGGCCACGACGCGCGCCGCGGTGCCCGCCAAGGAGAGCCTGCCGCTGCAGGGATTGCGCCGGCTCGAGATCGCGTTCTACGGCCTCGAGCCGGCGACCGAGCTCACGCGGCTCGACTTCTCCTCGATGCGGCCCCGCGGCTGGGACTCCGCGGTGCGCTGGGCGGGACCGGAGTCGACGGCACTGGTGCTGGTGCGGCCGAAGCAGGAGTCACGGCCGATCGGCGACCTCGTGCTCGTCGCCAGCGGCGAGCGGAAGGTCCTCTATGCCCGTCTCGGCGGCCGCATGGCGCGGACATTGCCGGAGAAGCTGCGCGGCGCGATCGAGCGCGGCGGCCCGGATGCGGTCCACCATGAGCTGATGGAGCTCACAGACGATGACGACGGCGAGCTCGAAGAGATCGAGCTGCCGTAAGGCCGCTCAGGCCGGGATCTCGAGCCAGGGCGTGGGCTCGAACTGATCGCTGACCACGATCTGCGCCGGCGAGCCCTCGCGGGCGAGGACCTCGCCGATCTCGGCCTGCGCCAGGGCCGGGAGGTTGTTGGTGCGGGAGAGGTGGTAGAGCACGCGGCCGGAGAGCAGCTCCGACAAGCCGTCGGCCGCCTGGGCGTTCCACAGGTGGCCGTGGCGGCTGGCCACGCGCTCCTAGAGCGGCCACGGGTAGGGGCCTTCGCGCAACATGGTCAAATCGTGGTTGGTCTCCAGCAGCAGCAGCACGTCGAGTCTGCGAAATCCCAGTTGAGGCCGAGGCCCAGGAAGCGCACTGTGACCCCGAAGCGGTAGGACGCCCGGCCGTCGGCAAAGCGGTCCTGTTCCGAGTCCTAGAAGTCGAAGTCCGTGTCGACCCGCGGATGGAAGTCGTCGAACCACACGCCGCTGACGTCGAGGAAGACTCGGCCGCGGATCCTATAGAAGTCGAGAACGGCCGTCACGAATCGGTCGATGAGCGGGAACCGCAGCTCGATGTTGGGAGAAGAACGCGCGGTTGCCGCTGAAATCGTTGAAGCCGACCGCCTGAACCGGCGGGCGCCGCTGGCACCGCCGGACCACGGCGAGGACTTTGCCCTCCATCTACCCGTTCGACACGCCTGCGGGGCTCTACGGACTGCGCGCGACCGAACACTGTGCCGACGCGCTCGCGCCCTGAAGGCCCCGCGCCGGCGGAGCCGGAACCACGTCCGAGGTTTTCATCTCAGCCGTGGCAAAGAAGACATCCGTAGTTTGAATGAGTCTCCAATCGTCAGGTCTCGTCAGGTCAATCCCTCGATCACGGAGGTTCATGGGATCGAGAACCTCTCGACCGTCCTCAAGGAGGGGAGTCCGCCGTTCCCAGACGGGCATAGCAGCCATGTCGTTATCCACCCATGCGCAGCTAAAGTAGCGCAGTGCGTTGCCGTACTTATCGCGCTCATCCGAGCGCCGATACCGGAGTGCTATTACCTCGACACCCGCTACATCAAGTCCCTCCAGCTCCCGTGGTTGCGACCTCCCATCATGATTGGCATCTAACCAAAGCAGGAGCTCCTCCCACACCTCGTCCTCGGCAGTGATCATCTCGTCCCCGTTGCCGCCGGCTTTCAGGTCATCATATTGCGCTAGGGCATTGTAGCCATTAGGCTCATCCGTCGCCGGCTGCGGCGTGAAATTTCCAAAGAGTTCCGCGCCGTATGTAATCCGTCCATCCCCGTTTCGATCCATAGCGAGGAATGCGTCGTCTCCATTAGTGCGTGTCCAGCCGACACGCACACCGCGTCCACCCTCGCCAGCGAAGTCGAAATCGACTCCATCGGCAGCACTAGTGAAACGAAAACCATCGGCCGCGAGATCGAGAATAATGGGAGAGCATCCACACTCACAACCATCGTCGTCGTTCCTGCATTGCGCCTCGAAGTCACCCGTCGGTTTCCAGCTCTCTAGTTGCCAGCTCCCTGAGAGCACTAGAAGTTCGCCGAGTGCCTTGTAGTACAACGGCGGATAGTCATTGCAACACGGCTTGAAGATCTGCGACGAGTGGGCGGCGCAGCCGTCGGCATCCAAGCATTTGATGACCGCGTTCACATTGTTGGTCCCAGGGAACGGACCGTAGTAGGTTTTGCCCTCAGCCTGGCAACGCTTATCCGGCTCCGGGTGCGAATTATAGCAGTACCCGAACGTCGAGAGGCCCCAGAACGTGCGATAGAACCGTTTCTTAGTGCTTGGTGTACCCTCCCACTGAGCGGTAGACTCCGCGGCAAACGCGAACGCGAGCTGGTTGTTAAAGGTGATTCGGGCTTTGGTGATTGTGACCGTGAAATGACCCTCCGCGACGACGGCTCCAGGCGTTGCAACCGATGCGACAACAAGGAGGACGAAGGTCCATGCCGGATGCTCATGTAACGCTCTCACTCTACTCCCTCCCCGCAGTAGTCTTTAAAGTGTGGTCCCGTGCCGAACTCTGCCACGACGGTTTCCAGGAGATAGCGCCGGAACCCTTGCCAATCAGGCTCCGAGAGACTCTTCTTGAGCGCCGGGAGGGCTTCGGCGACCAGCTCGTAGGGCACATTCCAGTTGGCATAGGAGTCAACGAGTTCGCGGATCTCGGACTCGGGACGACCCGTCACACCGGCGACCATCGCGTAGTCGCGCGCCTCCATCGCGTCGCGGAACTGATCTACGGGCGGTGCAGATGCCGCACGGGTGGGATTGGAATAGATCTCGTCGATGAGCAGCGTCGCCTCGCTGAGCTTCGGTATGAACTCGGGCAGGCGGCGTTTCACTTCGGCCTCGGTGGATATAGCGGCAGCCACTATGACGTTGGCTCCCTGTGGAGATATGCCAAACTCCTGTAACCGGTGCGGGATGGCGTCAACGTACTCGTCGCCGTGGAACTCCCGATCTAGGTGGGCGTTGTAGAAGGCACGAAACGCGTTCCACATCGGTTCTAGCTCCGGCGTGAGTTGCGCGTTACGATAGAAGATCAGACAGGCGCGGCTGCGCTCGCCGCTATCAGGGAGTGGTTGCGCCAGCCCGGCCTCGACAGCGTCGTCATACCTCGCGAGCGATAACGAGCGATCCGAGTACAAGGCCTTGAGTTGTTCTGGGGAGATCTCATCCGTTAGCGTCCACCAAAGCGGTGAGTCGGCGGGCGTGTCGAGCTTGTGGGGTTGACCTCTCGACACGCTTGAGAGCAGCATCAGCGCTACAACGAGGACGGCGGGTCGCCAATGTGGCGGCGACGACGTGCGGGGCCGTTCTTGGCGTGACACGCGACAAGCCGCACTGCTGTGCGAGTGTAGTTGCCTCATTAGTCTTCTCCTTGTGCGCACGTCGGGGCGCTGGTGTCCCATCGCTTGTGTCTACCTCACCACTCGCTCGCTGCCCGGCGGGTTCTCCTTCTAAGGTAAAGAGCCCGCAGGCTGGCGTCTTATACCCCTGGCCTTCGGGATGGTCACGTCACCGGCGGTTCAGGAAACAGTCCGCTCCTCGTCGGCCGTGTACTGCGGCACCTTTACAGCTCGTTGCTCAATCGGCGGCGGGAGGTCTGCAAGGCGCGCCGAAGCCGGGGGCCGACCTGGTGGACCTCGCAGCCCAGTAGCACGGCGATCTCGCGGTGGCGATAACCGTCCAGGGTCAACTCCAGCAGGTGCCGGCACCCCGGCGAAGAGGCCTGGACCAGACGCTCGATCTCGAGCTTGGCGAGCCAGCTCTCCTCCGGTGAAGTGTTTTCGACGACGGCGGGTGCGAGCTCGGAGCAGGCCCGAGCCCTCTTGCTGCGCCGTCGTCCCTGGCGGCGTACGAGATTGCGAACGACGATGTAGAGCCACGACTCCAGTCGATCGACGTAAGAGACGACCGGCAATAGCCGGACGAGGGCTTCTTGGGCCACGTCCTCGGCGTCAGCCTCGTTGGCGCCGAATCGCTGCGCTGCAAGCACGCACTGTTGCCTCAGCGCTCCCCAAGGGGGCCCCACCTCTGGCCTCTGGCCTCTGGCCTCTGGCCTCTGGGCTTGATGCTCGTGCACCATCGAATTGCCCGTCCGCCATTTGAGGAGCTGAACCGATCTGCCGCGTGCCGCGGCGCTCAGGCATCTGCCTCTCCATCTCCATCGATCGTGCGAATATGAGAATACCACATCATCGCAGCAGCGTACCAACTCGACCTATCCAGAAACTCCGCGCCCGGGCGACAGGAGCGAGTTGTTGGATGTTGATTTCGAGTCAGTGAGTTCTACGAGACAGCATGAACGCGGCCGGTGGTCGCCATGAGCAGGCCGCGAGGCGCGATCCAGCTCGTGAGCGTCTGCCACCGCCGGCACGGAGAGGAGATTGCAGATGAAACAGCCATCCGTCGCATTCCTCGTTGCCGCCGCGCTGGCTCTGAGCGGCTGTGCCGCCAGCCTGTCCCCCCAATCGATACGCTACGAGATCGTCCGCCAGACGGGACAGCCGCCGGCCACCGCGCTCGAGCTCAAGCTGGGGCGGCTGCTGATGCCAGCGACCCGCACGGCTGTGGCTCCCGCGGAGGGTCTGCCCCTAGCCGGCCTGAGCCGGCTCGAGATCGCCTACTACGGACTCGAGCCGGCGTCCGAGCTCACGCGGCTCGACTTCTCCGGCCTGCGGCCGCGCGCCTGGGATTCCCCGGTGCGCTGGAGCGGACCGCAGAGGACGGCCCTCGTCCTGGTGCGGCCGAAGAGCGAGGAACGGCCGATCAGGGACCTCGTGCTCGTCGCCAGCGGCGAGCGGAAAGTCCTCTTCGCCCGCCTCGACGGCCAGCTGGCGCGGTCGCTGCCGGAGAAGCTGCGCGGCGCGATCGAGCGCGGCGGGCCCGACGCGGTGCACCAGGAGCTGATGGAGCTTCAGGACGACGGCGGGACGTTCGGCGACGATCTGCCCTGACGCCGCTCAGGCCGGGATCTCGAGCCAGGGGGTGGGCTCGAACTGATGGCTGACCACCATCTCCGCCGGCGAGCCCTCGCGGGCGAGGACCTCGCCGATCTCGGCCTGCGCCAGCGCCGGGAGGTTGTTGGTGCGCGACAGGTGATAGAGCACGACATGTCGGAGGCGGTCGGAGAGCAGCTCCGGCAGGCCGTCGGCCGCCTGGGCGTTCGACAGATGGCCGTGGCGGCCGGCCACGCGTTCCTTGAGCGGCCAGGGGTAGGGGCCTTCGCGCAACATGGTCAGGTCGTGGTTGGTCTCGAGCAGCAGCACGTCCAGGTCCTGGAGCCGCGCCCAGGCGAGCTGACTGCGGGTGCCGAGATCGGCGACCAGTCCCACCCGCGCGCCCCCCGGCGCCTCGACCACCACGCCTATCGGCTCGCGCGCGTCGTGCGGCAGGCGGAAGGGCTCGACCACGAAGGCGCCGACCTCGCGGGGCTCGCCGGAGGTCAGATGCACCAGGGGTGGAGCCTGGCGCAGCCACCGGGCGCCCTCGAACGTGCCTCGCGTGCCGTAGACGGTCAGTCCATGACGTCGGGCGAAGACCTCGACACCGCGGATGTGGTCGCCGTGCTCATGGGTGACCACCAGGCCCTCGAAGCCCTCGAGCGAGCAGCCTACGGCCTTGAGGCGGCGCTCGATCTCACGACAGGAGAAGCCGGCGTCGAGCAGCAGCCGGTGCCCACCCGCCTCGAGCACCACGGCGTTGCCGCCGGAGCCCGAGCCGAGCACGCACAGCCGCAGGCCCTGCGCTCCGTCGAACGTCAGCCGCCGCTGCATTGGTAGATCCTTACTGCCTCCCCGCCGTTTGGCGAGGGTTGAAGTCAAGACCCCCTTTCAAACCGTGCATGCGGATTTCCCGCACACGGCTTACGGGTGGCCGCTCGGGTCGCGGCATTAC
>JBOGJI010000309.1:0-11471 GCA_050747865.1 Thermoanaerobaculia bacterium
CAGGAGCTCTGCGACGTCTGCGCCGTCTCCTACGCGCAAGTCACGCGGGCGGCGCGCCTGCTGGAGGGCGACGTGCGGGTCGTCTCCCTGGAGCCGCGGGGGATCGAGGACATCCTGGAGCACGTGCTGCTCGTCGGGCGGCTGACGGGGACCGAGGAGCGGGCGCAGAAAGTGGTCGCCGACGCGCGAGCCCGGCTCCAGGCGCTGCGCGACGCCACTCGGGATCGACCGCGACCCCGTGTGGTGTGCATCGAGTGGCTCGACCCGATCTTCGCCGCCGGCCACTGGGTGCCGGAGCAGGTCCAGGCCGCCGGCGGCGAGGAGCTGATCGGCCGTCGCGGCCAACCGTCACGCGAGGTGACCTGGGACACTGTGCTCGAGGCTCGCCCCGACTTCCTGGTGCTGATGCCCTGCGGGATGCCGATCGACCGCACCCTCGGCGAGATCGACGCTCTGACGAGTCGTCCCGGGTGGCAGGATCTCCCGGCGGTGCGCGGAGGACGAGTCTATGTCGTCGACGCTTCCTCGTATTTCAACCGTCCCGGTCCTCGCGTCATCCGCGGCGCCGAAATCCTCTTCCACCTTCTCCACCCCGGCGCCCACCCTCCGTGCGAGCCTCCGAGCCCTGACGAGGCGCAGCTCACGCACGGCTACAATGCGCCCATGCGCCCACCCGTGGACGAGCGACGCTTGCGCGGGTTCCTCGAGCGCTTCGGGGCCCTGGTGAGCGGCGAAGGTCGACTCTACCTGACCGGCGGAGCGACGGCGCTTCTCCATGGCTGGCGGGACACGACGGTGGATATCGACTTGAGCCTCGACCCCGAGCCGACCGGCGCCTTCGAGGCCATCCGGCAGCTCAAGGACGAGCTCGGTGTCAACGTGGAGCTGGCGTCTCCGGCCGATTTCCTGCCGACGCTGCCGGGGTGGCGGGAGCGCAGTCTCTTCGTCGGTCGCTTCGGCACGATCGACGTCTACCACTATGACCCCTACTCGCAAGCGCTCGGCAAGATCGAGCGCGGATACGACCGGGATCTGGCCGATGTTCGCGAGATGCTGGATCGTGGCCTGATCGACACGGTGCGCCTACGCGAGCTCTACGCAGAGATCCGCTCTCAGCTCATCCGTTTCCCCGCCGTCGAACCGGGGGCGCTGGATGCCCGCGTTCGCGAGGTGCTGGATGACTGACCAGGAGCTGCGAACCTTGCCCGGCGGCGATCTCGTGGCGCGCGGGCTGGGCGATCTCGCCGCAGGCCGAGAGAGCCTGGAGTCGCTCCTGGTCGAGATCGCTGCGTCGCGCTTGAGGTACGCCGGGCTCGACGTGCCGGAGATCGGCCCTCGCTCGGAAGCCGCCGAGCTCCGCCTCTACAAGCGTTTGGAGGAGACGCACCCCGCCCCGTATGGCGCGTACAACTCCCTGCTGCGCCAGTTGGCCAGTTGCGCGCGAGCCTTGGAGGTGCGACCCTTGGCGTGAAGGTGTTAGATCACGGGAGGCGGACGCGGGCCTCGCCAGTGCCGACGGTGACCTCTCGCTGCCAACGCTCACCGTCGACCCAGAGGCGGAACAGGTAGCGGCCGGGAGCAAGGCGGCCGAGCGAGAGATCGCCCTCGTCGCTGAACCGGAGGGCGGCGGAGACTCCTGAGAGCAATGGGCTGAGTTCCAGACCGTCCGCGGAATGAACCGCCACCAACTCCACGGGCGCGTCGGCGCAACGCTCGGCGGGGCAAACCAGAACCACGGATGCACCGGCGGTGAGGGTGTGGGCGATTTCTTGCGGTCGACGGGGAGCTACCTGGATCTGCGAGGTGGCACCGGCTCCGGCCAGCGGGTCGGACCAGGCCACGAAGTACTCGCCTGGCGGCAGGTTCTCGAACACGCGATCCCCGGAGGTAGGCGTCGGCATGGATTGCATGAGGTTTCCTTGGAGATCGTAGACCGTGACCGGGACGCCGGGGACGCCGGTGCCGTCAGCTCGTCTGAGGCTGACCTCGACGCGACCGGGCTCTCTTGGCTCGAGGCCGATCTGCTGGATCTGCGACTCCTCCGAGACTTCCACGCCCGGCACGCGGGTCGACCCGTATCCTTCTGCGGTGGCGACAATGTCGTACGGACCGGACTCGAGATCGTCGAATCGGAACCAGCCTTCCGGGTCGGCCGCAGTGGTGAGGTTCGCCCGGCCCGTGACGTCGAAGACCTGGACCGTTGCGGGCAGGCCGAGCCCCGAAGTCGTGTCGACGACCCGGCCCTCCAGGGGATGGCCTCGCAGGTCCATGTGTAGAGCAAAGGTCGAACGATCCGGAAGGACGAGGCTGCGGCCCATACGCCTGCCATCGGCACCGGCGTAGCCGAGCCAGACGATGCCGGGTGGAATGTCGGTGAGGACGAACGAGCCGTCCTCCGCCACCTCGGCGGAATGTGTCGTCTCGGGCATCCCGTACGCGAGCTGCGTGTCCCCCCAGTTAACGGAGATCTTGCCCCGCCTACCGGCCGGCTCGACGGCGGATGTCATCGTCACCGTGCCATCCGAGACGGGCAGGCCCCCGTAGGTGAGGCGACCCCGCACTTCGACCCCACCCACCTGCAGATCGAGGCGCTGCTTGGGCTGCCCTGGCGTGACCTCGACCTCCTGGGCCAGGAGCAGCCGCACTCCTGGCAGTTGCTCCCGCCCTCCTACGACCCGCACGCGGTACCGTCCCGGCGCCACCGCCTCGAACCGATAGTGGCCCTCACCATCGCTGACCGTCACTGCCAGCGGCCGAAGGAGCTCGTTTGCCGGGTCGAACAGGCGGACCTGCAGACCGGCTCTCGCTTGACCGCTTCGATCGCTCAGTCGGCCAGCGAGCGTCACACCCTCATCGAGAAACAGGAGTCCCAGATCAACGACGCCCTCGTCCTCCAGGTCGATGAGTCGGTTCACGGTGGCGTGGCCGTCGCGCCGCCACCGCACGTGATAGCGGCCGATATCGAGACCCCCGAGTGTGAACGCACCCATGTTATCGGTGACGGCGGTCACGACACCGCGACCCATCAGCGCCTGCATCACGGCTGCCCCGACCGGCAGGGTCTCGACCAAGACGCCTTCCAGCGGCGCTCCATCGTCAGAGTGCGCAACAGTGCCTCCGAGTCCCGCCCCCCGGCTCAGGGGAATCCCGCCCAACGGGAAGACCTGGCCGGCGCCGACTTCGATGACCGGATGTCGAACCTCGCGATACCCTGGGACCATGAACGTCAGGGAGTAGCTCCCGGGGCCTGGCAGATCGAGGCGGAACTCATCCTCGTCGGTCTCGACCGTCCGCTGCCCTCCGCGTGTCCCGCCGTCGACGATCTGCTGGACCCATACTCGGAACTCAAAGAGAGAGTCACCCGGCTCACCCAGAAGCGTTCCGTAGACCTGCTCGGTCGGTTCCAGACGCACTTCCAGCTCGCCGGCTTCGGCGACCGTGATGGACCGTTGCCGATAGCCCACCGCACCCACGTGGAGCTCCGCCGGAAGCTCGGGAACGGAGAGCGAGAAGCGGCCATCCGCTTCCGTGTGCGCGGTGGCTGCACCTTCCGCACGCACTTCCGCGCCTGCTACTTCCCGTCCCTGAGGGTCGATCACGTGCCCGTCCAGACGCACGCCGGACTCGAGCCGGAGCGGACCGCCGTCTTCGACCTCAATCGCACGGTCCAGGCGAAGAAATCCAGGGACGTCGACTCGAACCTGCAAGGGCCCGTCGGCCGGGAGCCCCGCGAGCCGGAAATCTCCGCTCGGCGTGATCACCACGCATCGTTGCCAGGTCGCGCTGCGCCCCACCCACTCGACCGCAAAACGGCCGCTTGCACACACGGTCCCACCCGACGGCAGATCTCCGGACTCGACTGTCTCGACGGAGCCCGACCAGCTCCTGCCGGCGTCGAGCTTGATCTCGGACATCTCGCCGGTCGCGCCTGGCCGAAACACCGTGGGGGCAAAGGCCCGATGGTCGACGAGCACGGCCACCTGCTGCAGGAGAGGAACCCGAATCGGCGCGATGCCGTGCCCATCGGTGATGCCCCGAGCGAGCGGCGGAGCGGGGATGGAGCCTTCCGTGGCTCCTGCAGCTTCCACGACAACGACCTGCGCGTCCGCCACGGGTCGGCCCGCGATGTCGACGACTCGCAGCGGTTCGCCCGCGGCAGGAGATGCACCGCCAAACGCAGGGAGCAACCCGAGCCCGATGGTGATACGTAGGAGACGCTTACGGACGCGAGTCATTGGGAGGTTCGGTGAACGACCGCGTCCAGAGCACCTCGTCATAGATCGCCTCTTCGGAGACAGTTGGCGGGAGACTGCGCAAGAGCAGGAGCTCCCCCTTCCCGCTCCAGACCTCGAGGCGAGGTCGGGGCGTAACGCGATCTTCTCGTAACCAATTGCCACTTGAAACACGAACAAGTGTGCCCGGAAAGGCCTGGCCGAAGATTCCCCGCTCGACCAGCGCATCGGAAAACGCTTCCGGCAACAGCGTCCGCACGACTAGGTCCGGAAAGTCACCTTGGAGGCGCTCGAGCGCCTGAACGAGCCGCACCTCCTGCGGCGTGCAGGCTTCGATGCGAGGTGCAAACAGGATCACCCAACGCGTCTCGTCCGGCGAAAGGTCGGAGAGTACGCTTTCCGCTCCATCTCCGAAGAGACGAGCGCGAGGATGGACGAACGCCTCCTGCGCGAAGATGGTGGCTCCTGTCAGGAGCTGTATCGCCGCGAGGAACGCGCCACAGAGTCTTCCCGGCTCCCGCGTCTCACCCGCATAGTTTCTCATGAGTCGAAGCGTCCGCATCGTGAAGACAGATCCGTTACCCACTCGTCAGGGTTCTCGATCCACGCGGCGGGAACCATGACAGCACGGCGGATCGCCTGCTGACCCGGACCCACCACGGGTCCCTTCTCGACGATCGCCCAGTCGACGCTGCCGGGTACCACCACGATATGGTTGCTGCTCGTAGGCAACTGAATCGATCGGACAAGCACGTCCTTCTCGGGGTCGATCTGGTGCAGCATCCATCGGGTGCCTCCCGTGGACTGCGGCTGTCGCGTCACAAGGAAGAGTTGGTCGCGGTACCCTAGCAATCCCGTCGGCGTTCGCGCTCTTTCCAGCAACCCGAAGAACGCCACTGAATCTGCCGACCCTCGTACAGCCGGCAGCACCGGCATCTCATCAAAGCCCTCCGGGAAACTGGCGAGCTCGCGAACTACGGGAATGATCTGAGCTATGCGCGGTTCATTGTCGAAGCGAAGCGCGTAAACGGAGTCGCCGACCACCGCAACGGCGGGATTGGCGACCCCGTAGTGCTGAAGGAGAGATTCAGTAGTACCACCAAGCCACTCCATGACTTCGATCTGAGGACGGCCCCCAAGAGTCAACCTGCCTATCCCTAGCCGTGCAGCTGTGCCGTCCATGGCGTTTACGACACCGATGACCTCATCCGAGCCGCGGCCTACAATGGAGCTAATCGTCATCACGTGGGCAGCTTGGTCTCCCGCGGACATTCTGTCCAGCACGGGCAGCTCACGTAAGCGCCAACTGCGCGTCGGCACGAGATCATCGTCGAGGCGAACCACGCGATCTGCTCGGTCAACTAGGAGGAACTGGTCACCAAGTCGTGTGATGTCGCCCGGGTACTCGAACTCCAGGGCTCCCCCTCCCGGCTGCGCCACAGCGCCCGAATCCGATCCGTCTCGCGCGAAGTGCAGCAGTCGACCGCCCCCCACGTCCGCCAGAATGAGTCTCTCGCCGTTCTCCGTCCAGGTGCCCCAGAAGGTCCAACGCGGGGCCGGATCGAGATCGACGACTCGGCAGACCATCTCGTCGGAGCGCGCGACCGCGGCCGGCATGACGCAGCTCGCGAGAGCGGCCGCCAAGGAGGCTGCAGTGAGGCTCGATGCACACCAACCGCACACGGCATTTCTCTCGCGCCGATGAGGCCGCGGGAGCACGGCGCGCTTGCGGGCGGTCATGGAGCTACGGGTTATCGTCGAACGGACCGCAATGCGGGGTCTCGCAGCCCTCCCCACCCCCGTCACCGGGGCAGGTTACCGTACAATGGGTGCAGTCATAAGGATAATCAACGGTACAGGTGTCGAACCACAGGCTAAAATGCCAATGGTCGTCACATTCAGTGTCGCAGTCAGGCTGCGACCAAACCGCGCCTGTGGAGCCAGCCAGCATGCCGAGAGCCACCAGCATGAGCACCGCCACCCAATTGCGGGCGACAGACCCCCATCTGTTGCTAGCCGCTGGGGACTTCTTTCTCGTTCTCATGGTGCCCTCCTTGTGTGGCGACTCGGGTGAGCCAACTCTCCAAAGTCGCCGTGTCAGTTTCTCCAAGTGTACCCCCCCCCCCCCGGGGTGTTGTCAAGTCCGGATCGCGCCCAATCGGTGCCCAATCGTGCCCAATCGCGCCACAGGCTAGTCGACCGAAGCGGCAACTTCGAGTCACGGAACACATGCCCGGCTGCCCGGTTCGCGGCGAAGAGATAGTCCACTGCGCTACGAGGCCGCTTCGAGCTCTTCTTCCAGCTCCTGGCGGCGGGCGAGGTCGGCGTAGAGGCCGTCGTGGGCGAGGAGCCGCTCGTGGCTGCCCCGCTCGGCGATGCGGCCGTCGTGGAGGACGAGGATGAGGTCGGCGTGGCGCACGGTGGAGACACGGTGGGAGACCATGAACACCGTGCGGCCGGGGAAGACCTGGCGCAGGTTCTGGAGGATCTGCTCCTCGGTCGCGGTGTCGACAGCCGAGAGGCAGTCATCCAGCAGCAGCATGGGCGCGTCGCGCACCAGGGCGCGGGCCAGCGCCACCCGCTGTTTCTGGCCGCCGGAGAGCGTGATCCCACGCTCTCCCACCATGGTCTGCAGCCCGTTCGGGAACACCACCAGGTCGTCCTCGAGGCCGGCCAGCCGGGCGGCGCGATCGAGCTCCTCGTCGGTCGCCTCCGGCCGTCCCAGGCGGATGTTGTCGGCGACGGTCACGGAGAACAGAAAGCTCTCCTGCGGCACCACCGCGATCGTCGCCCGCAGCTCGGCGAGCGGCAGGGTGCGGACGTCTACGCCGTCGAGAAAGACGGTCTGCCGCGGCGGGTCGACCAGGCGCGGCAGCAGCGAGAGCAGGGTCGACTTGCCGGTCCCAGTGCGCCCCACCACCGCCACGGTGGTGCCGGCGGGGATCTCCAGGTCCACGTCGCGGAGCACCGGCGGGCCGCCGTCCCAGGCGAAGGTCAGGTCGCGGACCGTCACCGCGCCGCGCACCGCGGGCAGCGGGGAGAGCGGCGGCTCGTCGCGCACCGCCGGCTCCTCGTCGAGCACCTGGCGGATGCGGCCGAAAGAGGCGGCGCCGCGCTGTACCAGATTGATCACCCAGCCGATGGCGATCATCGGCCATATCAGCTTGCCGAGGAAGAAGTTGAAGGTGACGAACTGCCCGATGGTCAGATGCTGCCGCCACACCAGCACGCCGCCGTACCAGAGCACGGCGACGAAACCGAGGCCGACCAGCGACTGCAGCAGCGGATGGAAGGCCGCCGTCCAGCGGATGAGCCGCCGGTTGCGCCCCACGTATTCGTCGTTCGAATCCCGGAACGCCGCGTGCTCCGCCTCTTCCTGCACGTAGGCGCGCACCACGCGGACGCCGGAGAGGTTCTCCTGCACCTTGGCCGAGAGGTTGGAGAACTGCTCCTGCACCCGCTCGAAGAGCTGGTGGATGCGCTGCCCGAAGACCTTGGTCGCCACCGCCACGAGCGGCATGGGCGCCAGCGCCAGCAGGGTCAGGGGCGCGTGCAGCCGCAGCATCAGCGCCAGGGCGCCGACGGCGGTGACCAGGGTGTTGGTGGTGTACATGATCGCCGGGCCGCAGAGCATGCGCACCGCCTGCAGGTCGTTGGTGGCCCGCGCCATGAGGTCGCCGGTGTAGCGGGCGTGGAAGAACTGCAGGGGCTGGCGCTCGAGGTGGGCGAAGAAGTCCTGCCGCAGGTCGTATTCGATGTGGCGGCTCATGGCCACCAGGATGCGACGCTGGCCGAAGTTGAACAGGCCCTGGATCGCCGTGACGCCGATGATGAGCAGGCTGAAGCGCAGCAGCACCCCGGCCGAGACCTGGCGCCACATCTCGTCGACCGCCCGGCCGACCAGCACCGGGGTGATGAGACCGAAGACCACGGACAGCAGGATGCAGGCGACGCCGGCGACGAGATGCCACGGATACCGGCGCAGGTAGGGCAGCAGCAGCCGCAGCCGTTTCATTCCGCCGCCCCGCCGTCGCCCGCGGCCGCGCGTTTCCAGGCGCAGGCGATCTCGGCGCGGGCGGACGGGTGCAGCAGCTCGTTTTCGGGGACGGCCCGTCGCTCGAGCTCCAGACGCAGGATGGGGCGTCCCTCGCGCATGTATTTGGCCTCGTAGTTCGTGCGCGGTCCCCCGGGCCAGGGACCCGTCAAGCGGCGGCCGGTCAGCGCCGGATGGCCGAGCAGCAGCGCGGCGACCTCCTCGCCGTAGTCCAGATGGTCGGTGGCGAAGCACATGCGGCCGCCCGGCCGCAGCAGGCCTACGATCAGGTCGACCGAGCCCACGTCGAGGAATCGCCGCCGGTGGTGCCGGCTCTTGGGCCACGGATCCGGAAAGTAGACGTGCAATGTCTCCGCGAACCGCGACGGCAGCGCCGCGGCGAGCAGGTATTCGGCCTCGCCGCGGATGAGCAGCAGGTTCTCCAGATTCCGCCTGGCGGCCCGATCGCGCACCAGCCGATAGTACTTGCTGGCCACCTCGAGCCCCAGATGACGGCGGGTGGGGGCCTCCGCGGCGCAGCGCAGCAGATGGCGGCCCTTGCCGAAGCCGAGCTCCACCTCCCACGGACCCCCCGCCGGCACCAGCCGCTCGAGCGCCAGCGGCAGGTCGAGGTCCTCCAACCGGCGCTCTCCTTGCGGGGTCCAGACGAGGACGGGCAACGCGGCCATTCAGAGCAGGTCGTCGCGCATGCGATCGCGCAGCGCGTCCACGACCTTGCGGATCTCCTGGGCCCGCGAGCGCGGCGCCACCAGCACCGCGCCGCCGCTCGTCACCACCAGCAGGTCGGAGACGCCCAGAACGACGACCGTGCCGTCTTCGGCCACCAGGAGATTGCGCTCGGCCTCGACCGCCAGGGTGTCGCCCTGCAGCGCGTTGCCCAGCTCATCGCGCTCCAGCAGCTCGGCCACCGACTCCCAGGAGCCCAGATCGCTCCACCCGCAGTCGAGTGGCAGGGTCACGATGTCGTCCAGGCGCTCCATCACGGCGTAGTCGATGGAGATCGACGGCAGCTCGGCGTAGATCTCCGCCAGGCGTTCCGGGTGGTCGGCGATCCGCTCCAGGCCTTCGGCGATCGCCGGCTCGAAGCGCTCCAGGTGGCGCAGCAGGGTCGTTCCGCGGAAGACGAAGATGCCGGCGTTCCACAGGTAGTCCCCCGACTCGACGAACGCCCGCGCCTCCTCCTTCGCCGGCTTCTCGGTGAAGCGCAGGACCCGGCGCAGGCCGTCCGGGCCGGCCAGGCTCTCTCCCTGCTGCAGGTATCCATAGCCGGTCTCCGGGCGGCTCGGCCGCACGCCCAGGGTGACGACGCGGTCCTCGTGGTGGGCGACCTGGGCCGCCGCCACCAGGATGCTGCGAAAGGCCGCGCCGTCGGCGACCCGGTGGTCCGACGGCAGCACCACCACGACGCTGTCGCGCAGGGGTCGGGGCAGCGACCGCACCGCCCAGCCGATGGCGGGGGCGGTGTTGCGGCCGACCGGCTCGCTGAGGATCTGTCCCGGCGGAACGTCCGGGACCTCCTGCCGCACCTCGGTCGCCAGCGCCTCGGTGGTGCTGATCCAGATCGCCTCCACGCCGGCCACCGGGGCGATGCGGTCGACGGTCTGCTGCAAGAGGCTGCGATCGGCGTCGAAGCTCAGGAACTGCTTGGGCCGGAGCGCGCGGCTCACGGGCCAGAAGCGCGTCCCGCTGCCGCCGGCGAGGATGAGGAAACGCATGGCGTCGCTACACGCCGCAGGCTCCGCGGCGGACCGCAGAGGGTATCACCGGAGCGTTGCACTCTAGTGACCGACGGGTACCTCCCGGCGAAGCTGGGTGGTCGGTCAGCCCGGGCCCGACGGCCGAAGTGGGTCCGGTCGCTACGAGTCTTTCGGAGCCGGGCTCCCGCCCGCGCGCTCGAGCTCCTCGTCGATGAAGTCGGCCACCTGCTCGAAGGGCACCGCGCCGCCAGGCAGCGGGCGGCCGTTGACGAACAGGGCGGGCGTCCCCGACACGCCGAGGGCGGCGCCGGCGTCGAGATCCGCCTGCACCTCGTCGGCGTATTCCCCCGAGTCCAGGCACTCGTTGAACGCCTCGGCTTTGAGCTCGATCGACGCGGCGGTGGCCTTCAGGTCCGCCACGGCCAGCTTCGACTGGTCGGCGAACATGGCGTCGTGCAGCTCCCAGAACTTGCCCTGATCCTGGGCGCACAGGGAGGCTTCGGCCGCCTTCTGCGCCTGCGGGTGGATGCTGCGCAGCGGGAACTGCCGGAAGACGATCCGCACATTCTCGCCGTAGGTCTCCCGCACCTGATCGACCGTCGGCAGCACGCGGGCGCAGAAGGGGCACTGGAAGTCGGAGAACTCCACCACCGTCACCGGAGCGTTCTCGGGGCCCTGCGCCGGAAACCCGGCCGTCTCGACCGGCAGCCGCAGCGGCTCCAGCAGCTCCTCGACCCCGTACTTGTCGCGCAGGCTGTCGAAGAAGGCCACGGTCGCCTCCTGGCGCTTCTCCTGCAGCAGGTACTCGCGGATCTGGCCGACGACCTGCTCCTTCGGCTGATTGATCCGCGCCCTGTTCTCCTCGTAGAACGCATCGACGTCGGTGTCCGTGGGGGATTCCACCTTGCTGTGGACTTCGCTCTGGATCAGCTCCTGCACCTCGACGCCGCGCTCCGCCGCCTCCTTGTCGAGCAGACGCTGGCGCACCAGCGCCTCGAGCCCCTGCTCGAGCGCCGTCTGCCGCTCCTGCGCCACCTTCATGAGTTGCGGCGCCACGTGCTCCTCCAGCTCCGCCAGAGTGATCGCCTCCTCGCCGAGGGTGGCCACGACCTGGTTCTTGCCGGCGGCGGGAGGCTCGACGGCGGGGTCGTCCGCGGTGGCCGGCCGGTCCACCAGCACCCAGATCGCGAGCGCGACGGCGGCGAGCAGGGCCAGGGCCTTCCACAGGGTGGTACGGGACTGCGTATCAGTAGGGGTATCAGTAGAGGACATCGGCGATCTCCTGGGTCGACAATAAGGGAACCCCGCGTCGAGTTGCGCGGAACGACGGCATTGTAACAGGCTCGGCCGATCTACTGCAGCGGTCGCGCGCGGGCTCCGTCGGCGGCCGCCAGGTGGCGCACCGCCAGCCCGTCGAGGATGCGGCCGGCGGGGATACCGCGCAGGCGCAGGGCCGGAGCGGCCAGCAGGGACTCGGCGAGGGCCAGC
>JBOGJI010000310.1:0-19333 GCA_050747865.1 Thermoanaerobaculia bacterium
CGGGTTCCGCGGTGCGCGCTAGTCGTTCTTGGCCCTTTGGCCCCTTTGCACGTTGGCCTGCGGGCGAGCGGAGCGGGCTTGTAGCCCGCACCGCTCGCCTGGCGGCCTCGATCCGAGCTGCAGTGAGGCGACACGGTGTCGAAGCCCGCCAGAACTGCTCCCGTTGCCTCACAGGCTCTTGACGGATCTGCAGCGCTCAGGGCCGGCGCTCCCCGTCGAGAGGATCGATGCCGCGCTCGGAGACCTTGCCCACGTACTGCGACGGCCGGGTCACGCCCCACAGCGTCGCCACCGGCTCGGCGTGCCGTCGCAGCGCGCGGAGCAGCCAGTCGACTTCCTCGATCCGTGTCGGAACTTCGGATCCCTCCGTGTACGGCGCCGCCGTCCACACCAGCAGATCGACGTCCGCGCGGGTCGGAAAGACCCGGTAGAGCTCGGCCCGTTGGGAGCCGGTGAGCGCCGGCGCGATCCGCCGCCAGGCCTCCTGGCGCTCCACCGCCTCCATCTCCCACCACCTGCTGCGGAAGCGGAACGCCGCGAAGTGATTGAACGTTTGGGGGATCATGGCAGGGCCGCCGGATCGTAGCACCCGGCATACCTTGTCGAGCGCATCGACATCGGGACGCCGCCATTTCGCGCGAATGTGTGCGCGAACGTAGCGTTCTCCGTCAGGGTGTCTGCAGCTCGACGGATGAGAAGTAGGTCTTGAATCGTCCGGGATCAGCCGTCGCCAAGGGCCAGCCCATGATCTCGGCATGGGCCCCGATGAAGAAGTCGGGGAGGGGAAGTCGAGGGGACTCCTCCCCCGACTCCGCTGCCCGCCGCTGGCGGTAGGCCAGATATGCCTTGGCGCAGACCGGTGCCGCCGCGGTCGGCAGGTCCAGAATCTCGACACCCCAGCTTCGGATACGATCCGCCGCGGTATCCGGATCCAGGTCTCCGACACACACTTCCGCCAGGACCACGGTGTTGATGACCGCCCCTCCACCCGCGACCGCATCCGCGAGAGTCTCCCGAGCCCAGTGCCAGTACCGGGACCCGCGATCGGCGGCATAGATCAGGACATTCGTGTCGAGGAAGATCACGGCTGCCGAGTGAGTCGCGCGAGCTCCTCCCAGCTCATTTCGAGCCGCAGCGGCCGCGCGTCGATCGCCTGCAGACACTCCTCGCGGTTCAGATCCCTCCTGGGTTCAGGTCGCTCGAGCCGCACCAGGAGATAGCGCCCCCCTCCCTGGTCCTCGACGTCGTAGACCTGCCCTGGCTGGGCTCCCGGAAGCACCACACGCTTCTTGCCGTCCGTCTTGACCGTCATGGTGGGATAATCCCACCCCTCACCGATGGCGTCAAGAGGCTGTGGAAAGCGAGGCTGGCGGTCTCCGGAGGCGAAGTGCAGGTTCACTCGGGGCGGGCGAAGAAGGGGAGGCGCTTGGAGAAGTCGACCGGGAGCTCGGCGCGGATGCGGTCGAGCAGCTCCGGCGTGACCTGGTCGAGACCGCGGTCGGCGGCCCAGCGCTCGACGCGCTGGCCGACGACGCCGCGGACGAACGAGGGGATGCGCTCGAGACGGGCGCGCGCCGCGTCGCTCCACGGCAGGGCGGGTCGGAACCGCTGGCCGTAGGTCGGGCGCTGGGGAAGCTCGAAGAGCGGCCTGGCCTCGCTGTCGGGGGGCTCGTAGGCGCAGGAGTCGTCGGCGGCCAGCACCTGCCCGCTTCGCGCCCAGGCGCGGGCGCGGCAGCCGCCGCAGGCGGCGCGGTACTCGCAGCGGCCGCACTTGCCGCCCAGCTCGCCGCCGCGCAGGTCGGCGAACAGCGGCGCCTCCCGCCAAATCTCGCCGAAGCTCTGTCGCCGCAGGTCCCCCGCGGCCACCGGCATGTAAGGGCAAGGCGTGAGCATCCCTTCCGGCGTGATGCGGCAGTACTGGATGCCGCAGGGGCAACGCGTGGCGTAGTGGGCGAGCGTCGAGCCGCCCTCGTGCGCGAGCGCGTGGCGCATGATCTGCGGTTGACACTTCGAGCGCACCAGCATCCGGCCGCGGAAGCGCTCGGCGAGCGCCACCAGCTCGGCGAGCACGGTGTCGTTCTCCGCCGGCGCGAGGGAGCGCATGCCTTCCCCGCGCCCGGTCTCGACCAGGAAGTAGAGGTTGAAGCAGACCGCGCCCTTCTCGGCTGCCCACTCCGCCACGCGGGTCACCTCGTGGCGGTTGCCGGGCGTCAGCGTCGTCTGGATGACGAAGTCGAGGCGCGCCTGGCGCAGCCGCTCGACGGCGGCCAGGGTGTCCTCGAGAGCGTTGTCCCCGTGGCGGAAGCGGTCGTGGTAGCGGGCGTCGAGGGAATCGACCGACAGCGCCACGCCGGTGACGCCGGCCTCCTGGAGCGAGGCGATTCGCTCGGCGGTGAGTCGGGTGCCGTTGGTGCCCACCACCACGGTGGCGCCGGCGCCGGTGGCGAAGCGCGCGAGATCCTCGAGGTCGTCGCGCAGCAGCGGCTCGCCTCCCGACAGGATGAACAGCGGCGCCGGGTTGAGCTCGAAGATCTCGCCGGCGATCCGACGGCACTCCTCCAGCGTCAGCTCATCGCCGTCGCCGTGCCAGGGGCCGGCGGCGATGTAGCAGTGGGCGCAGGCGAGATTGCAGCGCCGGGTGAGATTCCAGGCGACAACGTGCGGCACCGCCTCGGGGCTGGCGGCGGCGCGCCCGGGATCGGTCGCCGCCACGGCTGCGGATCGATGCGGCAGGGTGGGAGCGTTGGAGGCAGGCATCCGGCGAAACCTATCCTAGAGGGCTTCCACGTCCTGCGGCGTGTTGACATTGGCGAACAGGATTCCCGGATCCCCCAGGGCTTCGAGCGCGGCTCCTTCCAGCGCCACCGCCCGCAGCTCCGGAGCGTCGAAGACACCGTGCAGGTCGAGCTGGTCAACCGCCACCCTCCTGGCCAGCACATCCAGTGCCGGGCGCCTCCAGCGGGCGCACAGGGGCTCGATACCCCGCCTCCAGCGGGGAACCAGGAGGTCGGCCTCCGGGGCCTCGTGCGCTAGCAGCTCCAGCAGGGGCACGGGCACGCGCGGCAAGTCGCAGGCGAGGACCAGCAGGGCCGTCGCCGGCCGGGCGAGCGCCGCGCCGAGCAGCCCCGCCGCTGGCCCCGTGCCCGGACCGTCCGCAATGCTCGGCACCAGATCTCCGAGCAGCTTGCGCCCGCCGTCGGCGAGCAGCACCTCCCCTGTCACTGCGGCGAGCTTGCGCGCCGCCCGCGCCACCAGCGTCTCCCCCTCCACCTCCAGCGTCGCCTTGTCCCGCCCCATCCGCCGCGACGCCCCCCCGGCCAGCACGACTCCAACGAGATCAGGACTCCTCACTACCGTATGCTACGCCGCGCTCGTGGTCTTCTCCTCCCACCTCTTCGTCTACTTCTTCCTGCCGCTCGCCCTGCTGGGCTACTACCTGGCGCCGAGGAAGCTCCGCCACCTCGTCCTCACCCTCCTCTCCTACCTCTTCTACGGCTGGGCCAACCCCGCCTTCATGGGGTTGATGGCCTTCTCGACCGTGGTGGACTACGTCTGCGGCCTGGCGCTCGCCGGTGCGCGGCCGTGGGGCCGGGAGCCGATCGCCACGCTCGATCCGGAAGCGCGGCGCACTCGCCGGCAACGGTTGGCGGTGACGATCTCGATCATCACGAATCTGTTGCTGCTCGGCTTCTTCAAGTACTTCAACTTCGCCACCGACAGCTACAACACCCTGCTCGGCTGGATCGGCCTCGACTCGCTGGCGCTCGACTCGGTGCTGCGCGTCACCCTGCCGCTGGGCATCAGCTTCTACACCTTCCAGTCGATGAGCTATTCGATCGACGTCTACCGCGGGCGCACCGCGGCGTTGCGGGACTTCGTCGACTTCGCCTGCTACGTCTCGATGTTCCCGCAGCTCGTGGCAGGGCCGATCATCCGCTTCAACGAGATCTCCGAGCAGCTCGCCCGCCGCACCCACTCCTGGGAGAAGTTCGCCCGCGGCACCGCCTTCTTCGCCTGCGGCATGGCGAAGAAGGTGTTGCTCGCCAACCCCTGCGGCAAGGTGGCCGACACGGTCTTCGACGCCGGCTCGGCGCTGGCCCTGGACGCCTGGTACGGGGTGGCCGCCTACGCCTTCCAGATCTACTTCGACTTCTCCGGCTACTCCGACATGGCGATCGGCCTGGGCCTGATGCTCGGCTTCGTCTTCCCCAAGAACTTCGACTCGCCTTACCACGCCGCGTCGATCACCGAATTCTGGCGCCGCTGGCACATCTCGCTGTCGACCTGGCTGCGCGACTATCTCTACCTGCCGCTCGGCGGCAACCGCAAGGGTCCGCACCGCACCTACGTCAACCTGTTCCTGGTGATGCTCCTCGGCGGCCTGTGGCACGGAGCGGCGTGGCAATTCTTCGTCTGGGGCGGCTTCCACGGCGTGCTGCTGGCGGTCGAGCGGCTGCGCGGCAAGCGGGCGCTCGTCCCCGGCCTGCCGCGGCGCCTGCGCGTGGCCTTCACCTTCCTCCTGGTGCTGATCTCCTGGGTCTTCTTCCGCGCCGACGGGCTCGCCGAGGCCCTCTCCTACCTCGCCGACATGGTCGGGCTGGGCACGGTCCAGGCGGGGGCGGGCCTGCTCGGCGGGCTCGTCTACCAGCCCTACTACCTGATCACCTTTGCGGCCGCTGCCGCCGTGACCTGGATGGCTCCGCAAACCTGGGACTTCACCCGGCGCCTGTCCGCCTGGAAGGCGCTCTGGTGCCTGCTGCTGCTCTGGGTCTCGCTCGTGGCGCTCACCACGCAGGCCTACAATCCGTTCATCTATTTCATCTTCTGATGGCCTACCGAGACCCCACCCTGCGCCACGAAGCCGCTCCCGAGGAGATCGGCCGCACCGGGATCTCGCGCGCCGGCGCGCTGGCGCTGAGCCTCGCCCTGCTCCTCACCATCGCCCTCGTCCCGGCGGTCGATCTGGCCTCCGACCGCGGCGTGCGCGACACCTTCGGCGGGCTGGCGGCCGCGGGCCAGTCGGCGCTCGGCCGTCTCGCCTCGGCGCCGATCTCCGCCAATCGCGAGCTGCTCGGCGCCATGCAGGCGTTCGAGGACGATCTGGAGTCGCGCTCGCTGCTCCGCGATCGCCTGCTGCCGCCGGTGCAGCTCGCGCTCTCCCGCACGCTCGGGCTGGGCAACGAGCAGGCCTACCTGGGCCGCGACGGCTGGCTCTTCTACCGCGCCGATCTCGACCACGTGACCGCTCCGCCCTTCCTCGATCCGGCGGTCGTGGAACGGCGGCGTTTCGAGGGATCCCGGCCGGGCGACCCGCTGGAGCCCGATCCGCTGCCGGCCCTGGTCGCCTTCCACGACGAGCTCGCTGCGCGCGGCATCCACCTGCTGCTCGTGCCCGCGCCGCTCAAGCCGACGCTCGCCGCCGGGCGCTTCTCGCGCCGCTACGACGGGCACACGACGCCGCGAAACCCCTCCGAGCCGACGCTGATCGAGCGCCTGCAGCGGGTCGGGATCGCGGTGTTCGATCCGGTGCCGATCCTGGAAGCGGCCGGCGAGACGGCCGCGGAGCCTCCGTACCTGGTCGCCGACACCCACTGGCGGCCGGAGGCCATGGAGCGGGTGGCGGCGGAGCTTGCCGGCCGCATCGAGCGGCACGGACGCTTCGCCGAGGCGGCGCTCGCCGGCTATCGCGAGCGCGTCGCCACCACCGAGGGCCTGGGGGACATCGCCGTGATGCTGAAGCTCCCCCGAGGCCGGGACGCGTTCGCCCGCCAGAGCGTGCAGATCCGCCCGGTGCTCACCTGGGAAGGGGGCCTGTGGCAGCCGGACCGCAGCGCCGAGGTGCTGTTGCTGGGCGACAGCTTCACCAACGTGTTCTCCGACCCCGGCCTCGGCTGGGGCGCCGGGGCGGGCCTCGCCGAGCGCCTCGCCTTCCACCTGCAGCGCCCGGTCGACCGTCTCGCCCGCAACGCCGGCGGCTCACACGTGACCCGGCGGCTGCTCGCCCAGGAGCTCGCCCGCGACCCCCGGCGCCTCGACCGCGTGAAGCTCGTCGTCTACCAGTTCGCCGCCCGCGAGCTCTCCCAGGGCGACTGGCCGGTGATCCCCTTGTCGGCACCATCGTGGTGAGAGGCGACCTCTCGCGGAGGATTGACGAGTCACGCCGTGAATGATTATCATTTACAGCGTGACCGCGAAGATCCTGCCCCGCCTGCTCACGGATTCGGTGACTCGCGTCGCCCGTGCGATGCCGGTCGTCGTCGTCACCGGCGCCCGCCAGACGGGGAAGAGCACGCTCGTGCGCCAGCTCCTGCCGGGTGGCCGGCCGTACTACTCCCTGGACGACCTGGATGTTCGGGAGCAGGCCGAGCGATCGCCGGACGACCTGGTCGAGCGCGCGGAGCGGCTCGTCCTCGACGAGGTCCAGCGCGTGCCCGATCTGCTGATGGCCGTCAAACGGGCCGTGGACGAGGGACGCCGCCCTGGCCGGTTCGTGGTCACGGGCTCGGCCAACCTCCTCCTCATGCGGCGTGTCTCGGAGTCCCTCGCCGGACGGGCGGCGTACCTGAACCTATGGCCGCTCACGCGGCGCGAGATGTCGGGGCTCGGGCGTGCCGGTGCCTGGCCGGAGCTGTTGGGTCAGCCGGTCGAGGAATGGACCGACCTTCTGGCCGCGCAGGACGCCCAGCCGGCCGACTGGCGCGAGGTGGCGCGGCGCGGCGGCTACCCCGTGCCGGCCGTCGAGCTCACCGACCCCGAGGACCGCGCGATCTGGTTCGACGGCTACATCCGCAGCTACCTGGAGCGCGATCTCCAGGACCTGTCGGCGATCGACAACCTGGTGGACTTCCGGCGCCTGATGGCCGCCACCTGCCTACGGCTCGGCCGGCTCCTGAATCAGACCGAGCTGGGCCGCGACGTCCAGGTGCCCCAACCGACGGTCCGTCGCTGGCTGAACCTGCTCGCCACCTCCTATCAGCTCGTCCACCTCCCCGCCTACTCCGTGAACCGCACCAAGCGGCTGATCAAGACGCCGAAGGCCTACTGGTGCGACGCGGCGCTGGCTCTGCGGCTTGCCGGAACCGACCGGCCGGAAGGCGCACACCTGGAGAACCTCGTGCTCTCCGACCTGCTCGCCTGGCGGGACAGTTCCGTTGCCGACCGCCCGGAGATCTACTACTGGCGTACGGTGACCGGCGAGGAGGTCGATCTCGTAGTGGAGCGCGGGCCGGAGCTGCTGGGCATCGAGGTCAAGGCCACCTCCCGACCCCGCGCGGCCGACGCCGCGCACCTGCGCGCCTTCCGCGACGAGTACGGCGAGGCCGTGCGCGGCTGCCTCCTGCTCCACGCCGGAGAGCGCACGGAGTGGTTGGGCCCACGCATCCTCGCCGCACCGTGGTGGCGCGTCGTCTGAGAATTCTGCCCATCACACTGCTCGCCTGGGAGAGAGGGCTGTGGCAGTCCGACCGCGGCGCCGAGGCTCGGCTGCTGGGCGATGGCTTCACCAACGACGCTCGGCCTCGCCGGTGCCCACGAAGGGCACCGGCACCCACTTCCCGTCGGCATCCCATCCGCCGCGCGAAGCGATGGCGTGTACATGAGGGTGCCATCCCAAGAGGTCTGCGGCGGTGTGCACGACGGACACCATTGCGGGCTGCAGATCGGGCCGCTGTGTGGCGGCGACCATGAGCTCCCGCACCACCTCCCAGCCCGTCCGGCAGAGCTCGCCGAGCAGCTCGCGGTGGTGGCGGAAGTAAGGCCGTAAGAGCTTGGCTAGCGGCCTAACGCCCAGCATCAGCTGCGGCGCGAAGCGCCGTCAGCTGCATGCTGTTGTTCGGCGCCGTGCAGTCTCGTAGCCGCACTGCTCACACCTCGTCGGCGGTCACGACCACCGCGAACGGGACATTGATCGTCTCGAAGTGCTTCTGGCCGCAGCGCACCTTGTCCGCTTCCGTGGTCCGGAGCTTCAGGAAGTCGCGCGTGCCCTTGGTCTCTCGCACGAGGTAGAGCGCCTGACCGTCGTGCTTGAGGACGGCCCAATCCGGGATGTACTTCCCGACCGGCGTGTCGATCTCGAACCAGCTCGGCAGCTTGACGAACAGCCTGATGTCTTCGCGCTCGTCGAGCTGCCTGGCGAACTCCCGCTCCACCTCCGAGTCGTACACGACGTACTCGTACACGGACTTGTCCACTTGGAGCGCGTCGAGATAGTTGATGAGCTCCTCGTTCTTGAACAGCACCATCTCCCAGACCGCGTCGGGGCCGTCCCCCGGGATGCGCTCGTACTTGATGCCGTCCACGAGCAGGCGATGGAGCTCGTGCTTCAGGATCGCCGCGACCTGGTCAAGGAAGCGCTGCGGGTTCACGAACGCCTCGGCGAGTCGGCCGGATTCAATGAGGATGCGGACGAGCGTCGAGCGCGTCAGCTCCGTCTCGTTCTGCAGGTAGGCGAGGACGTCGGGGAGCCCACGCGCGCCGTAGGTCGGGCGCTCCTCCGCCACGCTGGTGGCCGTCGTGCTCACCCCCCCCCTTCACCACCTCGACCCGGCCGGCCGCGACGCGGATCCGGGGCGCCTCGATCCGCTCCATCCGTCGGATCGTGTCCACCGAGCGACGCACGAGCGCCTGCGTTTCGAACTCCACTCGGTAGGTGGTGCGGGGTCTGATCCGCTCCCACAGGGCCTGGAACTCGGGGCTGAGGACGACCTCCTTCTTGAGCCGATTGGCTCCTTGATCCCGCTCTCGGCGAACATGTCGCTCGATCTGGTACGCGCCGAGGAGATCGACGACCGCCGGCCCGAGGTCGCGCTGCGCCTCCGGCAGCTCGAGGGCAAAGCCCTTCCGCTTGGGATCGAAGGCCGGCTGGATCCTGCCGTCCGCGTCGAGCATTCCCTGATTCACGAGGGACGTGCGGATCACCTCCGCGGCTTCACGCCCGATCGGCTGCTCGACACCGTCCACGACGCGCACGAGCTTGACCAGCGCCGTGAACGGGACCTTGCCGAAAGTCACGCCGCAATCCTCCTCGTACTCCGTCTGCAAAGCGCGTGCGAAGTCCTCGTAGCTCTCGTTCGCCATGACGTAGAGCCGATTGACCGACTCGTCGAAGACGCGCGCGCCGCTCTGGTCCACCGGCAGCCGCAGCCCGCGTCCGATCTCCTGGCGCTTCTTCACCGCGCTCCGGGTCTCGTTCAGCGTGCAGATCTGGAAGACGTTCGGGTTGTCCCAGCCCTCGCGCAGCGCGGAGTGGCTGAAGATGAAGCGCAGCGGCTCGTCGAGCGAGAGCAGCCGCTCCTTGTCCTTCATGATCAGGTTGTAGACCTCGTCGTCGGCCTGGGTGTCGCGCCCCTCGCGAGAGTCCCGCAGCACGCCCGTCTTGTCCTGGGCGAAGTAGCCGTCGTGAAGGCGCCCCACAGGCTCCGCGAGCCAGGTCAGCTCGCGGTAGCGCGCGTCCTCCGCCAGTTCCGCCAGCTCGGTCTCGAAGGTCTCGGCGAACTTCCCCTTCTCGGGCTGCCCGTCGGCTCCGTAGTCGCGGTAGTTGGCCACCCGGTCGACGAAGAAGAGCGAGAGCACCTTGATGCCGCGCGCCCGGACGGCAAGCTCCTTCTCGAGATGCTTCTTGACGGTGTGCTTGATCTGGACCCGCCAGACGTCCTCGCGCAGGCCGCCGATCTCCTCGCCCAGTCGCAGCGTCCGGCCGTTCGCGAAGCGCAGGTGCTCCGCGCCCGGCTCCGCGTTGATCTCCGCCACCTCGAATCCCTCGCGGTAGCAGGCGCGTTCGCCCGAGAGCACGAAGAGGTCGGCCCCCTGCCTCACCGTGACCGATTTCTCCTTCGGCCCGGAGGCCGCCTGCGCATGGATGCGGAGCTTCGCCTTGATGCCGTTCCTGTAGTCGATCCGGTCCACGCGGACGAACGCGTCGTTGATCGCGCCCTCGGCGATCGCGCTGGCGACGACGATCTGCTTCACGAGCTTCAGCTCGAAGGCGCGCACCGGGTCGAGGCGGTAGACCAGGTTGTACGGATCGCGGTGGGTGGCCGAGTAGCGCAGCGTGCACAGCGGGTTCAGCGCCTTGATCGCGTCCTGCGCCTTCTCGGTCGAGTCCACGCTCTGCGGCTCGTCGACGATCACGATCGGGCGGGCCGCCTGCGCGAACTCGATCGGCTGCCGGCCCGAGAGCCGGTCGCTCTCCTTGTAGATGACGTTGCTCTTCCGCTCCTCTTCGCTCCCCGTGAAGTTCTTGCGAAAGGCGTCGATGTTGATCACCATCACCTGCAAGGCATTGCTCGTCGCGAACTGCCGGAGCCTGTTGACCCTTCGCGCGTCGTAGACGAAGTGCTCGAAGGGCAGGTTGTCGTAGAGCGCGCGGAAGTGCTCGGCGGTGATCTCGAGGTTCTTGAGCACGCCCTCGCGGATCGCCACGCTCGGCACGACGATGACGAACTTCTGGAAGCCGTAGCGGCGGCACAGCTCGAAGATCGTGCGCAGGTAGACGTAGGTCTTGCCCGTGCCCGTCTCCATCTCCACCGAGAAGTGCGGGCAGGCCCGATTCCGGCCGGCCGGGGCGTCGAAGAGCTCCCAAGCCTCGGGGGCAGCGGCGGGGTCCGCCACCTCGATGTCGTTCCGCTCCTGGACCCGGCGCAGGTTCTCGCGCAGCTTGCCCTCGTCGAGCAGCAGCCGGTTGCCGACACCGAGCTCGGTCCGCTCCTGCCCGGCGAAGAGCTCGCCGAACTCGCCCATCTTGATGACCGAGTACTCGGGGGCGCCCTGCGGCTGGCCGTCGAAGAGGTCCGTGACCGCGGCCACGGCGTCGTGCTGGAAGGGCTGGTTCGGGTCGAACTGGAGCTTCATAACCCCTTGTCTCGAGCTAGGTTGCTGCCCCTGGTCGCTTGTGGCTCACCGGCCCGCCACAAGGCTGGTTGTGGATCATGAAATCCAATGCGTGATCCACAAATGGCTTTGCGTCGCATGTGTGAGCTAGAACGCATCGCGACCCTCCGCGACGTTCAGCAGCGCTGAGAACGCCAGGATTGCCGGCCGGCGTCCGCGCGCGGGCGAGATCGCCCGCAGGTCGCCCGACTCCCGGAGCACGCGCAGGATCCGCGTCGCCGTCGGCTTGGGGATGCCCGCTCCCCCCACGAAGTCGGAGCTCCTGAAGATCGGGCGCTCGAACATCCAGTCGAGCGCGTGAACCACGTACTGCGAGCGCGTCAGCTCGTGCAGCCGGGGCTTCATCGATGCGTAGAGGTCGAGGATCCCACGCGCCTTCTCGAGGTTGGCCTCCGCCTGTTGGCGCGTCGCCTCGAGGAAGAAGCCGCACCAGCCCGTCCAGTCGCCGTCGCGCGACACCGCGAGCAGCCGCTCGTAGTACTCGTCGCGCCGCGCCTCGAGATACGCGCTCAGGTAGAACATCGGCGCGCGGATCAGGCGCGCTTGCCACAGGAAGAGGGGGACCAGCATGCGGCCGAGCCGCCCGTTGCCGTCGAGAAACGGGTGCAGAGCCTCGAACTCGGCGTGCAGGATCGCGAGCTGGACGAGTCGATCCGCCGCTTCCTCGTTGGCGTAGCGCTCCCACTGCGTCATCGCGGCCGGCAGATCGCCCGCAGAGATCGGCACGAAGCGCGCCTCCGCGATCGGGCACCCGGGCGGCCCGATCCAGTTGGCGACGCGGCGCAGCTCGCCCGGGCCCTTGCCGTGCCCGCGCACGCCATCCATGAGCAGACGATGGGCGGCGCAGACGACCCGCAGGCAGAGCGGCAGCTCCGCCATCATCCGCTCGGCCTCACGCAGCGCGCGGCGGTAGTTCAGCACCTCGTGGATGTCCGCCACCCGCTCGGGTGGGACGCCTTCGCCCTCGCCCGCGGCTTCGTACTCGAGCACCTCGTCGAATGTGGCCTGCGTCCCCTCGATGCGCGACGAGAGCACGGCCTCCTGGGTCGTCAGCGGGCTGAGCAGCACGGCCGGGTTGGGCACAGCAGCCAGGATGCCGTCGTACCGCGCGACCGCGGCGGCGGTCGTCCCGAGCAGTGGAATGAGCTGCGGCCACTTGATCTCCCGCGGCGGGAAGGAGCTGGCGTGGTAGTGGACCGACGTGCTCGTCATCCTCACACCGTCCGGAAGCTGGTGACGCCTTTGGTCTTGAAGATCTGCACGGCGTTGGCCTTGAGCTGGTCGTTCCCGGCGAAGCCCTCGTCGAGGCAGACCACACGTTCGGGTGTCCGCTCGGCCTTGGCGCGGATCAGCTCGAGCGTGAGCGCCCGGTCGAGGCAGACGAGGAGCGCGCCGCCCGCTACGCTGTGGACCGGCTTGCCGGCGAGATCCAGGATCTCGACCGGCGTGGTGAGCGGGAAGCCGCTCTTGAGCAGGATCTCGTGCAGGAGATCGCCCTCGGTGCGGCCCTCGCGGATGTGGTCCACGTGCAGCTCGAGCTGTCGGGCGAGCCCCTCGGCCTCCTTGGCCTGTTCCGCGTCCCAGGTCGTGAAGTTCGACTTGGCCAGCTTGAAAACGCGGAAGCCGCGGTCGGGCTTCCTGCCGCCATCGAGGTCGAGCTTACCGGCGTCCTCGTCGTGCAGCTTCCGGATGACGCGCCGGACGCGCTCCTCGGTGATGTCGGCGATGGTCGGGTAGTCCTCGCGGCCCGTCGGCTCGGGGAGCTGGACGAGGATGAACTTGCGATTGCCGCCATCCTGCTTGTTGAGGTCGAGGACGGCGTGGGCAGTGGTGCCGGAGCCGGCGAAGAAGTCGAGGATGAGGCCGTCGGGTGTCGAGGCGATCTCGATGATTCGATGCAGCAGCCTGACTGGCTTGGGCGTGTCATAAACCGTCTGCGAACCAAAGATCGCTCGAATCTCCTTACGAGCTTCATCAGTGTGGCCGACCTCCTTGGATGGCCACCACGTCCACGGAACGAGACCATCGACCTCAGTCAGGTACCGGATAACGCCCGGTTGCGAACTTCCATCCTTCCCAAAGTAGATGCGCCCGAGGGCTTTCAGCTTGAGATACTCCGGCTCAGTCATCGACCAGCATCGCCCCTCCGGAGGCTTGTGCGATGCGCCGGACGGAGTCTCGACTTCGTACATCTGGTTCGGGCGATATCCTTGCGCGGTCATTGGGACAGCACGCCAACGCCCCTTGGGGTCGTTATTGGGGTTCTTGTAGACGCGCTCCTGCTCTTCGGTCATCGGCACGAGGTTGCGAGTGACTTCGAAAGCCTCGGCGTGTGCGGCGTAGACGATCAAGTAGTCATGGGCATCCCCAATTGCCCCACGGTTCTCACGCGAGTACCGCTTCTGCCAAATGCAAGCGGCCACGAAGTTCTCTTCCCCGAACACCTCGTTCATCAACCCCCGCAGGTTATGCACTTCGTTGTCGTCGCACGACACGAAAATCACCCCGTCCTCCCGCAGCAGATTCCTCGCCAGGTACAGCCGCGGGTACATCATGTTCAGCCACTTCGAGTGGAAGCGACCGTCGGTGTCCGTGTTCGTCCCGAACTTGCGCCCCTCGGCGTCCACCTGCCCGGTGTACTCGAGGTACGTCTGCAAGCTCTCGGTGTAGTTGTTGGGGTAGATGAAGTCCTTGCCGGTGTTGTAGGGCGGGTCGATGTAGATCATCTTGACCTTCCCCAGGTAGGACTTCTGGAGCAGCTTCAGCACCTCGAGGTTGTCGCCCTCGATGATGAGGTTCTCGGTCGTGTCGAAGTCGATGCTCTCCTCCCGGCACGGGCGCAGCGTGGCGAGGCTCGGGGCCTGGATGGTGCGGAAGCAGTCGGCCTTGCCGGGCCAGGTGAGGCCGAAGCGCTCCTTGCCGGCGTCGACCGCCTCGCCGAGCGCGAGCTTCAGCCGTTCGAAGTCGAGCTTGCCGCCTTCGGTCGCGATCTCGGGGAAGAGGTGCAGCAGATCCCGGCGCCGCTCCTCGGCGACGTCGTGCGAGCGCAGGTCGAGCTTCTCGGGGGCTTCGGCGTTCGTCGTGTCCTTCTTGCTCATGTCGTCTCCCACAGCTTGCGCACGGGGACCGCGAACAGACCATCGCGGAAGCGGATCGTCGCACTGCCGTCGTACAGGACGACGCCCGCGACGAACCGTCTCCCGGCCGCGTCGCGGAGCTTGCGCAGGCCCCGCAGGTCGGCCTCGTGCACCGTCGCGGCGGCCTTCACCTCGACTCCGGCGACCGCCGCGTGTCCCCGCTCGATCACGATGTCCACCTCGAAGTCGTCACGATCGCGGAAGTGGAAGAAGCCTGGCGGCTCCGGCCCGAAGCTCGCCTGGCGCCGCAGCTCCTGCAGCACGAAGCTCTCGAGCATGGAGCCGAGGGTCGGCCGGTCGGCTTCCAGCCGCTGGGCATCGAGGCCGAGCAACGCGCAGGCGACCCCCGTGTCCCCGACGTGGAGCTTGGGCCGCTTGACCAGCCGGCTGAGCCGGTTCGAATGCCACGATGGCAGCCGCTCGAGCAGGAACACGCGCTCGAGCAGCGTTACGTGCTCGTGGATGGTCTGGCGCGTGAGCTCGAACGGCGCCGCGAGGTCGGCGACGTTCACGAGCCGCGCCGTCTGCGCCGCTGCCAGGGCGAGCAGCTTCGGCAGCGTGTCGAACGAGCGGAGGCGGCTGAGATCACGGACGTCCCGCTGAATCTGCGTCTCGACGTAGTCGCGATACCAGGCTCTGCGGCGACCGGGTGCGCGGCGTGCCAAAGCCGCCGGATACCCGCCGGCCGCGACGCGGTTGGCGAGATCCGGACCGAGACGGTCGGCGATCCCGGCCTTGAAGGCGCCGCGGAACAGCGCCGCGAGGAAGCGCGGGCGCGCGCCCTCGATCTCGCACTGCGCGAGCGGGTGCAGCCGCAGGATCGCCATCCGGCCGGCGAGCGAGTCGGCGAGGGCCGGAACGAAGAGGATGTTCGCCGAGCCGGTGAGGATGAAGCGCCCCGCAGTCCTGCGCCGGTCGATGGCTGTCTTGAGCGTGGTGAAGATCTCAGGTACCCGCTGGACCTCGTCGAGGATGGTCTTCGCCGGCAGCGCGCTCACGAAGCCGATCGGGTCGCCGCGAGCCGCGGCGCAGACCGCCTCGTCGTCGAACGTCACGTAGCGGTAGCCGCGGGGCTCGCCGACGGCACGCGCGAGCGTCGTCTTGCCGCTCTGGCGCGGGCCGTGGATCAGGACCGCCGGAGAATCGCGGAGCGCTTCGCGCAGGCGAGGCGCGAGGTATCGCGGGAAGGTCCGGGCGGCTCGGGGCATGGCGGATGCTAGGCTCCCATGCCGGCTGAATGCAAGTACGGAATGCGGCTGAACGCTAGTTGACGCTTCGGCTGTTCGCTGGTTTCCGAGGGACCAAGGCGTGACGGGCAGCCGAACGGCCGGCCCGCGCCGTCCGGACCCGGACCAGGAAGTGCTGCGAAGGGCCGCGCTTCCGAGCCGAGCCATGTCACGCAAGCCGCCACCGCAGCGTGAAGAGCGGCTCGAGCCGCGCGCTCTGCTCCAGCCGGCTCCCGATCTCGTCGAGCAGCTCGTCCTTCTGGCGGTCGAGGTCGCGGCTCGCCCCGTCGAAAGCTCGCCAGGCTTCGTCGCGCTTGCCTTCGAGCGCCCGGGCCTCGCGCTGGCGCTCGAGCTTCTCGGGCAGCGTCGGAGCGACGCGCGCAGCGCGCTTGGCCGCCTTGAGGGCCGAGTCCAGCTCATCCAGCGTGGCCCGCAACGTGGAGCGCCGGTCGTCGGCCCAGCGATCCAGCTTGTTCATCTCCTGATCGAACCAGCGCCCGTTGCGGGCTGCCAGCGAATCGAGCAGCTCGCGCTCCTCGCGCGCCCCCGCTTCGGCGAGCCGCACAGCGACCGGATCGGGGACGGAGCAAGGTCGCTCCACGGCGCCCGGCAAGTCGAAGAAGCGGCGGCAGGTGGCATCGTCGAGGGCCTCGCCGCCGTCGGCGAGGCCGGCGAGGAAGACGTGGTCCTCCGTCTCCATCGCGCTCACGGTCAGGCGCGCGCAGGCGAGCCAGCCGCTCGCGCCCACGAGCGGTTCGAGGAGCGTGATCTTCTTTCCGCTCGCGCCGTAGCGGAAGACGACCTCCGCGGGGGGCGTCGCGAGCGAGCTGCCGAGCGCCAGGACGCGTTGCGCCAGCGGGTGTCCGACACGGTAGGTGTTGGCGTCGTCCACCCGCTTGCCCATGCGGTAGGGGCCGGGGTGAATCGTCTCGGGCGCGAAGGGGTTCTGCAGCAGCAGGAAGCTGTGGCCCGGCGCGTCGAAGCGCGCATGGTCGCGCAGCACGTGGTGCGTGAGCCGCCACAGGCGCTCGTTGAAGCGGTCGAGCACGTCCACGCTCTGGATGCGCACCTTCTCGACGACCTCCTGGTCGAAGTTGTCGAGCAGCTTCTCGCGCGCATCCAGCTGGCCGGCGGCGATCTCGTCGGCGAACTCGCGCTGGAGCTGATCGAACTCGCGCTGGATCTGCTCTGCCGTGCGGCACTCCTGGTAGATCGCGGCGATCCGCTTCTCGAACTCCACGCCGGACTCGATCGCGCCCAGGATCTCGTCGCTCGCGCCGAACACGCCGTCGAAGAGCCGGAACTTCTCGTCGAGGAGCTGATAGACGCGCTGATCCGCGGCGTTGGCCCGGTTGAGGAAGTTGACAACCACCACGTCGAACTGTTGGCCGTAGCGGTGGCAGCGCCCGATGCGCTGCTCGATGCGTTGGGGGTTCCACGGTAGGTCGTAGTTGACGACGAGGTTGCAGAACTGGAGGTTGATGCCCTCCGCAGCGGCCTCCGTGGCGATCAGGATCGCCGCCTCGTCGCGGAAGTGCTCGACCAGGGCGGCGCGCATGTCCGCGCTCGGGGACCCGCTGACGCGATCGGTGCCCGCGTGCTGCGCGACCCAGCGCTGGTAGATCGCCTTGGAGGTGGGGTCGTTGTTCGTGCCGTTGAAGACCATCACGCGGCCGGCGAACTCGGTGCGCTCCAGGAGGTCGAACAGGTACTGCTGCGTGCGGCGCGACTCGGTGAAGATGACGGCCTTCTCGTGGAGCGCCACATCTGCCTGCTGGGCGGTCCGGGCGCGCGCGGCGGCTTCGAAGCCGCGACGCAGCGCGGAGAGCAGCACCTCCCCCTTCGAGTTCTTGACGATCGAGCGGGCAAGGGTGAGGAACTCGCACAGCTCGACCATCTCGCGCTGCAGCGCGGCGCGTTCGCCGGGCGTCAGCACCGGTCCCTCAGCCTGCGCGCCGTCGCCGTCGTCTCCCCACTCGTCGGCCAGCTCGTCGAGCTGTTCCCAGTCGTCCGAGAGCTCTTCGGGCGGCCCGCTGATCCCCGCTGCTGCCACGGCGGCGGCCTGCAGCCGCTGGACCAGTCCGTCGAGCGTGCCCGCGATGGCGTAGGTCGAGGAGGCAAGCAGCTTGCGCAGGATCAGCGTCACGAGCTGGCGCTGGCTGGCCGGTAAGGCGTAGAGCGTCTCGCGCTGGAGATACCCCGAGACCAGATCGTAGAGCCGCTGCTCGTCGGGCGCCGGGACGAACTCCTGCACCAGCGCATGGCGGTTCGTGTACTTGACGTACTCCAGGACCTGCCGGCGGAGGGTTCGCTTGCACAGGGGAGCGAGCCGTTCCTTCAACTCCGCGAAATTGGCGTCGCTGTTGATCCGGGAGTAGCGACCGCGGTAGCTCTGGACGTTACCGAACGCGTAGTCGTCGATGATGCTGACGAGGCCGTAGAGCTCGAGCAGCGAGTTCTGCAGCGGCGTCGCCGTCAAGAGCACCTTGGGGAACGGCGCCACCGCCTGTTTGATCGACACGGCGATCTTGCTCGTGTTCTTGTAGACGTTGCGCAGCCGATGAGCCTCGTCGATCACCACGAGATCCCAGGGCGTCCGCCGCAGATACGGCTCCTTGGCGCGCGCGAACTGGAACGAGCAGAGAATGATCGCGTCCCGCTCGAACGGGTTCAGGTTGCCGGCGCGAATCGCCTCGTTGAAGCTCCTGGACTCGAGGATGACCGACGGGAGGTAGAACTTGTCCTCGAGTTCCTGGCTCCACTGCTTCCGCAGATTCGCCGGGAGGATCACCAGCAGGCGCCGCTTGCGCTCGGCCCACCTCTGCGCCAGCAGCAAGCCGGCCTCGATGGTCTTCCCCAGGCCGACCTCGTCGGCCAGGATCGCGCCCTTCGAGAATGGGCTCTGAAAAGCGAAGAGCGCAGCTTCGACTTGATGCGGATTCAGGTCGACCTGCGCATCGGCGAGCACCGGGGCCAACTTCTCGACGCTGCCGGAAGCGCAGCGGCGCGTCAGCTCATGAGCCAGATACCGCGCGTGATAGTCGGTCAGGTCCATGGCGGCGAGGGTGGCTTGGTCGGCGATCGCTCTGCCCCTCCTGCATGAGAGTCAGCCTGGCTCAGTGCGCCGAACGTTCAGCATCAGCGGCGGCGCGCAGCGCCGTCCGCTGCATGCTGTTGTTAGACCGCCTAATACGGCGCTCCCGCATCGATCTCCTCCGCCAGCTCCTTAAGTCGGTCGATGATACCTTTGAGCCGGCCGTGCTTCTTCAGCCAAGAGCCCGCGTCCGGCATACGCTCTTGCTGGACGGCTTTCTTGGCCCTCGTCTTCGCCACCGCGCTGTTGTGTGCAGCGAGGTTCCGGAGGGCGGACAGCCGCTCCAGTGACTCCCTGTACTTGTCCTTCTTCACCGCCGTGACGAGGTAGTGATCGGCAGGCACGTATTCCTTCAAAGTCTGGATCAGCCCGTCCCGACCTTTGAAGTCGAAGTACCCGTTGCCGATGATCAGATACTCGCACACCTCGTCCGTCAGGTGCCTTGGAAATGTGATGCCGGTACTCTTCGCGATGGTGGCTGTGTCATTGTTGATCGCGCCTACGAGAGCGTCCAGCATCAGCGCCTCGAACTCTCGGTATAGCCGGAGAATGCCGTAGTCGTAGGCCCAGGACGCCTGCTGGTCCGTGAGCTTCTGCTCTGCGTCGGTGGCGAAGGCAGCTATCTCGTCGGCCCGAGCTTTGAAGTCGGCCGCGCTCTTCTTGACGCTCTTCTTGCGAGGCATCCCAAGACTCCGTAGGCGGTCTAACTAGAATTCTACGACTCGGCCGGCGTTTATCACGGCTGGACTTTCGCTGGATAACAGGAAGCGGACTCGGCGCGATCTGGGTCGCAACTCGCTGCGCATGATGGACTTCTGCAAGCGCTCGAGGCGGAGGCCGGTTGTCTTATGCAGCGAGGTCAAGTTGGATAACGCGATAGTCATGGCGTCTCTCCCAGGGTGTCGAGGGGGCTGCGGACGGCCAGGCCGCCGCGGTTGAGGACGTGGGTGTAGATCATGGTCGTGCTCACGTCGCGGTGGCCCAGGAGC
>JBOGJI010000311.1:0-8887 GCA_050747865.1 Thermoanaerobaculia bacterium
CCCCCACCGAGCCGCGCGCCGGCACCACCGGGAGCAGGTCGCGCGCCAGCAGCTCCAGCAGCCGCTCGACCACCTCCGGCCGCACGCCGGAGTGGCCGGCCGCCAGGGCGTTGGCGCGCAGCAGCAACATGGCGCGCACCGCCACCTCCGGCAGGCACTCCCCCACTCCCGCGGCGTGCGACAGCAGCAGGCGGCGCTGCAGCTCGCGGAGACGATCCACGCCGATGCGGATGTTCGCCAGATCGCCGAAGCCGGTGTTGACGCCGTAGATCGGCTGATCCGCCGCCAGCGCCGCCTCGACGGTCCGCCGCGCCGCCTCCATGCGCTCGCGCGCCGCCGGCGCCAGCGCCGCCGGCTCCTTGTCGGCGACCACCGCCTGCAGCGTCTCCAGGGTCAGGGACCGCCCGTCGATCTCCCGCATGCCGTCTGAGTATAGGAGGCTCTGGTACTCTGCGGCGGATGTCCGATCTCCTCCTGCGCACCCTGCGCGGCGAGCCCGTCCCGCGCAAGCCGGTCTGGATCATGCGGCAGGCCGGACGCTATCTACCGGAGTACCGTGAGGTGCGGGCCCGCCACGAGTTCCTGGAGATGTGCCGCACTCCGGAGCTGGCGGCCCGGGTCACCGTGCAGCCGGTCGAGCGCTTGGGGGTCGACGCGGCGATCCTGTTCGCCGACATCCTGCTTCCGCTGATGGCCATGGGTGCGGATCTCGCCTTCGAGCAGGGACGGGGGCCGGTCTTCGCGCGACCGGTGCGCTCCCGCGCCGAGGCCGCCGAGCTCACGCGCCCGGACGTCGAGCGCGAGCTCGGCTTCGTCTGCGACGCGTTGCGCCTGGTGCGGCGGGAGCTCGACGGCCGCGTTCCGGTGATCGGCTTCGCCGGCTCTCCCTGGACCCTGGCCTGCTACCTCATCGAAGGCAGCGGCTCGAAGGGCTTCCCCACGGCGATGAGCTGGAGCTGGCGCGACCCCGAGGGCCTGGCCCTGCTGCTCGAGCGCATCGCCGAGGTCTCGACCGAATACGTCGCCGCCCAGGTGGAGGCCGGGGCGCAGGCGATCCAGCTCTTCGACACCTGGGGTGGGCTACTGGACGCCAAACGCTGGCGCGACCTGGCCCTGCCGGCTCTGCTGCGCGTCCTCGAGCCGCTGCGCGGCCGCGTGCCGATCATCTACTACCTCCACGGCGGCGCCCACCTGCTCTCCGAGCTCACCGCTCTCCCGACCGAAGCGGTGTCGCTCGACTGGCGCCAGCCGCTCCATACCGCGCGGCAAACGCTTGGCGAGGCGCGAGTGCTGCAGGGAAACCTCGACCCGGCACTCCTACTGGCGCCGATCCCGGTGATCGAGGATGAGGTCCGGCGGCTCGTCGACGAAACGCCGGGGCCCCACATCGTGAACCTCGGCCACGGCATCCTGCCGGACACTCCCGCGGAGCACGCCCAGGCCTTCGTACGCGCTGTCCTACGAGTCCCCGTCGCGAGTTGATCCCCCTGGATCATCCGTAGCCGCTGTCAGCCCCGAAACGGCTCGCCTCGACGTACGCGTCCCAAGAGGTCCACGACGCCGAGCGCATCTGCCCAGCGCTCGAGATAGGGCCAGTCGAGGCGCTGTCCCTGCACCTGAACGATGCCGATCGCGTCACCGTAGTGGCGCTCCGAGTCGCCGAGCTTTGCCCATTCCAGCTTCGCGAGGATCGTGTCCTCGGCGGTCGCGAAGGCGACCTGCTGGCCCGCTAGCAACCCCGGCTCGCGCCGGTCGAGCTCTTCCGCGCTGAAGGGCCGACTCTTCTTGATGACCAGATCGATCTTGAAACCCGTGTCGAGATGAATAGCGTTGAGCAAGCGCCGCTGTTGCACGGCTTCGAGTGCTACGTCCACGCTGACGTAGAACTCGGGCTCGAGCAACTCGACCAGGCTTCGCGCAGTCCTTTCCTCGAGATCGACCACCAGATCCGCATCCTGGGTCATGCGTGGAACGCCGTGCAGGTTGCTGGCGAACGAGCCGGCGACCATGTAGGGCACGTCGAGTTGCTGCAGCGCCTCGATGACTCGGCCGACGACCTCTTCCTGCGTCACGGCTCGAGCTCGGGCAGGCCGGGGTACGCGGCGCGGAACAGCTCCGGCCCAAGCCACAATCGCAGGAACGCGAGTCGCACGTGCTCGTCGTCGTATTCGGGGTGACGCCTGCGGATACCGTCCCCGAGGAGCCGGCGGCTCGTCGCCGTCAACTCGAGTCCGACCCGCAAGCGGGCGGCAGGCGACATGCGGCGGTAGACCTCCAACTGGGCCGACGCGGCCGCCTCGGACGTATCCATTGCCGGCACCTCGGAATCGTACCACCCAGGCTCGACACGGGGAGCCTGGTAGCGTCCGCCTCCGTGAAGCGACAGGCACTAGTCCTCGGGGGTGGGGTCAGCGGGCTGGTTGCGGCGCGCCGGCTGCAGCAGGCGGGTTGGCAGGTCGAGTTGATCGAAGCCTCGAAGAGGCTTGGCGGTAGTCTCGCCACCCACACTGAGGCTGGGATGCCGTGGGAGCTGGGGGCGCATACCATCGCCTCCAGTCCGGAGCTCATCGCGTTTGCGCGGGCGGCCGGGGTCGAGGCGGACCTCGCCCCCGTCTCCTCCGTCGTCCGTCGTCGCTACATGGTGCACGAAGGTCGCCTGGTCGCGATCCCCGCGCAGCCCTTCGCCTGGCTCTCCACGCCGCTGATCTCGCGCGCCGCCGGGTTGCGGCTGGTGGTCGGGCGGCTCGGCGGATGGCCGCCGCGGGTGCGGCCGGACGAGCGGTTGGTGCCGGCGCTGCGGCGCCGGCTCGGCGACGCCGGGGGCTCCCTGATTGCGGCGTGCATCGCCACCGGGGTCTATGCCGGCGACGAGCGGGAGATCCTGGCGGCCGAGGCGCTTGCGGGGTTGGGGCGGCGGCGCCTGCTGCGTCCACGCCATGGGTGGCAGGCGTGGCTCGATCGGGCCGGCGAGGGCGTGCCGACTCTGCCCCGCACGCGTGCAGTCTCGGTGCGCCGGGCGGACGAGGGCTTCGAGGTCGAGGTGGCGGGACCCGATGGGGCGCGGCGGCTCTTCGGCCAGAAGCTGGTGGCGGCGCTTCCCGCGTCGGCGGCCACGGCGGTGCTTGCGCCGCTCGGCGACACCGGCCGGTTCGCCGCCATCCCGCATGCGCCGGTGGCCACCGTGGTCCTGGCCTGCCGCCGGGATCAGATGGAGCCGCTACCCGACGGCTTCGGGCTCCTCGATCCGTTCGACGCCACCGACGGGGTCCTCGGCTGCATCTTCGCCTCCTCCATCGCTCCTGAGATCGCTCCGCCTGGAACGCACGTCCTCACCGTGTTGATCGGCGGCCAATGTCGCGAAGACCTGGTGGACATCGACGATGGTGCGCTGGTCGAGCACGCCTGGCGGGCACTAACACCACTGCTCGGATTGCGGGGGGAGCCGTGGGCAACGGTGATCCGCCGGTGGCGTCCGGGCATTCCCCAGCCGACACCGGAAGCGCTCGCGGCGCGAGAGGCCGCCGCCGCAATCGAGGCCCGTCACCCGGGCCTCCACATCCTCGGCGACTGGCGGCACGGCGTCGGCGTGCCGGCGTGCGTCGCCGCCGCCTGGGGCATCGAGACGGGCTAGTCGTCGCCGAAATCGAAATCGACCTCGGGGGCCTGCTCGGCACCGGGCTGGGCCGCAAAATACACCTTCTCCTGGAAGTCCCAGCCGAGCAGACGCACGAACCACGCCGTCGGCACCCGCTTCAAGCGCGTATTGAAGCCCCGCGCCACCTCGTTGAAGCGCCGGCGCTCGACGGCGATGCGGTTTTCGGTCCCCTCGAGCTGCACCATGAGGTCCTGGAAGGGGGCGACGGCGCGCAGCTCGGGATAGCGCTCCACCACCACAAGCAGGCGGGAGAGCGCCGATGAAAGGGCGTCCTGGGCTTGCTGGAAGGCGGCGAACCGGGCCGGGTCGTTGACGATCTCGGCGCTGGCCTCGGCGCTGACCTGGCCCACCCGGCTGCGGGCCTCGATGACGTTCTGCAGCGTCTCCTGCTCGAACTCGGCGGCGCCGCGTACGGTGCTCACCAGATTCGGCACCAGGTCGGCGCGCCGCTGGTAGGCGTTCTCCACCTGCGCCCACTGCGCCTCCACCTCCTGGTCCACGGTGACCAGGGCGTTGTATTGGCCGGCAAGGTAGATGCCGAGTCCCACCAGCACGAGGGCTAGTATCGCCAGGCAGCCCAGTGTCTTCGCCATTGCCATGTCCCTCCGGTTCTGTTCGCTGCGACACGACGATGCTAGCACCGTCATCTGCAAGGCGTGGCCGCGGCTTTCCGTCCTACTCTGCGATGCTGGCTCGCTGCACCGCCGCCACGCCGTGGGGCATCGATGCTCGGCCGGTCCAGATCGAGGTGGACGTGCGCACTGGGCTTCCCCAGATGCAGATCGTGGGGCTCGCCGACGCGGCGGTGCGCGAGAGCCGCCAACGGGTGCGCACCGCGGTCAAGAACTGTGGCTTCCGTCTGCCGCCTCGAGGCGTCGTGGTGAACCTGGCGCCCGCCGATCTGCGCAAGGTGGGCAACCATCTCGACCTGGGGATCGCCCTGGCGCTGCTGGTCGCCCACGAGCAGCTCCCCGCCGACTGCCTCGATGGGCGGCTGTTCTGCGGCGAGCTGGGGCTGGACGGCGCCGTACGGCCGGTACGCAGCGCTCTCGCGGTCGCCGACCTGGCGAAGCGGTTGGGCGCCCGCGAGCTGCTGCTGCCCGCGCTCACCGCGCCGGAGGGCGCCTCGCTCGGCGGCGTAGACGTGATCGGGGTGGGCCATCTGGGCGAAGCCGTTCGCCACCTGCTGGGTGCGGAGGTGCTGCCGCCCGCCGCCGGCGAGGAGGCGGAGCCGCCGGACCTGGCCTCGATCCCGGATCTCGCCGACGTGCGCGGCCAGGAGGCGGCACGCCGGGCGCTCGAGGTGGCCGCCGCCGGCGGCCACAACCTGCTCTTCATCGGGCCGCCCGGCTCAGGCAAGACCATGCTCGCCCGCCGGCTTCCGGGCCTGCTGCCGCCGTTGACGCGAGAGGAGGCCATCGTGGTCACCCGCATCCACTCCAGCGCCGGCGAGCGCCCCGAGGCCGGCCTCCGCTTCACCAGGCCGTTTCGCAGCCCCCATCCGGGCGCCAGCACGCCGGCGCTGCTCGGCGGCGGATCCCCGCCGCGGCCCGGCGAGGTCAGCCTCGCCCACTGCGGCGTCCTGTTCCTCGACGAGCTGCCCGAGTTCCGCCGCGACGCCCTCGAGGGCCTGCGGCAGCCGTTGGAAGAGGGTGAAATCTACATCGTCCGCACCCAGTTCCGCTTCCGCTTCCCCGCCCGCTTCACCCTCGTCGCGGCGATGAATCCTTGCCCCTGCGGTCATCTCGGAGATCCCCGCCACGAGTGCCTGTGTCCGCCGCCTATGGTCGAGCGTTACCGCGGCCGGGTATCGGGTCCGCTTCTCGATCGCATCGACCTGCACGTCGAAGTGCCCTCGGTATCCCTGCGCGACCTCAAGGGAACTCCCGGCGAGGGCACGACCGACGTCGCCGGGCGTGTCCGCGAGGCGCGGTCCCGGCAGCAACGACGGCTCGCCGGCACCCCCACCCCGCCGGTCAACGCGGCCATGGACGAGCGCGCGCTGCGCCGGCACGGCCGCCTCGATTCCGATGCGCAGCGGCTGCTCGACCGTGCCTTCTCCCGTCTCGGCCTGTCGGCTCGTGCCGTCACCCGTGTTCTCAAAGTGGCGCGCACCATCGCCGACCTGGCCGCCGCCGACGCCATCGGCGCGGCGCACGTGGCCGAGGCCATCCAATACCGGACCCTGGATCGACGCCTGACCTCGATTTGACATCGCGACGTCGATCCGTACAATGCGACAGGCCCCGCGCAGGACCTCCCCCGGAGCCACGGCCGCCGAACCCGTATCTGAACGATGAAGCGCCCCTGGCACACCATCATCCTGCTTCCGCATGGTCGCATCGGCTCTCGCGAGTATCGCTTCACCACCCGTCGCCTGATCGTCACCGGTCTGGCGCTCGTGGCCGTCTTCGGAATCGCCACCTGGAGTCTCTGGACGCTGGTCCAACGGCCCCGTGACCCCACGGAGTTGGCCAGGGTGCGGCAGGAGAACACCGCTCTGCGCCGCATCAACGCCTCGTTCGAGGCCAGCCTCGAGGAGCTGCAGGCGCGGGTGGCGGAGTTCGAAGCCCGGACCCGGGAGCTTGCGATCGTCGCCGGCGTCGAGGATCTGGCGGGTGAAGCCGGGGTCGGCGGCGCCCTGGAGCCGGCCGCGAGCGCGCACCCCGTCACCGCCATCGACGCGCTCGCCAAGCGAGCCGACCGTGTCACCGGCGCCCTCGCCACCATCTCCGGGCGCCTCGACGAGCAGCTCAGCTGGCTCGCCGCCGCGCCGACCGTGGCCCCGGTCCGCGGCGTCATCACCAGCGGCTACGGCTATCGCAGCGACCCCATCACCGGACGCCGGGCGTTCCACCCGGCCGTCGACATCGGCTCCTCGGCGGGGAACCCCGTCCAGGCCCCTGGCGACGGCGTCGTGGTGCACGCGGGGCGCCTCGGCGAGCTGGGCAACGCCGTTGTCCTGTCGCACGGCTTCGGCATCACCACGCGTTACGGCCACCTGAGCCAGGTCGACGTGACCCCGGGCCAGCGGATCGACCGCGGCACCGTGATCGGCCAGATAGGCCGCAGCGGCCGCACCACCGGCTACCACCTCCACTACGAGGTCCGCGTCGACCGCCGCCCCGTAGACCCCTTCGGCTACTTGCTCGACCGCTAGCCGCGCGACTCACCGACTCCAGACCCCCGATACACCAACCGGCCGCGCGGCGCCCCAACCGGCTCGGACCGGGAAAGAACCTTGCAGCCCTTGGTAAACTGAATCCCGAGGAAACCATGCTGAATCGCGCACTCACCAAGGTCTTCGGCAGCGCCAACGAGCGAGAGCTGAAGCGCATGCAGCCGCGAATCGCTGCCATCAACGAGTTGGAACCGCAGATCCAGGGCCTGACCGACGAACAGCTCAAGGACAAGACCCGAGAGCTCCGCCAGCGCCTGGCCCAGGGCGCCACCCTGGACGACCTCCTCATCGAGGCCTTCGCCGTCGTGCGCGAGGCGGCCGCGCGCACGCTGGGCATGCGCCACTTCGACGTCCAGGTCGCCGGCGGCATGGTGCTCCACGACGGCAAGATCGCCGAGATGAAAACCGGCGAGGGCAAGACCCTGGTCGCCACCCTCCCCACCTATCTGAACGCCCTCGCCGCCAACGGCGTCCACGTGGTCACCGTCAACGACTACCTGGCCCGCCGCGACGCCGAGTGGATGGGGTCGATCTACAAGTTCCTGGGCCTCACCGTCGGCACCATCCAGCACGACATGCCGGACGCCGACCGTCGGCGGGCGTACGCCGGCGATGTCACCTACGGGACGAACAACGAGTTCGGCTTCGACTACCTGCGCGACAACATGAAGTTCGACCTCGCCTCGATGGTGCAGCGCGGCCACCACTACGCCATCGTCGACGAGGTCGACTCCATCCTCATCGACGAGGCGCGGACCCCGCTCATCATCTCCGGCCCGTCCGAGGAGTCGGTCGACAAGTACTACCGCATCGACCGCATCATCCCCCGCTTCGTCCGCGGCGAGGAGGTCGAAGAGTCAGACGGCAGCAAGCACACGACCGGCGACTTCGTGGTCGACGAGAAGGCCAGGACCGTGGCGCTGACGGAAGACGGGGTGGCCAAGGCCGAGCAGCTCCTGGGCATCGAGAATCTCTACGACATCGAGAACATGGAGCTGCTGCACGGCGTCAACAACGGCCTGCGGGCCCACCACTTGTACAAGCGCGACATCGAATACCTCCTGAAGGATGACCAGGTCGTCATCGTCGACGAGTTCACCGGCCGCATGATGCCCGGACGCCGCTGGTCCGACGGGCTGCACCAGGCGATCGAGGCCAAGGAAGGCGTGCGCATCGAGCGCGAGAACCAGACGCTCGCCACCATCACCTTCCAGAACTACTTCCGCATGTACGACAAGCTCGCCGGCATGACGGGAACGGCGGAGACCGAGGCCAAGGAGTTCGCCGAGATCTACGACCTGGACGTGGTGGCCGTCCTCACCAACGAGCCGATGATCCGCGACGACAGGGCCGACCTCGTCTACCGCACCGAGCCCGAGAAATGGGACGCCGTGGTGGCGGAGATCCGCGACTGCCACGAGCGCGGCCAGCCGGCGCTGGTGGGAACGGTGTCGATCGAGAAGAGCGAGATGCTGTCGGCGAAGCTGAAGCGCTCCGGCGTCCCGCACGTGGTGTTGAACGCCAAGTACCACGAGAAGGAGGCCGCCATCGTCGCCCAGGCCGGGCGCACCGGCGCGGTCACCATCGCCACCAACATGGCCGGCCGCGGCACCGACATCGTGCTGGGCGGCAATCCGCAAGGCATGGCGCAGGCGGAGGCCGACGCGGAGAGCGAGCCCGAGGCCCACGCCGCGGCCCTCGAGAGATACGGGGAGGCCTGCGCCGAGGACAAGCAGAACGTCCTGGCGGCGGGCGGCCTGCACATCCTCGGCACCGAACGCCACGAATCGCGGCGGGTCGACAACCAGTTGCGCGGCCGTTCCGGCCGCCAGGGCGACCCCGGCGAATCCCGCTTCTACCTCTCGGCCGAGGACCAGCTCGTGCGCCTGTTCGCGGGCGACCGCATCTACCGGATCCTCGACCGCCTGGGTCCCGTGAGCGAGGAGGGTGAGGAGGAGCCGATCGAGGCCAAGATGCTCTCCAAGCAGATCGAGAGCGCCCAGAAGAAGGTCGAGGACCAGAACTTCCTCATCCGCAAGCGCGTGCTCGAG
>JBOGJI010000312.1:0-1046 GCA_050747865.1 Thermoanaerobaculia bacterium
GACGCCCAACGCCTGCCCAACGGCGCCGCCTGTACCCGCGCCACCCAATGCGCGTCGCTCACATGCGCCGACGGGATCTGCTGCGACAGCGCCTGCACCGGCCAGTGCGAGGCCTGCAACCTGGCCGGCGCGGTCGGCCGGTGCAGCCCGCTGCCGGCCGGATCGCACCAGCACGGCCACCGCCCCGCCTGCACCGGCACCGCCGTCTGCCAGGCGAGTTGCGACGGCGTCGAACGCCGCTTCTGCACCCAGTATCCGGGGCTCGACATCAGTTGCGCCCCAGGCGAATGCATCAACCACGTGGGGCTCACCTACGGCTGTGGGGGAGACGGCACCTGCCATCCGTTCCGCGCCAGTTGCGGGCTCTTTGTCTGCAACGCGGCCAGCACCGCCTGCCTGACGAGTTGCGCCAGCGATGCCGACTGCATCGGCGCCGCCTTCTGCAGCAACGGCGTCTGTCAGGAAGACCGTCCCTTGGGGGAGCCCTGTACCGGCGATGCCCAGTGTCAGAGCGGGGTCTGTGCCCAAGGCGTCTGCTGCGCCAGTGCTTGTCCGGGGGGCTGCCAGGCCTGCAACGTGCCGGGCAACGAGGGGTTCTGCACCGAGGTGCCGGATGGCGGCGCCTGTGACGGCGGCATCTGCTGCGACGGCGACTGTGTCGACCCGAGTCGTGATCTGGAGCATTGTGGGGCGTGCGACAACGCCTGCCGGCTGCTGCCGACGCCGGGCACCTGTGAGAACCAGCCGATCTGCCAGCAGGGGGTCTGCACCTTCACCCCCGACCCGCAAGGGACGCTCTGCCGGGCGTCGGCCGGGATCTGCGATGTGGCGGAGGTCTGCGACGGGGTGGCCATCACCTGTCCGCCGAATGCCTTCCGGCCGGCCAGCTTCGAGTGCCGGGCGGGCGGCACCGGGATCCACGCGGTCTGCGACCCGGCCGAGTTCTGCCCCGGCACCGGGCCGGACTGTCCGCCCAATGCGTTCGCGGGGCCAGCGACGGTCTGCGAGACGGGCAATCTCTGTACCGCCGACATCTGCAACGGGCA
>JBOGJI010000313.1:0-1653 GCA_050747865.1 Thermoanaerobaculia bacterium
TGGGCGTCGCGCTCGCGGCTGAAACCGTTCGTCAAGGCCGCGCGCACCGTGCGCCGCCACTTCCAAGGAATCCTCGCCTACGTCACGACCCGGTTGACCAACGCCGTGGTCGAGGGCTTCAACACTCGGCTGCGACTCATCGCCCGACGCGCCTTCGGCTTTCACTCCCCGCGCCCGCTGATCGCACTGCTCTTCTTGACCTGCGGAGGAATCCATCTCAACCCACCTCTACCCACTCGAACTTGAGGAGAGGCGAAACTTTCGGGGCCTGCTCAGGGTTCACTCGCGTTGCGGCCTGTGCGGTTGCCCCCTGGACTTGCTCCAGGTGTTCCGGAGGCTTCAGCCGAACGGTTACCCGCTTCGACTGCTCCGGCGGCTACCGGGGTGTACCGACAACTCCCCGCGCGGGACTCGCACCCGCTGGACTTCAAGACCTGGTGGCTTCCGAAGCTCTGTCAGTTGATCAGATCATCGTAAACCTCCTTCGTGACGCACCGTCAGGCACCTTTGTCGGTCCATCAGAGGCCGGGATCACTCCGCCGGCCGGGCGCGGATCCACCCAGCCACATCGTCGATCAACGCCGCGGCCACGTGGCCCGGTTGCGCGTACTGCGCCGGGCCCGCCTCGCCTTCGGCGGCGATGCCGAGGTGGTTGAGGTCGGAGTACAGTTTGAACTCGACCTTCGCGTCGTCTTGGAAGGCGGCCTTCCAGCGCTGCCAGTCGGCGTCGACCACCTGGAAGTCCTTGCTGCCTTGCAGCAGCAGCATCGGCAATGCGACGGCCTCGGCCTCGGCAACCGGGTCGACCGCCTCGCTGCTGCGCCAGTAGCCGGCCGGCTGCCCCATCGGCGAATCGGCGGCGACGACGTCGCCGTCCGCGCGGATGGCGGCGACCTGGCTCCGGAGCCTGGCGATCGCCGCGGCTTCCTCCTCGCTGATCTCGCCGTCGCCGAGCTCGGCCATGCGGACGTTCTGCTCGATCAGGAGGTCCAGCAGCGGCCGCGCGGGCGCGGCAAGCAAGATCAGCCCGGCGACGTGGCCGGACCTCGCCGCGATCCGCGGCGCCATCATCCCGCCCTGGCTGTGGCCGAGGACGAACACTCGCTCCGGATCGACGCCGGGTACCGTACGCAGCGCCTCGACGGCGGCGACGGCGTCATCGGTCGTCTCACTGTCGATGGTGATCTCGCCGCCGGCGTAGTCCTGTGGCCGCGCCTTGGTGCGCTTGTCGTAGCGCAGCACCGCGATGCCCTGCGCGGCGAGTCCACGCGCGATGTCGAGGAACGGGCGATTCGGACCGACGGTCTCGTCGCGGTCCTGCGGGCCGGATCCGTGGACCAGCACCACGCCCGGCACGGGGTTCTCCGCGCTCGCATCCGTCGGAACTGCCAGCGTGCCGGGCAGGGACAGCTCGTCGTCGCCAACGTTGAGCTCGCGCTCCTCGTAGCCGGCGTCCGACGCGACCGCGGGCGCCCCGACAGCGGGCGCGGCGGCCGGTGCGTAGTGCAGGCCGGCGACCTTGCCGTCGCCGTCGATGGCGATGGTGGCGTCGACGCTGGCCAGCTCGCGATGGATGCGGATGACGACGACCGTCATGCCGGACCGCTGCGACACCTGCGGCTCCTCGCGGCCGGTCTGCGCGCCACCGCCGGC
>JBOGJI010000314.1:0-24066 GCA_050747865.1 Thermoanaerobaculia bacterium
GCGGGGCTGGCGCCGAAGGCGGCGACCATGAGGGGCGTCGAGCCCTGGGGGCTCACCCCGTTCGGGTCGGCGCCGGCCGCGAGCAGCTCGTCGACTTGGCGCAGGTCGTCCCGTTCGACCGCGCGCAGCAGGGCGATCGATCGGACCAGCGCGTTCACGTTCGTCCTCGAGCTCCGTCATCGGCGGCCCGTCAGAGCAGCGCCCGTACCAGGCGGCCGGCAGCGAGCACAAGTTGTTGAGAGGAAGAGGCTTAAGGTCTAGACCGCCCGACCGACGGCGATCGGTCCATGACCCAGGATGTGCGGCAAGAGTGTGCCATGGCACAGGCGACGCCTGTGTCAGGTGTGGCACACATGCCACGGGCACGGGCTGTATAGTCCGCTCTGTACCCGAGTCGTGACCCGTGTCGTGGCTCCGTCATGACCTGGAATAGCAGCAGACTCTTGGCGGCCCTCGGCCTCGTGGGTTCTCTGGTGGCCGCGAACCCGGCGCTCGGCCAGGAGCCCCTGGGGAGGCTCCCGGAGCCGATCCGGACCGAGGCATACCCGGACTCGCCTTACGTGACGCGGGTCTGGACGGCGGACGACGGCCTGCCGGTCAACGGCGTCAACGCCATCGAGCAGACCCGCGACGGCTATCTCTGGTTCGGCACCTTCGGCGGGCTGGTGCGGTTCGACGGCGTGGAGTTCCGCACCTACACCTCGGCGGAGCATCCAGGCCTGGGAGACGACCGGGTCGTCTCGCTGCACGAGGACGCCGCCGGCACGCTGTGGATCGGCACCCTGGATCGCGGCGTCTACAGGCTCCACGACGGCCGGTTCGACGCCCCGGGTTGGGCCGCCGCCCTGCCCAACCCGCTGGTCTGGGCCTTCCACGAGGGCGCCGACGGCACGCTGTGGGTCCGCACCGGCGCGGGTGCGGCGCGGATCTCGACCGGCGGCGAGGTGGCGATCCCGGACTCGCGCGACGACGAGCTCGCCAACCCCACGATCGCCGTCCTGGAGTCGGGCGACGAGCCCTTCTTGCTCGGAGGCTACGCCGGCGAGGTCGCCGCGCCGCCGGGAGCGAACGTGCGCTCGATTTCCCTCGGGGAGTGGGCGGGTACCGAAGCGCGCGCCGTGGTCCGGGATGCCGCGGGCACCGTGTGGGTGGGCACACAGCACCTGGGCCTGCTGCGACTTGCCGGCGATCGCCTCGAAAGGGCACCGCTCACGGGTGCCCCGGAGGGGTACGCGGCGGTGGCGCTGCTGCCCGATCCCGAAGGCGGTCTATGGGTCGGCACCGACGGCGCGGGCCTGTTCCACCTCCAGGAAGGCCACATGCGGCCGTTCGCGTTGGACGACGCGGGAACGGGCCAATCGATCCGCGTGCTGTACCGCGACCGCGAGGGCAATCTCTGGGTGGGCACCAACGGCGAGGGGCTCTACCGCCTCACGCCGCGCTCCGTCGCCGCCCACGTGCCGGCCGAGGCGCCACGCCTGAGCTTCGTCCCCGTCGTCGGTGACGGTGCCGGCGGGCTGTGGGCGGGGGCGGCCTGCGGCGGCCTGGTCCACTATCGGGACGGCATCTTCGAGCGGTATACCGAAGTCCCGGGTCTGCCCATCCACTGCATCTGGTCGCTGCACCGCGACGTCGACGGCTCGCTGTGGGTGGCGATCGGCCGTGGCGGCGTGCTCCGTGTCCGCGACGGCGGCGTGACGCGTCTGTCGACCGCCGATGGGCTCGACGGCAACCACGCGCGGGCGATCCTGCGCGACCGCGCCGGATCGTTGTGGATCGGCACCGAGTCGGCGGTCAACCGCGTCGCCCCGGACGGGCGCGTCACCGCCTACCGCCTGCCGGTCCAGCCGGCGTCGGTCACCGCCCTGGCGGAACGGCAAACCGGTGGCCTGTGGGTGGGATCGCGGGTCGGGCTCTTCCGCTGGCTGGACGGGACGTTCACGCGCTGGGGGCGCGAGGACGGCCTGTCGCCGGGGGCGGTTCGGGCGCTGCTCGAGGATGCCGACGGCACGCTGTGGGTCGGCACCTACGGCGGCGGCCTGAGCCGCATGCGAGACGGACACATCCGGCGCTATACCACCGCCGACGGCCTCCACGACATGTTCCTGTCGCACATCCTCGACGATGGCCGCGGCCGGCTGTGGATGAGCAGCAACCGCGGCGTCTTCCATGTCACCCGCGGCGAGCTGGACGCGGTCGCGGCGGGCCGGGCGGTCGCCGTGACCAGCGTCTGGTTCGACGGGCGCGACGGCATGCCGATCAGCGAGGCGGCCGGCGGCGGTCAGCCCGCCGGCTGGCGCGCCCCGGACGGGCGGCTCTGGTTTCCGACGGTGAACGGTCTGGCGGAGTTCGATCCCGCGGTGCCGCGCAATCCCCATCCCCCGCCGGTGCACATCAGCCGCGTGATCGTGGATCGGCGATCCCGGGTGCCGGGCGAGCGGTTGGAGCTGCCGGCCGGCACTCACTCGCTCGAGATCCACTATGCCGGACTGAGCTTCCGGGCTCCGGAGAAGGTGCGCTTCCGATACCGCCTGGAGGGGTATGACGAGGCGTGGATCGACGCGGGGGCCCGGCGAGCGGCCTATTACACCAGCCTGCCGCCCGGCCGCTACCGCTTCCAGGTGCGCGCCCGCAACGAAGACGGCGTGTGGAGCGAGGTCGACGCCGCGTTGTCCATCCGCCAGGTGCCGTTCTTCTATCAGACGCCGTGGTTCTGGGGGCTGGCGGCGGCGCTGCTGCTCGCCGTGACGGTGACCGGCCACCGCCTGCGCATGCGCGGCCTGGTGCGCCGCGCCCAGCGGCTGGAGGCGGCGGTGACGGCGCGTACGGCGGAGGTGGTCGAGCACCGCGACCGGCTCGCCGAGCAGCACCGGACGGTCCAGGAGGCGCACGAGAGGATCCGCAAGGCCCACGGCGACCTGCTGGCCATCCTCGACCAGACCGGGGTGGGCGTCTGCCTGATCGACGGCGCGGGCAGGGTCGAGTTCCTGAACGACACCGCCCAGCAGGTGCTCGGAAGCACCACCGCAAGCGCCGCCGGGCGGCCGTGGCAAGACGTGCTGCCGTTGTCCGGCGACTATCGGCAGCGCGCAGAGGCGTTGCTCGTGGAGGCGAGCGAGCGGCGCACGCGTGTCCCGGTACGCCTCGACACCGCGGACCGTCGCCGCTACTGGATCGAGCTCGACGCCCGCGACGACCCACGCGATCTGGCGCGCCGCATCCTCTATCTCTATGACGTGACCGAGCTCTACGACCTGCACGGCTTGGTCGGCGGCGCCGCGCCCTTCCAGGGCATGGTCGGCGAGACCGCGGCCATGCGCCTGGTCTACCGGCAGATCCGCGACGTGGCGGCGGTCGACTCTATGGTGGTCCTGGAAGGCGAGACCGGAACCGGCAAGGAGCTGGCGGCGCGGGCGATCCACGAGCTGAGCGCCCGCAAGGGGCGGCCGTACGTGGCGGTCAACTGCGCGGGCCTCACTGAATCATTGCTGTCGAGCCAGCTCTTCGGCCACCGGCGCGGCGCCTTCACCGGCGCCGTCGCCGATCAGGTCGGCCTGTTCGAGGCGGCGAACGGCGGCACCCTACTGCTCGACGAGGTGGGCGACATCCCACCCAGCGTCCAGGCCAGCCTGCTGCGCGTCCTCCAGGAGGGCGAGATCACGCGCGTCGGCGAGTCGCGGCCGCGCAAGATCGACGTGCGTGTGGTCGCCGCCACCCACCGCAATCTCGAGGCCGAGGTGGCGGCCGGGAGGTTCCGCCAGGACCTGTACTACCGCCTGCGGGTCGCCCGCATCCGCATCCCGCCGTTGCGCGAGCGGCGGGATGACATCCCCCTGCTGGTCGCCTGGTTCCTCGCCCAGGCGCGCGCCTCGGATCGGATCCGGGTGCACGAGGTGAGCCGCGAGGCCATGGAGCTGCTGCGCCTCCATCCCTGGCCCGGCAACGTGCGCGAGCTGCGCGGCGTCATCGAGAGCTCGGCGCTCGCCGCCCGGGGGCCGATGATCGAGGTCACCGATCTGCCGGTGGAGCTCCTGGCGCCGGCGGCGGGTCCGCCGCCTGCCCCGGCCTCCCCCGACGGTGCGTTCGACTCCCGCCAGCGCCGCCACATCGAGCTCGCCCTCGAGCGCACGCACGGCAACCGGGCCGCCGCCGCGCGGCTGCTGGGGATCAGCCGCCGCACCTTCTACCGCCGCCTGCGCGAGTTCGAGCTCGATCGCTGATCGGTGTACATTGGGGCCGCGCGGCATTGCCGCGACGAGGAGCATACGGTGGCCCCGACCCCAACGCGACGGCCGCTGGTCGTCGTCGCCAACCGCCTGCCGGTCCGACGGGAGCCGGCCGGGTGGCGACCGGCCACCGGCGGGTTGGTGACCGCCCTGCGGCCGGTGATCGAGGAGGCGGGCGGCGCCTGGATCGGCTGGAACGACGACGTGGCGGACATGCCCCGCCGCATCGACGGGCTGGCCTGCGACCTCCGCCCCGTCGAGCTATCGCGATCGCAGGTGCGCGGCTACTACTACGGTTTCGCCAACCGCACGCTGTGGCCGCTGTTCCACGATCTCGTCGTCCAGCCGGTGATCGACCGCGGCTGGTGGCGTGTCTACGAGGAGGTGAACCGGCGCTTCGCCGCCGTCACCGCCGAGGTCGTGGCGGCGGCCCCGGCGCCGCCGCTGCTGTGGGCGCACGACTACCACCTGCTGCTGTTGCCCGCCATGCTGCGCGATCTTTCCGCGGCGTCTCCGATCGGCTTCTTCCTGCACATACCCTTCCCCCCGCCGGAGCTCTTCGGCCGCCTGCCGTGGCGCGATCAACTGCTGCGGGGCCTGCTCGGCGCCGACGTCGTGGGGTTCCAGACGGTGCGCTACCGTGACAACTTCGTGCGCACGGTGCAGCAGCTCCTCCCGGGAGTGGAGTCGCGGGGCGATCGTCTGGCGTTGACCGACGGCCGCCGGGTCCGCGTCGTCGCCCACCCCATCTCGATCGATGTCGACGAGTTCACGGCGTTGGCGACGGACGAGGAGAGCGAGCGCGAGCTCGCCGAGCTGCGCCGCCAGTTCGCCGGCCGCCGCGTCTTCCTCGGCGTCGACCGGCTCGATTACACCAAAGGGATCCGCCACCGGCTGCAGTCGATCGAGCTGTTGTTGGAGCAGAACCCTTCGCTGCGCCGCGAGGTGGCGTTCGTACAGGTGGCGGTGCCCAGCCGCGACGACGTCGAGGAGTACCGCGACCTGCGCGCGCAGGTCGAGACCGAGGTGGGGCGCATCAACGGCCGCTTCACCGAGCCCGGCCATGACGTCCCCGTCCACTATCTGTATCGCGGCATCAGCCGCGCCCGGCTGGCGGCCTACTACCGCCTCGCCGACGTCATGTGCGTCACTCCGCTCAAGGACGGGATGAACCTGGTGGCCAAGGAGTTCGTCACCGTCCAGGCGGCCACCGGCGGCAGTGGCGCCCTGCTGCTCTCCGAGTTCGCCGGCGCCATCCTGGAGCTCGACGGCGATGCCATCCGCTGCAACCCGTTCGACGTCGAGGGTCTGTCGCACCTGCTGTACGCGGCCCTCGAGCTCGACGAGCAGGACCGGCGGGCACGGCTGCGCCGCATGGCCGAGAAGGTGCGCCACGCCGACGTCTTCCGCTGGGTCGAAGACGAGCTCGCGGAGATGGATCGCAACGCGGAGATCGGCGTCTAGAGGCTCATGCCGCGGGCCCCCGACGACCTGCAGTCGATCACCGCGCAGATCGGCGACGTGCGCCGGCGGCTGGTGGTCCTCGACTTCGACGGCACCCTGGCCCCCATCGTCGAGCATCCCGCCGACGCGGCCCTGGCCGCAGGCGCCGGCGAGGCCCTGTGCGCCCTGGCCGAGGTGGTGCCCGTGGTCGTGCTCTCCGGGCGCCCGATCGACGACCTGCTGCCGCGCCTGGGACCCCATTTCGTCGGCACGGTGGTCGGCGGTCACGGGGCCGAGATCCGGCTCGCCGACGGCGAGCGCGTCCAGCTCGTCGACGTGGCATCCGTGCGGCGCACCCTCGACGAGCTGCAGGCCGCGCTCGAGCGTCTGCTCGACCCGGAAGAAGGCTGGCTGGTCGAGCGCAAGGAGGCGTCGCTCGCGGTGCACCACCGCCGCGTCACCATCCAGCGCACCGAGGCGCGGCTGCCCCAGGTCCGCGAGCTCATGGAGGCGCACATCGCCGACCCTCCCGGCTTCGAAGTGCTGGAGGGCAAGGCGGTTCTCGAGCTGCGGCCGGTCGGCGTCGACAAGGGAAGAGCGATGCTCTGGCTGGAGTCGCACTTCCCCGATCGCCTGCCCCTGGTGCTCGGCGACGACGTCACCGACGAGGACTCGTTCCGGGCGGCGCGGGCGCGCGGCGGCGACGCCATCCTGGTTGCCGAGGTGCCACGACCGACCGCCGCGCGCTGGCGCCTGGACGGCCCCGACCGCGTCACCGCCCTGCTGCGCGGCCTGCGTCATCACGGCGGCGGCCTGGTGACACGTGGGGTGCCCGAGACGCGCTTCCACGCCATCGGCGACTACGGGATGCTCGGCGACTCGCGCACCGCCGCTCTGGTGTCGCCCGACGGCTCGATCGACTTCCTGTGCACCCCGCGCTTCGATTCACCGACCCTCTTCGCCGCCCTGCTCGACCCGCTGCGCGGCGGGCGCTGGCGTATCCGCCCCGCGGAGCGGCTCGACGTCCAACGCACCTACGTCGGCGAGACCAACGTCCTGGTGAGCCGTTTCGTCCGCGGCAGCGAGCCGGTGGTGACGGTGACCGACTTCCTGGTCTATTCGCGAGTCAACGCCGCGGATCCCCGGTACGCCGGCCATGTGCTGCTGCGCCGGGTGGAGGCGGCCGAGGACGCCGAGGTCGAGCTCGAGCTCCAGCCCCGCTTCGACTACGCGCGCCGACCGACCACGCTGCGGCGCACGCGGCACGGCGTGGAAGCGGTCTGCGGCGACGAGCGCGCGGAGCTGGAAGCCGTCGGTGTCGCGCTCGAGATCACCCCGCACGAGGACGGCAATGGCGACGTCGCCCGCTGCAGATGGACCCTGCGCGCCGGCGACACCCGCTGGTTTCGCCTGCGGACCGGCGAGACCGGCGACGGCCCTCACGCCCACCTCTCCGCCGACGAGCTCTTCGATCTCACGGTGCGCACCTGGGCTCGCTGGGCCCAGGGCATCGACTACCGCGGGCCGTGGCGTGACGACGTCGTACGCTCGGCCCTGGTGCTCAAGGGTCTGGTCTACGAGCCCTCCGGCGCCCTGGTGGCGGCGCCCACCGCCGGGCTGCCCGAGGAGATCGGCGGCGAGCGCAACTGGGACTACCGATACAGCTGGATCCGCGACTCGGCCTACGTGCTGGAGTGCTTCCTGCGCATCGGTCACATCAACGAGGCCGAGACCTTCATCCGTTGGCTGTCGGAGCTGGCCCGCCGCATCGGCGGCGCGCGCTCCGTCAAGCCCCTGTACAGGATCACGGGTGAAGAGGACCTGGCCGAGATCGAGCTCGCCCACCTCGAGGGCTATCGCGGCTCCCGGCCGGTGCGCATCGGCAACGGCGCAGCCTCGCAGCTGCAGCTCGACATCTACGGCGCTGCGGTCCAGCTCGCCTACCTGACACAGGAGGTGGGAGGGCCGGTTCCCGCCGACCGCTGGTCTGTGATCCGCGAGCTGGTGGACACGGTGGTCGAGCGCTGGCAGGAGCCGGACGCCGGCCTGTGGGAGATCCGCAGCGCCCCCAGGCACCACACGTTCTCCAAGTTCCAGTGCTGGCTGGCGCTCGATCGGGCGGTGCAGATCGGCCACGGCCTGGGGCTGCGCGGGCCCTACGATCGCTGGCGGGCGACGGCCGAGGCGATCCGCTCGTCGATCCTGAGCCACGGCTACGACCACGAGGTCGGGGCGTTCGTGGGGGCCTATGGCGAGCGCGACGTCGACGCGGCTCTGTTGCAGCTTCCGCTGCGCGGCTTCATCCCGCCGTCCGACCCGCGCGTCCGCTCCACCGTCGAGGTCATCCGCCGTGAGCTCGAGGTCGCCGACGGCCTGCTGCTGCGCTACCGCGGCGCCGACGGCCTCGCGGGTGAGGAGGGCGCCTTCCTGATGTGCTCCTTCTGGCTGGTCGAGCTGCTGGCCCGCATGGGCGATCTCCAGGAAGCCGTGCGCCTGTTCGAGCGCCTGCGTTCGCTTGCCGGGCCGCTGGGCCTCTACGCCGAGCAGATCGACCCGCGCACCGGCGAGCACCTGGGCAACTTCCCCCAGGGCTTCAGCCACATGGCTCTGATCGCCGCCGCCACCGCGATCGACGAAGAGCTGCGCGCCCGCAGCCGCTCTATCGCCTCCATCCGCCGCGACCCGGAAGCGTGAGGTTTCGTCAGGCGGGAGGCACCGGAGCGCCGTGGACGATGCGGGCGAGCAGGAACCCGAGCGCCAGGGCGGCGAGGGCAGTCAGGGGGATGAGGCCGGGGCCGAATCCGGAGGCGGCGCCCGCCGTCTGGTTGGCCAGCCAGTAGGCGAGGCCGACCGGGCCGAGGCAAAAGGCGAGGCCGGCCGAGCGGCGCCGCCGTTCCGCCTCCTCGTGCGCCAGCTTGCGCTCGTCGGAGGTGGCCCCGTCTTCGGTCGCCCAATGCCAGCGCTCGCGATCAATCGCCTCCAGGCGCCGCTGGGCGCCCCAACCCGCGATCCCGGAGACCGCCGCCGCGGCCAGGTGGACGACGGGCAGCCACGCCGCCGGCCAGGGGGGAAGCAGACGGACGTCGAGGCTGGCCAGCAGCCCCAGGACCAGCCCCCCGACGCCTGTCCCGAAGCTCGCCGACTGGACCCGGCGCCAGGGATCATGTTCCAGGATAGCGGTCCTCCTCGGCCACAACCTCGGCTTCGTGGATCGCCTCCGGCGGCTCGGCGCCGTCCGCCCCCGGGGCGTCGCCGAACATCGGCAGCGAGCGGACCTGGCGGGCGAAGCGTGAGAACAGGCGATAGAGCTCCTGCTCCGAGCCGAAGTTGCCGACCAGGCGCGACCGCCTGCCGATGTCCACCGACTCGGCCTCCTGCAACAGGATGCTGGCGCGCGCCCCGCTGTCAAGATGGATCTCCCGGGCGCTCACCTTCCAGGCCGTCAGCTCGCCCTGGATGAAGCAGCCGCCGGGGCAGCGCACGTGCACCGCCTCCACCGTGGCGCCCGGCTCGATGCGAATGGAGCCCGACAGCGACTCGAGGACTCCGTAGCGGCCCGAGCTCTGGATCACCAGGTTGCCCGGCGTGCGGATGGAGAGCTGGCCGCGGGCGTCGACCTCCACTTCGGTCCCCGCCGGGATGACCATGGTGGTCGCGGTATTGGCTGGCGAGGGGCGTCGCGAGATCATGGCGGCATGCTATCGCCCAATGATGGGCGGCAGCGGCTCGACAGCTTGTGAGCTCGGGGCGGAACGGGTCATCACCAGGCGCTCCTCCTGCTCGTTCCACTGATGGTCCAGGATGTAGATCCGCGGATCGAGCGGCAGGTACTCGCCGTCGTCCTGCCGCTGGCGGACCTCATAGTGCAGGTGCGGGCTGGTGCTCCAGCCGGTGTTGCCGACCGTGGCGATGACCTGCCCCTGCACGACCTGCTGGCCGCGGGCGACGTGGATCTGGTCGCAGTGACCGAACAGCGTGGTGAACCGCTCGCCGTGGCGGATCGCCACCAGGTTCCCGTAACGCCACCAGCCGACGCTGCGCGATAACGGGTAGCGGCCGGCGAACACGACCTGGCCATCGGCCGGCGCCAGCACCGGGGTGCCCACCGTCGCCGCCAGGTCGAGCCCGGAGTGGAACTCGTGGCTGCCGGTGAACGGGCTGCGCCGGTAGCCGAAGGGGCTGGTGAGCACGAACTCCTCCCCCTTGAGTGGGCTGACGGACGGTGTAGTCTGCACCTGGTCGGCATGCGCCTCTTCAAAGCTGTGGATCTCGTCGAGCAGCGCGGCCAGCGCCAGGACTCGCTCGTGGGCCTCGGCCTGCAGGCTCTTACCCCCGGCGACCGAGGCTCTGTAGATGGTGGCCTCCGGAGTAGGGTCTACGACGACCGGGAAACCGCCCTGCCCCACCGTCGCCTGATCGTCCAGGCCGTAGACCAGATGGACCCGCGCCACCTGCCGGCGCAGGCCCGAGGCCTCCTCGTTGACGCCGTCCAGCCGGCCCACGAGCTGCTGCAGCCTCTGCCCGAGACGGCCGCGCTCGGCGATCAGCAGGTCGGCTTCGTGCTTCACCAGCCAGCCGCGCACCGCCCACGGCACGCCGATCAATCCGGCGAGCAGGTAGACCGCGAGCAGCACCCCGGCGACGGCAACCGCGACCAGTCCGCCGCGGGCGAGGAAAAAGGTGCGCGACGGACGCCGGATGTCCGCCGGATGGAACTGGAGCTCCATGTGGATGCGGCGCGGTTGCGGCTCGCGATCGCGCCGCGACCCGGGGACCAGCGTCTGCTCGCTCATGGGACCCGGCCCCCTGTGGCCTCGCGCGACCATGCCGCTTGGCGGCCAGACGCCCGCTCGGCGGTCACGGCACCCGGCTCCGGTGTGAGAGCGGCGACCTGCGCCTCACTGGCCAGACCAGAGAGGACCCCCCGCATGGCAGCATGGACGCGGGGCGATCCCGCCAGCACGTTGCCGGTCGCCAGCTGCCGGTCGCCTCCGTCGAGATCGGTCACCACGCCGCCGGCCTCGCGGATCAGCAGCTCGCCCGCCGCGATGTCCCAGGGCGAGAGGCGGAACTCGAAGAAGCCGTCGAAGACGCCGGCGGCCGTGTACGCCAGGTCGAGGGCGGCGGATCCACAGCGTCGGATACCGCCGGCCTCGAGGAAGAGCCGGGCAAAGCACTGCTGGTAGAGGTCGAGAGCCTCGCGAGCGCGAAACGGAAACCCGGTCGCCAGGAAGGCGCCCGCGAGGTCAGGCCGCGCGGAGACCCGGATCAGCATTCCGTTCCAGGCGGCGCCTTCTCCCCGGGCGGCGGTGAACAGGTTCTCCCCCACCGGGTCGAGCACGACCCCCACCAGCAGCTCGGAGTCGCGCATGCATGCGACGGCCACGGCAAAGATCGGCAGTCCGCGCGCGAAGTTCGCCGTGCCGTCGAGCGGGTCGACCACCCACCGATAGCCCTCGCCATCCCCGGCGCTCCACCCCGACTCTTCGGCCAGGATCCCGTCCCCTGGCCGGTGCCGTCTCAAGCAGGCAAGGATCGCCTCCTCGCTCGCCCGATCCGCCTCCGTCACCAGGTCGTTCTGGGCTTTCTCAGCCACCTGGAGATCACCGCTCCGGAAGCGCCGGCGCAGCTCCTCGCCCCCCGCCCGCGCGGCCTCGACGGCGACCTGAAGCAGCTCGGACAGCATGAAAAGAGACTACACCCTCCCACCAGGCTCACCTGAAGCGGCCGGCCGCTTCAGTCTAGAGCGTCACCGGGCGGCCGGCGAGAATCGTGCCCACCGGCCTGCCGCGCAGCTTCCAGCCTTCGAACGGCGTGTTGCGGGCCTTGCTCGAGAAGCGGTCGCGGCGGACGGTGACCTGGCGGTCGAGGGACAGCAGGGTGACGTCGCCGGGGCTGCCGGCGGCGAGCGTCCCGCCCGGGACGTCGAGCACCCGGGCCGGGCCGGTGGAGAGCAGCTCGATCAGGCGCGACAGGGAGAGGATGCCCGGGCGGACCAGGCGGTCGAGGCAGAGGCTGACGGCGGTTTCGAGGCCGACGACGCCGAACGGGGCGAGGCTGAACTCGACGTCCTTCTCGTCCGGGTGGTGCGGCGCGTGGTCGGTGGCGATGGCGTCGATCGTGCCGTCGGCCAGACCCCGGATCAGCGCCTCGCGGTCGGACTCCGAGCGCAGCGGCGGGTTCATCTTGGTATCGGTCGAGAAGCCGCGCTCGGCCACGGCCTCGTCGGTCAGCAGCAGGTGGTGGGGGGTGACCTCGCAGGAGACCGGCCGGCCGGCGGCGCGGGCCCGCCGCACCATGTCGAGGCTGCGGGCGGTGGACAGGTGGGCGACGTGATAGCGACCGCCGAAGTCCTCCTGCAGGATGAGGTCGCGGGCGACCACCACGTCCTCCGCCGCGCCCGGGATCCCGGCCAGCCCGAGGCGGGTGGACCACTCTCCCTCGTGCATCACACCGTCGCCGGTCAGGTCGAGGTCCTGGGCGTGCTGGATCACCGGCAGGGCAAAGTGCTGGCAATACTGGAGGGCGCGGCGCATCAGCTCGGCGTTCTTGACCGGCAGGCCGTCGTCCGACACCGCCACGATGCCGGCCGTCGCCATGTCGCCGATCTCGGCCAGCTCCTCGCCCCGCATCCCCTTGGAGACCGCGCCGATGGGATAGACCCGCGCCAGGCCGTGCCGCGCCGCCTCCTTGAGGATGTGCTCGGTGACCGAGCGGTTGTCGTTGACCGGCACGGTGTTGGCCATGCACGCGACCGCGGTGAAGCCGCCGGCCGCCGCGGCCGCAGTTCCCGTGCGCACGGTCTCCTTGTACTCCTGCCCCGGCTCGCGCAGGTGCACGTGCATGTCGATGAGGCCAGGGGTCACGACCAGGCCCGCGGCATCCACCACCTCGGCACCGCGCGCCGGGATCCCGCCGTCCACCCGCGCCACCACGCCATCCTCGATCAGCACGTCGAGCGCGGCGTCGAGGTCCTGGCTCGGATCCACCACCCGACCGCCGCGGATCAACAGACGGCCGGCCGTCACGCCGCCTCCCGGTGCATGCCCGAGCAGAGATACAGCACCGCCATGCGCACCGCCAGGCCGTTCGCGACCTGCTCCAGGATCACCGAGGTGGCCCCGTCGGCGACGTCGCTGGCGATCTCCACGCCGCGGTTCATCGGCCCGGGATGCATGACGATGGCGTCGCGCTTGGCCAGCTTCAGGCGCTCGCGGGTGAGACCGAAGAGGTTGAAGTACTCCTTCACCGACGGGAAGAGCACCCGCGACTGCCGCTCGAGCTGGATGCGAAGCATCATCACCACGTCGGCGCCGCGGATCGCGTCCTCCAGCGAATACGCCACCCGCGCGCCCAGTTTCTCCACCTTCGCCGGCATCATGGTGCGCGGCCCGGCGACGGTGACCCGGGCGCCCATCTTGGTCAGCAGCAGCACGTTCGAGCGCACCACCCGGCTGTGCTCGATGTCGCCGACGATCGCCACATCGAGGCCGGCCAGGCGCCCCTTGTGCTGGCGGATGGTGAAGGCGTCGAGCAGCGCCTGGGTCGGGTGTTCGTGGGGGCCGTCGCCGGCGTTGATGATGCCGGCCTCGAGCCGCCGCGCCAGCATGTGCGGCACTCCGGGATAGCCGTGGCGGATGACGATCAGGTCAGGCGCCATCGCCTGCAGGTTGAGCGCCGTGTCGACCAGGCTCTCCCCCTTGGTGAGCGACGAGCCCGAGGTCGAGAAGTTGAGGCTGTCCGCCGACAGGCGCTTCTCCGCCAGCTCGAAACTCGATCGCGTACGGGTCGAAGACTCGAAGAAGAGGTTGAGGACGGTCTTGCCGCGCAGCGTCGGGACTTTCTTGATCGGCCGCTCCGCCACCTCGCGGAACGACTCGGCGGTGTCGAGGACGAGCTGGATCTCGGCGGCGGAAAGATCGGCGATCCCCAGCAGGTCCTTGCGCTGCCAGCGGAGATCGTCGGCGCTCACCTTATCTACCCTGCGCGTTCCATCAGGTCGACCCGGTCGACGGAATCGGTGCTGTCGAACTTAACCTCCACCACCTCGCTGGCCTGGGTCTGCACCGTCACGCCAACCACGTCGGCCTGGATCGGCAGCTCGCGGTGGCCGCGGTCGACGAGCACGGCGAGCTGCACCGCCCGCGGCCGCCCGTAGTCCACCAGGGCGTCGAGGGCCGCGCGGATGGTGCGCCCGGTGTAGAGCACGTCGTCGCAGAGCATCAGGACGTGGTCCTCCACGCGGTCGGGAATCTGTGTCGCTTTGACCACCGGCTGCGGGGCGATGGTGGAGAGATCGTCGCGATAGAGGGTGATGTCGAGGACGCCGAGCGGCACGTCGCGGCCTTCCACACGCTGGATCTCGGCGCGCAGCCGCTCGGCCAGGGGCACGCCGCGGGTGCGGATCCCCACCAGCACCAGGCGGTCGAGCTCCGGGCAACGCTCGATCACCTCTCCGGCCATACGGCGCAGCACACGATCCATCTGCCGCCCATCGAGCAGCGTCCGCTTGCGCCTCAACTTGTCGGTCACGGAGTATTCAGCCCTTCGCGCGGTCCGCGGGATGCTAGTGCGGCAGGGCGGGAGGTGTCAAACCGCTATATCTCGTGGCTCCAAGTCTCTGTGCCACAAGATCTTGTGTTGCAGACGGATCCGGTGGTATCCTCGCGCACGGGGGATCGTTCATCCACATGCTCAAGCTGCATCGCCTGGAGCTTTTCGGGTTCAAGTCTTTCGTCGACGATTCGGTCCTGGAGTTCTCCGGCGGCATCACCGCCGTCGTCGGCCCCAACGGCTGCGGCAAGAGCAACCTCTGCGACGCGGTCACCTGGGTGCTGGGCGAACGCTCGGCCAAGAGCCTGCGCGGCGACACCATGGAGGACGTGATCTTCAATGGGTCGGGGAGCCGCAAGCCGGTCGGGCTCGCCGAGGCGACGTTGACGCTGCTGACCGATCCGGACTTCCCCGGCTCGCAGGACGGGCGCCTCACGGTCGGCCGTCGCGTCGATCGCGCCGGCGAGGGCGAATATTTCATCAACGGCCGCAGGGTCCGTTTGAAGGACATCCGCGACCTGCTGATGGACACCGGGCTGGGCCTGCGCGCCTATTCGGTGATCGAGCAGGGCAAGGTGGGCATGATCCTCTCGGGCAAGCCGCAGGAGCGGCGCCGCCTGCTGGAGGAGGCCGCCGGGATCACCCGCTACAAGGAGCGCAAGCGGGTCGCCGAGGTCAAGCTCGAATCGGCGCTCACCAACCTCCACCGCCTGGATGACATCCTGGCGGAGCTGGAGCGCAACCTGCGCTCCCTGAAGCGCCAGGCGGGCGCGGCGCGCCGCTACGAGGAGCGGCGGCAGGAGATGCGGGAGCTGCTCGCCCGCGTGCTCGCCGGGCGCTGGTCGCGCCAGGCCCAACGACTGGCGCAGCTGCAGCGCCGGGTGGAGGGGCTGCAGGCCGAAGAGGCCTCGAGCTCGGCGGCCCTGCACCGCGCCGAGGCGGAGCTGGCGGAGGCCCGCGAGGAGCTGGAGCGGCTGACGCGGACACTCTCCGAGCGGCACCAGCGGCAGGCCGAGCTGGCCGCCCGTATCGAAGGGCGGCAGGAGTTCCTGAAGAGCTCGCGCGCGCGCCTCGAGGAGCTAACCGAGAGGATTGCCGGCGGCGAGGCCCTGTGTGAGCGGCGCCGCACCGAGATCGCCGACCGCCAGACCGCGCTGCGCGAGGTGGAGGCGACCTGTCTCCAGCTCGCGGAAGAGCACCGCTTGGCGGCGGCCGACGTCGACCTCGACGCCGGCGAGCTGGAGTCGGCCGAGAGCGAGCTGGCGCAGAGCGAGCGGACCCTGGAGCTCACGCGGGCGGAGCTGCTCACCTCCCTGGGACGCCTCAACGACCTGCGCAACCGCCGGCATCGCGAGCAGACCGAATGCGAGAAGGGCGAGTTCCGCCGCCGGCGCCTGGACGAGGAGCTCACCGGCCGCGAAGGGCACGTCGAGCAGGCCGCCGGCGAGCTGAGCGCCGCCGAGGCGGCGCTGGAATCGCTGGCCGGGCGTTGCACGGCGGCTGAAGACGAGCTGTCGCGTGCCGAGCGGACGGCCGCCGAGACCGCGACGGCACGCGAGGACGTGGCGCAGAGCCTCGTCGGCCGGCGTCAGGACCTCGCCCGTATGGAGCAGCGCCAGGAGGTCCTGCGCGAGCTGTCGCAGGCGCACGCCGACCGCCGCGAGGGTTTGCGCCGCGCCCTGCAGGCCGCCGGCCTGCCCGAGCCGCGCTTTCTCGCCGAGGGTCTGGAGGCGCCGCGAGGATGGGAACGGGTCCTCGATGAGTATCTTGGCGCCCTGGCGGACGCCGTGGTCGTCCCCGCCGACCGCGACGCCTTGGAGCTGGCCGCGGCCACGGAGTCGGGCGTCGCCCTCATCGAGAGGGTCGGTCTGCCGGCCCCTTCAACGGGGCTGCCCGAGCCCGACGAGACCCTGGGCAGCCTGGCCGAGGAGCTGGGGATCCCGACGGAGGTCGCGTCGGCCCTCTCCCCCGCCTATCTGGTCGACGACGCGGCCACCGCTCGCCGCCTGGCCCATGCCTATCCGGGAGTCGCCTTCCTGAGCCGCGACCTGGTGGCCCGCGGTGGCGTGCTCCAGCGCCCTTCCGATTCGTCGCAACCGGGGCAGCTCGCCCGTAAACAGGAGCTCGACCAGCTGGAGCGTGAGCGCGAGCGGCTGCAAGCCGATGCCGAGCGCCTGGAGGCCGAGGCGACGCGGCTCGAGAAGGCGCTGCAAGAGGCCACGGCCGCCCGGGAGGCCGCGGCGGATACCCTCTCCGGCCTGCAACGGGAGCGCGCAGTGGCCGAGGCGCGGCGCGACGACGCCCGGGCGCACCGGCACCGCCTGGAGCTCGAGCGCGACACCCTGGCGACGGAGCGGGACGAGATCGTGCGCGAGCTGGCGCGCATCCTGGGGACGGCCGAGCGACTGACCGCCGAGCTGGAGGCGGCCGAGCGCGAGCACCACGACCGGGAGTCCGCCTTCGATCGCCTGCAGCAGGAGACCCAGGCGGCCCGCGAGCGGCGCGCGGCGCTGCGCACCGAGGGGACGGGACACCGCGGCAAGCTGGAGCTGCTGACCGAGCGGCTCACCGCCCAGCGCCGCACCGAGGAACGTCTGCGCGACGAGATCCGCGACGCCGAACAACACGTCGCGGCCTGGCGCGATGAGGCCGAGCAGCTCGCCGCCCGCCGTCGCGAGCTGGGCGAGGCCATGGCGGCGGCGGAGCAAGAGCTGCAGGAGACCCTGGAAACGCGCGCCGGCGCCGAGGAGCAGGTGATGGCCGCTCAGGAGGTCCTGGACGAGCAGCGCCGGCGCGTGCGCGAGCTGGAGGCGCAGGTCGAGGCCGCGCGGGGCACCCGCGAGGAGATCCGGGAAGCCCTCTCCGAGGCGCGCGTCGAGCACGCCGGTTGCCGCCAGGAGAGCGACAACCTGCGCGGCGCCTTCCGCGATCAGCTCGGCGAGGAGCCGCCGGACGAGACCGGCGAGCCGCCGGCGGAGCTGGCGGAGCTGGAGATCGATCTGCAGCGGCTCAAGGAGCGCCTGGAGGGCATGGGCCCGGTCAACTTGCTGGCCGCCGAGGAGTACCGGGAGCAGGAGGAGCGGCACGGCTTCCTGTCCACGCAGCGGGACGACGTCGCGCAGTCGATCGAGCGCCTGCGCCGCACCATCCGCGAGATCAACCAGACCTCCTCGCAGCGCTTTCGCGACACCTTCGAGGAGGTCAACCGCCATTTCGGCGTCACCTTCGTCGAGCTGTTCCAGGGCGGCGAGGCGGAGATGCGCCTGCTCGACGAGGAGGACCTGCTCGAGTCCGGCATCGAGATCGTCGCCCGCCCGCCGGGCAAGCGGGCGCAGAACATCATGCTGCTGTCGGGCGGCGAGAAGGCGCTGACCGCCATCGCCCTGCTGTTCGCCCTGTTCCGCACCAAGCCGTCGCCGTTCTGCATCCTCGACGAGGTCGACGCGCCGCTCGACGACCTGAACACCCTGCGCTTCGCCGAGATGCTCAAGCGTTTGGCCGGCGAGACCCAGTTCGTAGTCATCACCCACAACAAGCTGACTATGGAGGCGGCTTCCCGGCTCTACGGCGTGACCATGCAGGAGCGCGGCGTCTCCAGCCTGGTGGCGGTGGAGCTGGACGAGGTGCAACCGCCCGAGGAGGCCTCCGCGCGCGAAGCCGCGGCGTCGGCGTAAGATCTACTGCCGGATCGGTCATGTCCGACGTCACATCCCTGCCGTTGATCGTCCTCGCGGGCCACGATGCCCGCCCCGCCGTGCTGCCCGAGAGCGGCGCGGACAAGCACCCGCTCGTCGGCCTCAAAGGCCTCGACGTGCGGATCGGAGACCAGCCGCTGATCGACGTGCTGCTGGAGCGGGTGCAGGAGTGCGGCGCCTTCGACCCGATCTACATCGCCGGGTCGGCCCATGCCTACGGCGAGCGCCGCGGCGAGGCACGGGTGCTCGACACCGAAGGCAGCTTTGGCCACAACATCGAGATCTCGGTCGCCGAGGTGACGCGCCTGCATCCCGACCGCCCGGTGGCACTCACTACCTGCGACATCGTGCCCGAGGCGCACGACCTCGAGACCGCGATGGCGGACTACGCCGCCGTCGCGCCCGTGGATTTCTGGTTCCCCATGATCACCGCCCCCGCCGACCCCGGAGAGCTCGGAGCCTCGGCCTGGAAGCCCCAATACCACGTCGTGCCGCGCCCCGGCGAGCCGCCGGTCTCGATCCTCCCCGGACACCTGCTGATCGTGCAGCCGCAGGTCTGCCGCGTGCCGATCGTGCTGCGCGCCTTCGATCTCGCCTACCGCACCCGCAACCGCGCCATCGGCTACCGGCTGGTCCGCATCGTCGCTGGCGTCCTGGGAACCCTCCTCGCCGCCGACCTGCGCGGGTTCTTCCGCCTGCACCCGCCGACGCTCACCGTCTCCGTGATCTACAACGCCGTGGCGCTAGGCCAGGCCTTGCGCGGCGGCCAAGCGACGCCCGAGGCCCTGGCCCGCCACGCCCGCGCCATCTTCGTGCAGTCCCGCCACCGCCGCCGCCATCCGGAAAGAGGGGGCCGCTTCACCGTCCTGTCGGCGGTCTCCCTCGCCAAGGACATCGACACCGAGGAAGAGGCCGCCGAGGTCCGGCGCTCGGTGCTGCGCAGCCGCCTCCGCGGCTTCCGCCGCCGCCGCCGCGGCAGCTCCGGCTCCCTCCCCGACCCCAGCCGCCGCGGCGGCCAGGAGGTGTAGCGGCCGAGCTTGTCTCGGCCGCTACGGTTCGTTGCATTGCTCGATGTTCGTTCCGTAGAATCGTTCATCCCCGCCGGGGACCGGCCGACGTAGCTCAGGGGTAGAGCAGTCGCCTCGTAAGCGACAGGTCATCGGTTCAAATCCGATCGTCGGCTCCAGCCGGATAGACTCCCCCGGTGTCCGAAGCCCCTGTCCTGACCGCCTGGTCGCCGCTGCGGCAGCCGGTCTTTCGGGCCCTCTGGATCGCCAATCAGGTCTCTTTCGTCGGCACCTGGGTCCACCAGGTGGGGGCCGCGTGGTTGATGACCGAGCTGGCGCCCGAGCCGGTCATGGTGTCCCTGGTGCAGGCGGCCACGGGATTGTCGATGTTCCTCCTGGTGGTGCCCTCGGGAGCCATCGCCGACATCGTCGACCGGCGGCGCGTGCTGCTGGCGGCGCAGAGCTGGATGCTGGTAGTGGCCGCGGTGCTGGGTATCCTCACCGTGGCGCAGCGGACCACCCCCTGGGTCCTCCTGCTCTGCACCTTTCTGCTCGCCTTCGGAGCCGCCTTCACCGCCCCCGCCTGGCAGGCCATCCTCCCCGAGCTGGTGCCGCGCCGCCAACTCGCCGCGGCGATCACGCTGCAGGGTCTGGGGGTGAACGTCGCGCGGGCGTTCGGGCCGGCGATCGGCGGCGTCCTGGTGGCGACCCTGGGAGCCGGCGCGGCCTTTCTCTTGAATGCGATCTCCTTCCTCGGCCTCATCGCGGTCGTGGCGCGCTGGCGCCGGCCGGAGGAGCCGCAGGAGCTGCCTCCGGAGCCGATCGGGCGGGCCATGCGCGCGGGCCTGCGGTACGTCCGCCACACTCCGCAGCTCACCAACGTCCTGGTGCGCTCGGGCCTGTTCATCCTCGCGGGCAGCGCCCTGTGGGCCCTGTTGCCGCTGATCGCGCGCCAGGAGCTGGGGCTCACGGCGGCCGGTTACGGCGTCATCCTGGCCGCCTTCGGGTTCGGCGCGGTGGGCGGCGCGGTGCTGCTGACCCGTCTGCGCCAGCGGCTCGAGCTCGACACCATCGCCTCGCTGGCCGCGGTTCTCTACGGCGCGGCGCTCGTCGGCCTGGGGCTGTCCGACGGCCTGCCCTTCGTCCTCCCCTGCGCCTTCGCCGCCGGGGCCGCCTGGCTGAACCTGCTGGCGAACTTCAACACCGCGGCGCAGACCGCGCTGCCGGCCTGGGTCCGCGCGCGCGGCATGTCGATCTACCTGCTCGTCTTCTTCGGTGGCATGGCCGGCGGCAGCGTGTTGTGGGGGGCGCTCGGCAGGCACCTCGGCCTGGTCGAGGCCATGGCGGCGGCGGGCGTCGCCGCGGCCCTGACGGCTCTGGCGCGGTGGCGCTTCCGCCTGGAGAGCGCCGAAGGATTGAACCTCGCCCCGTCCCGCCATTGGCCGGCGCCGCCGATCGACGCCCGGGTCGAGCCGGAGGCCGGGCCGGTCCTGGTGACGGTGGAGTACGCGGTGGAATCCTCCCGCGTGGCGGAGTTCCAGGAGGCTATGCAGGAGCTGCGGCGGCTGCGTCGACGGGGCGGCGCCTATGCCTGGGGACTGTTCGCCGATCTCACGGACTCGACCCGGTTCCTGGAGAGCTACCTGGTCGCCTCGTGGCTGGAACACCTGCGCCAGCACGAGCGGGTGACGGACGAGGATCGCGCCGCCGAGGAGCGCGTGAGGGAGACGCTGGTGCCGGGTAGTGAGCGACGGGTCACCCACCTGGTGGCGACTCGTCCCCCCGCCTCGTAGGGCCGCGGCGCCGCGGTCTCAATGCCCGCCGGCTTCGTCTCCCCAGACGTCCTGCAAGCGCCGGTCGCGGCCGCAGCCGGTGCGGTAGAAGCGATAGCGGATCGGGTTCTTCTGGTGGTAGTCCTGGTGGTACTCCTCCGCCGGATAGAACTCGGTGGCCGCGGTGACGGCGACGGCGATGGGCCGGTCGAACCGCTTCGAGACCTCCAGCTCCCGTTTGGAGGCCTCCGCCAGGCGGCGCTGCTCGTCGTCGAGGTAGAAGATCTCCGCCCGGTACTGGTCGCCCACGTCGCAGAACTGTCGCCCCTCCGCCAGCGGGTCGACGTTGCGCCAGAAGGCGTAGAGCAGCTCCTCGTAGCTCACCCGGGAGGGATCGAAAACGACCTTCACGGCCTCGGCGTGGCCCGTGCCCCCGGCGGAGACCTGCTTGTACGTGGGGCGGGCGACGCGGCCGCCAATGTACCCCGAGGTCGTCGACAACACGCCGTCGACCTCGTCGAACGCGTGCTCCACGCACCAGAAGCAGCCCCCGGCGAAGACGGCCTCCGCGGTCTCGGCCGCGCTCGCCGGCTCGGCGGCTGCAGCTGCGCCTCCCCCCTGGCCGCCGGCGCCGCAGGCGGCGAGCAGTGCGAGCGTGGTGAGGGTCAGCGTAAGGGAAAATCGGGACATGGGGATCTCCTTCCAGATCTCGCGCGTCACGCGAAATCTACGGACCCGCCCCGGTCGCGGATGTCTCGTCGCCCCGCCCTAACGCCCGCCGCCGTCCCCGATGCGGTACTGAACCGTGACGTGGGCGCTCACCCCCACCTGCCCGGCGGCGACCGGGGTCGCCATGTCCGCCGCCATCTGCATCATCTCGGCTCGCGCGTAGACCGGCTGCACCGACACGCCCCCTTCCTGCACGCTGTGCACCGACGCCAGTGTCACGCCCATGGCCTCGGCGATCGTTTCCGCCTTGGCGCGCGCCTCGGCGACGGCCTGGGTGAGAGCCTGGCGCCGGAGCGCCGCGTCGTCCTGGAGCGAGAACTGGATGCCATCCACGCGATTGGCGCCGGCCGCCAGGCCGGCGTCGAGCACGGGGCCGACCCGCTCCATGTCGGTGATGCGCACCTGCACCACGTTCTGCGCCCGGTAGCCAATGAGGCGGCGGTCGCCGCCGCCTCGCGGCCCCGGTTGCGAGTAGACCGGCGACAGGCTCAAGCCCGTCGTCTGGATCGCCTCCGACGGGATCCCCGCGCCGGCGATCGCCTCGTAGACCGCGTCCGCCGCGCCGTTGACGCGCTGCTGCGCGACATCCGCGGTCTCCTCCTGCGCCTCGACTCCCAACCCCACGATCGCCAGGTCGGGAGCCGCATGGAGCTCGGCATCGCCCTGCACCGTCACCAGGGGGATCGCGTCCTCGTTGTCCTGTGCCATCACCGGTACCGCCGTCAAGAGTGCCACCGACAAGCCTGCCACAATGCCGCGCATATGGTCTCCTTTCTCATTTCTCTCCTCGCGTCTCTACGGGCAGCGGTCGCGTCGCCTTGCCGCCGGCGACGGTCAGATGCGGAAACGGGATCTCGATCCCGTGTGCGTCGAAGGCCGCCTTGATCTCCTCCTGGATCTGGTTCTTCAGCGTCACGTAGTTCTCCCGCGTCGCCCAGATCGAATACTGGAGATCGATCGAGGACGAGCCGAAGCCGGTGAGGAAGATCTGCGGCACCGGCTCCTCCAGGCACAGCGGGTTGCGGCGCGCCACCTCCTCCAGCACCTCGCGGACCTGTTTGAGGTCCTCCATGTACGAGACTCCGACGTTCACGTCGGCCCGGCGGATGGGGAACCGAGTGAGGGTGCGCACCTCGCTCTTCAGCAGATTCTCGTTGGGGATGCGGACGAAGAGGTTGTCGAAAGTGCGCAACTTCACCGACAGCAGGTCGATCGACAGCACCTCGCCGGTGGTCGCGCCCACGGTGATGACGTCGCCGACGTCGAACGGGCGCTCGCCGATCAGGAACAGGCCGCTGATCAGGTTGGAGAACGAGGTCTGCGACGCGAATCCCACGGCCACGGCCAGCAGGCCCCCGGTGCCGAGCAGGATGGTGCCGACCCTGAGGCCGAAGTCGCTGAGCACCGCGGCCACGAAGAGCAGCAGGATGCCGTAGAAGGCGATGCGCCTGAGCAATCGCGTGCGCACCGGCTCGAGGCGCAGTCGCAGCACACGGCCGAGCAGGGCCGAGACGGCCCAGGCGATGAGGAAGCCGATCACCAGGTAGACGCCGGCCTGCAGCAGCTCGACGGCGAACTCGACCGTGAACAGCTGCCTGAGCTCGGTCAGCAGCTCGGTCAATCTTCGTCCTCCTTGCGCTCGAAGATCGAGGACACCGTGCTGAAGGCGCGGGTCAGCAGGCTCTGCTGCATCTGCTGGCGCGCCTCCTGCACCTTCCGCGCCGGGCGCGCCTCGCGGGGAGCGCCTCGCTTCGCCTCGACGCGCACCAGATCTCCGTCGCCGCTGCGCGTCATGGTGACTGTCTGCGTCCACAGGCGGCCGTCGGAGCCGGCGTAGAGGTGCAGGTACGGCACCGGCAGCTTCACCCGCTCGACCCGCAGGGGGGTGTCGGCGCGATTGTGGATGTCGAGCGGCGTCATCGCGTAACGGACGTGGTGAGGGACCTTCTCCACCCGCACCCGCGCGCGGGTATGGGTGGCGTAACAGAGCTCGCCGGCCAGGTTGTTGGGCCCGAACCAGGTGTCGGTCGGGCGCAGGATCGGGAACTCGCACAGGTGTCGAGGCGGCGTCTGCGCCGCGACCTGCACCCACAGGGGCGACCCGACGTAGAGCCTGGTCTCCTCCCCCGGCAGCAGGTACACGGGGATCCGCGGCGAGGCGACGACCGCGCGATCGGCCAGCGCCGGGAGCACGGACAGCGCGTCGTCCACCTCGCGGAAGATGTAACGCTCCAGGTTCGGTGCCTCCTCCAGCGGGCCATCCTCCTCCCGGTACGTCCATTCCTCGTCGGTGTCCTCGCGCGCCTCGCTGGCGTCCCAGGCGACCTGCCACTCCCCTTCCCAGTTGCAGATGGCCAGCTCGAAGCCGCAGATGCGCCAGCGAGCCACCCGGCCCTCGCCGAGACGGCGGGCGCCCCACCAGGTGTCGAGGTTCTCCGGTGTCGCGCTCGGTTCACTCATGATCGGATCTCGGAGCCTACCCCCCGACGTAGGACATCTCGACGCGCGGCAGGTCGCGCGTCGCGGCGGAGCGCAGCTCCGAATACCGGTCCTCGCGCACCGTCCAGATGCGGCGCAGGGCCTGTTCCAGCGCCTGGTCGTCCGCCCCGCCCCGGATCAGCGCCTTGACATCGTGTCCCTG
>JBOGJI010000315.1:0-4320 GCA_050747865.1 Thermoanaerobaculia bacterium
GGAGCGGGCGGGTTCTATGCCCGCTGTGGTTTCGCGAATCGCGGCCACGCGACATACCGCGGGACGCCACATGTCTACTTCGAGCTCCTTCTCCCACACGACGATGGAGCTCTGTCTCTCTAGCGGCCTGGGTCCAAGCTTGGGAGCAGCGAAACCAACTTCCTGCTCCCCTTGGTTTGGATTCTCCTGCGCCTGCGGCGGGAGCCGTGGTCGGCGATCGGGTTTCGTCGGCCTGAGAACATGGCTCGCTCCATCGCCGTCGGCGTCCTGGCCGGCATCGCGATGGAGCTGTTTGCCGTCCTCGTCACCACGCCCTTCATCAGCAGGCTCTTTGGTGTCGAGCCGGACTACTCGGATCTCGAGATCATTCAAGGCAACCTGAAGCTTCTGTTCATCTTCGTGGTGCTGAGCTGGATACTCGCAGCCTTTGGCGAGGAGCTGTGTTTCCGGGGCTTCTTGATGCAACGGCTGGCGCGGCTGTTCGGCGGCACTCACAGCGCTTGGATCGCGAGTCTGTTCCTGGCAAGCGTGCTGTTCGGCTGGGGCCATACCGAACAGGGGATATCCGGGTGGGTGCAAGAGGGGCTCAGCGGCGTGCTGCTGGGGGTGCTGTTTCTTTTCACCAGGCGCAACCTGACGGTGCCCATCGTCGCACACGGTGTCTCCAACACTCTCGCGTTCATCCTGATCTATTTCGGGCGCTATCCGGGGCTCGGGTAACCGGCAGGAGATATGGCCCACCGTGAGTGTTGACGACAAGCTGCGGCAGGAGTTGCTCGCCATGGCACGTGAGGACCTTCGCGTGCGGGAGGAGCTGGCGAACGACGGCTCGCTCTACGGCGGCTATCACCCGCGCATGCGAAAGGTGCACGAGCGGAACGCCGCAAAACTGCGCGAGATACTGGATGTGCACGGCTGGCCGGGTCAGTCCCTGGTGGGCGACCGAGGCGCCGAGGCGGCGTGGCTCATCGTGCAGCACGCGATCGGCGATCCGCCCCTGCAGCGGCGCTGCCTGGCGCTGTTGCGGGCCGCCGCGGCGGCCGGCGACGCGCCGACGCTCCAGGTGGCGATGCTGGACGATCGCATCCGTACTTTTGAAGGCAGAGGTCAGCTTTATGGTACGCAATACGATTGGGACGAGCAGGGCCAGATGAGCCCGCTTCCCATCGAGGACGCGGCGCACGTGGATGAGCGACGGCGCCGGCTCGGGCTCCTGCCACTCGACGAGGAGACGCGCCGGCGGCGTATCGCCGTTGCACAGAGCGGCGAACAGCGGCCACAGGATTGGGACGCCTTCCAACGGAGGGCGGAGGAGTGGCTGCGCTCGGCCGGCTGGCGACCATGAGGGCGAACTGCCGGACATGTTCGGTTGTGCCGGGCAGCCGAGGTTGCGGGTGCCACCGGTAACGAGGACCTGCATCGGCGCCACGGCCGATCGTGCGCGACCGATCTCACGTCAAGCCGAATCGGAGAACGAGAACCATGTTCCGACTCCTCGGGCAAGCGCCCGCTCAAAGACCAGCTCCGCCACGACTGCGTCCTGGAGTGCGGTGCCGGTCGAGTCGAAGACGATGACCTCGTCGGGGAAGCGGCGGCCCGGCTTGCGAGGCGAGGCCTCACGCAGCACCGGTCGGCTGCCGGTCGAGCTGGACGGGGAGGTGGTGCTCTACCACATCGAGGCCAACCGCGCGGTGGCGGTGGAAGGCGAGGGTCCGCACGCGGCCGCCGAGCGGGAGGCGCTGGCCGCCGAACCCGCCTGCGGCAACCTCGCCGAGCTGGGGCTGGGGGTGCTTTCGGCCTGGGGCGTGCGGGCCATCGGCTCCATCCTCCTGGACGAGAAACTCGGCCTCCACCTCGCCTTCGGGCGAAGCGATCACTTCGGCGATGCCACCGGCGCGGGGAGCTTTCGCGACCCGGCGCGGGTGGTCCACCTCGACCGCGTCTACATGCCCGAGGTCCAGCCGCAGGTGGCGGTGTGCAGCTTGGCCCTGGAGTACGAGGACGGTGCGATGGAGACGATCCTCGCCGACGGCGGCTACGTGGTTTGAGGCATCGCCGGCGGCTGACGGCTAAGCTACTATCACCATGTGAGCGAGCTCAGCAATCTGGCGGCCTCCTCCGTCGCTGAGGCCCGTGCCTATATCGACGCGATCCTCGGGATGCTCGGGGACCGGGACCCCTGGCGCGTGCTGGAAGAGACGCCCGACGAGGTGGCGAGACGGGTCGAAGACCTCGACGAGGCTACCCTCCGGCGGCCCGAGGCCCCCGGGAAGTGGTCTTTGATCCAGGTCGTCCAGCACCTCGCCGACAGCGAGATCGTCTGGGGGTGGCGGCTGCGTATGGTCATCGCCCAGGATCGGCCGGCCATCACCGGCTTCGACCAGGATCTCTGGGCCGAGCGCCTCGGCTACGACCAGACGTCGCTTGCCGACGCGCTGCAGCAGCTCCGGCTGCTGCGCCGGCTCAATCTGCGCATCGTCCGGGCGGTGCCGGAGCCGGAGCGCCACCTACGGGTCGGCATCCACGCCGAGCGCGGCGAGGAGACCCTGGCCCACATGATCCGCCTCGAGGCCGGCCACGACCTCGCCCACCTGCGCCAGCTCGACCGCATCCGGCAAGCTGTCTAGGGAACCCATGACGCGGCCGCCGTTCGCGTTCGGACGGCGGATGTCTGGAATCGAACACCGGGAGGCACCCAGAGCCTCGATACGCCTTGTGCGACGGGCATTTGAGCCGCGCCGCCGGCTGGCACTCCCTTTGCTGCGGAACCGTGCGGGTAGGAGGAGTAGCCATGCGGCTTGGCGACCACGACTTCGACGAGGAGATCCGCGATTCGATGCGGCGCGCCTGGTACCGCCGCTGGTTCGACGCGCTCGCTGCCTTGGGGCAGGACCTGCGCATCGGCATGCGTTCCCTTCTGCACGCCAAAGGCCTCGCCGCCACCGTGGTGGCCACGCTCGCGCTCGGCATCGGCGCCAACGCCGCGATCTTCAGCGTCGTCCGCGGCGTGCTGCTGCGCCCCCTGGTCAATCGGGACGTGGACCGCCTGCTCTACATCCGCCAGAGCGCGCCCGGCATCGGGGCGGAGAACACCACGTTTTCGGTCCCCGAGATCAACGACTTCAAGGCGCGCGCCACCACCGTCAGCGCTCTCGGCGACTTCTCTGTCGTCGAGTTCACGCTGACCGGCCTCGGCGGCGAACCCCGCTTGATCCGGGCCGGCGTGGTGAGCGGGTCGTACTTCGAGGTGATGGGCCTGCGGCCGGTCCTCGGCCGCCTGTTGACGACGCACGACGATAGGCCGAACGCAGCCGGCGCGGTGGTGCTTACGCACCGGTTCTGGACCACCTCGCTCGGCAGCGAACCGGCCGTGGTCGGCAAGACCGTCAACCTGGGTGCGCGCACCGCCACCGTGATCGGCGTCCTCGAGCCGTCCGTGCCCTATCCGGCCGACACCGAGATCATCGCCAACGTGGTGACCAGCCCGCATCACTTCGAGGCCACGATGGTCACCGACCGCACGCACCGGATGACCGAGCTCTTCGCGCGCCTGGCGCCCGGAGCGTCGCTGGAGACGGCGAAGGCGGAGCTGACCGCGATCCATGCGGCCATCAAAAGCGAGCACCCCGAGTCGTACCCGGCCAGCGCCGACGTCCAGCTCGGGGTCACCAGGTTCCGCGATCAGGTCGTCGCGCCGGCGCGCACGATCCTGCTCGTGCTTTTCGCCGCCGCCGGCATCGTCTTCCTCATCGCCTGCTCGAACGTCGCCAATCTGATCCTGGCGCGCACCGTGCGCCGCGAGGGGGAGCTCGCCGTACGCGCGGCGCTCGGCGCGAGCCGCAGCGCACTGCGGCGCACCCTGTTGGCCGAGAGTCTCGTGCTCTGCGGCGCCGGTGCCGTGCTCGGCGTCGCCCTGGCCCGCCCGCTCGTCGCTGTCATTGCGCGCTACGCGTCGCGCTTCTCGGTGCGGGCGCTCGACGTCACCGTCGACGCCAGCCTGCTCTGGGTCGGCGCCGGACTCGCGATGGTGGCGGCGGTGCTGCTCGCCTACGTCCCGCGGCTGCCCTCCCCTCAGGCGCCGACCGGCATCAGGCTCGCGGGTGGTGGCGTCCGGGTCACCCCCGGCACGAGCCGCCGTCTGCGCGTCTTCGCGACGACGCAGATCGCCTTCTCGTTCGTCCTGCTTGCCGGCGCGGCCGCGCTGCTTGCCGCGCTCGTCGCGCTGCAGACGGCACCCACCCACTACAACATGCGGCAGGTTGTGGCGTTCGACATCCCCGCGCCGGCAACGGGCTTCGGGTTCGACCAGGTCATGAACGT
>JBOGJI010000316.1:0-5363 GCA_050747865.1 Thermoanaerobaculia bacterium
GCCGAGGAGGTCGCCCACAGTGTGTCGCACGGAGTGGGGATCGTGCTGGCGATCGCCGGGCTGGTGGCCCTGGTGGCGGTGGGGGCCGTGCACGGGGATGCCTGGGACGTCACCTCCGCGGCCGTCTATGGCACCACCCTTGTCCTGCTCTATGTCGCCTCCACCCTGTACCACGCGGTCCCGCTGTGGCGGGCCAAGCGCGTCCTGCGGACGCTGGATCACTCCGCGATCTACCTCTTGATCGCTGGCACCTATACGCCGTTCGTGCTCGGCCCCCTGCGCGGTCCCTGGGGATGGTCGCTGTTCGGGATCGTCTGGGCGGCGGCGATCGGCGGCATCGTCTACAAGAGCCTTGCGACCGGGCGGGCGCCGATCCTCTCCACGCTGCTCTACGTGATCCTGGGCTGGTGCGCGGTCGTCGCCTTCGGCCCGCTGCTGCGCAGCGTCGCTCCCGGGGGCATCACCCTGCTGCTCTCCGGCGGCCTGTGCTACACCGTGGGGCTGGTGTTCTATGCCTGGAAGGGACTTCGCTTCCATCACTTCATCTGGCACCTGTTCGTCCTCGCGGGCAGCGTCCTGCACTGGCTGGCCGTGTTGCTCTACGTGATGCCGGCTCCCTGAGAAGGAGCTCTTGATGGGGGAGCTCCTGCGCCTGGTCGCCGTGCTCTCCCTGGCCCTGCTCGCGGCGTGCTCGATGCGTAGCTTGCTCTACCCGGTTCCGCCGATCGCCGTCCCCCAGACGCCGCCCGCGCCGTTCGAGGAGGTCTACCTGGAGTCGGCGCAGGACGAACGGATCCACGCCTGGCATGCCGCAGGCAAACGCGAGCTCGGCCCTGTCGTGGTCCTCCTGCACGGCAACGGCGAGAACCTGGCCACGATGGCGGCCGCCGGAACGCTGGAGCAGGCGCGGGCGATCAGCGGCGCGGTGCTGGCGCCCGACTACCCCGGCTATGGGCGCAGCGGCGGCCGGCCGTCGGAGGAGTCGCTGGTCGCCGCGGCGGAGGCCTCGGCGGCGTGGCTGGCGTCCCGCCACCCGCGGCGGCCCCTGGTGCTCGCCGGCTGGTCGCTGGGGGCGGCGGTCGCCGTGCTGGTCGCGGCCGACCGCGACGACGTCGCCGGGCTGGTGCTGCTGAGCGCCTGGACGCGTCTCGACGAGGTGGCGCGCGAGCACTTCGCCGGCTGGATGGTGCGCTGGTTCCTGCGCGAGAGTTACGACTCGCTGGGGCGGGCGCCGGGGATCGACGTCCCGGTGCTGGCGATCCATGGCGAGAGCGACGGCATCGTCCCCGTCGGCCTGGGCCGCCGGTTGGCGGAGGGATTTCCGGGCGGCGCGCGATGGGTCGCCCTACCCGGCGTCGGCCACAATGATCTGCTGGCGCAGCCCGAGGTGTGGCGGGAGATCGAGCAGTTCCTCACAGGCTTGCCCGCAACGGCTAGACTCGGCGGCTCGCCATGAGCGAACCGTCGCGCATCCGCAACTTCTCTATCGTGGCCCATATCGACCACGGCAAGTCGACGCTCGCCGACCGCATCCTCGAGCGCACCGGGGCGCTGACCGCTCGCGAGATGCAGGCGCAGGTGCTCGACGACATGGATCTGGAGCGCGAGCGGGGGATCACCATCAAGGCGCACGCGGTGCGCCTCGACTACCGGGCCCGCGACGGGCAGCTTTACGTCTTCAACCTGATCGACACGCCGGGGCACGTGGACTTCAGCTACGAGGTGTCCCGTTCGCTGGCCGCCTGCGAGGGGGCGCTGCTGGTCGTCGACGCGGCCCAGGGCGTCGAGGCGCAGACGCTGGCCAACGCCTACCTGGCGGTCGACTCCGGGCTCGAGCTCATTCCGGTGATCAACAAGATCGACCTGCCGGCGGCCGACGCCGAGCGAATCGCCGAGCAGATCGAGCAGGTGATCGGCCTCGACGCCACCCACGCGATCCCGGTGTCGGCCAAACACGGCACCGGAGTCGAGGAGGTCCTGGAGCGCATCGTCAGCGACATCCCGCCGCCGGCGGGCGACCCGGAAGCGCCCCTCAAGGCCCTGCTCACCGACTCCTGGTACGACCCGTACCGCGGCGTCGCCTGCCTGGTGCGGATCTTCGACGGGACCCTCTCCAAGGGCGACCGCATCCGCTTCATGGCCTCGGGACGGGTCTACGAGATCGACGAGATCGGCACCTTCCGGCCCAAGCCGCGCCCCGCGGAGAGCCTGTCGGTGGGGGAGGTGGGCTACCTCTTCGCCGGCATCAAGGATCTGATCCAGGCCCAGATCGGCGACACCTTGACCCACCCCGACCGGCCGACCGCCACACCGCTGCCCGGGTTCCAGGAGGTCAAGCCGATGGTCTTCGCCGGGCTCTTCCCGGTGTCTTCGGACGACTACGAGGACCTGCGCGACGCGGTGGACAAGCTGCGATTGAACGACGCCAGCTTCAGCTTCGAGCCCGAGAGCTCGACGGCGCTGGGATTCGGCTTCCGCTGCGGCTTCTTGGGACTGCTGCACCTGGAGATCATCCAGGCGCGCCTGGAGCGCGAGTTCGATCTCAACCTCATCACCACGGCGCCGGGCGTGCGCTACCGCGCCCACACCACCGACGGCGAATCGCAGGAGATCTCCTCGCCCGCGGCGCTGCCGCCCGCGGGGCGGCTGGCGTCGCTCGAAGAGCCCTACATCGAGGCGACGATCGTCACCCGCTCGGACTACGTCGGCGGCATCCTGGCGCTGTGCGAGGAGCGTCGCGGGGAGCAGAAGAGCCTGCAGTACCTGTCCTCCGATCGGGTCCTGATCGAGTACATCCTGCCGCTCGCCGAGACGATCCACGACTTCTACGACCGCCTGAAGACCGTGTCGCGGGGCTACGCCTCGTTCGACTACCAGCTCGCCGGCTACCGGCAGAGCGACCTGGTCAAGCTCGACATCCTGGTCAACGGCGACCCGGTGGACGCGCTGTCGCTGATCGTCCACCGCGACAGGGCCCATGAGAAGGGGAGGGCGCTGGTGGCGAAGATGAAGGAGCTCATCCCCCAGCAGCTCTTCGAGGTGGTGCTGCAGGCGGCGATCGGCTCGCGCATCATCGCCCGCGAGACGGTGCGCCCGTTGAAGAAGAACGTGCTCGCCAAGTGCTATGGCGGCGACATCACCCGCAAGCGCAAGCTCCTCGAAAAACAGGCCGAGGGCAAGAAGAAGATGAAGCGCGTCGGCAACGTCGAGATCCCCCAGGAAGCCTTCATGGCGGTGCTCCGCCTGCGCGAGTGACGCCGGAAGTCGGGTAGCCGCGGTCGCCTCTGGCCGCGAGAGGCTTGCGTCCACGGCGTACCACTGCCGTCACGAGCGGCCAGCGAAGCGGCGCCGCGGTCTGCGCACCGCGATGAACGCGCAACCGCCCTCGGTGTCTCTGCCGCCTGTCTCTCTGTGTCCGACCGTCCGCCTGCTCGTTAGAATGCGCGGACGACAACCGCACGCAGAGGGGGAGAGAGCGCGATGACCACACCGCGAGAAAAAGAAATTGGCCTGCCTGTAACCGAGGTCTATGCCCCGCCCGCTCGCGTCCGGGAGGGGGCGCTCATCAAGAGCTTCGGCGAATGGCAGCGCATGTACGAGCGCAGCATCAACGACCCCGACGGCTTCTGGGGCGAGCTCGCGCGCGAACACATCGACTGGATCGCCCCCTTCGGGAAGGTGAAGCAGGACAACTTCACAACGGGCGAGATTCGCTGGTTCGAAGGCGGCAAGCTCAACGTCGCCGCGAACTGCCTCGACCGCCACCTGGCCACGCTCGGCGACAAGCCCGCGCTCGTGTGGGAGGGCGATGAGCCCGGGGAGAACAGAAGCGTCACCTACCGCCAGCTCTACGAGGAATCGTGCCAGCTCGCCAACGAGCTGAGGGCGCGCGGCATCAGGAAGGGCGACCGCGTCGCCATCTACATGGGGATGGTCCCCGAGCTTGGCGCGGCGATGCTGGCCTGCGCTCGCATCGGCGCCATCCACTCGGTCATCTTCGGGGGCTTCAGCCCGCGCTCCATCCGCGATCGCGTCGAGGACTCGACCTGCCGCGCGATCATCACCCAGGACGAGGGCCGCCGCGGCGGCCGCGTCGTCCCCCTCAAGCTGAACGTCGACGAGGCCCTCGAAGCGCCCGGCCACACGGTGGAATTCACCATCGTCTACAAGCGCTCCCAGAACGAAGTGCCGATGACGGCAGGCCGTGACTTCTGGTGGCACGACACGGTCTCGAAGCAGCCCGCCGAGTGCCCGGCCGAGGAAATGGACTCCGAGGACCCGCTTTTCATCCTCTACACCTCTGGTTCCACCGGGAAGCCGAAGGGCGTGCTCCACACGCAGGCGGGCTACCTCCTGCACGCGGCCGTGAGCCACAAGTACGTGTTCGACCTGCACGACGACGACATCTACTGCTGCGCGGCCGACGTGGGTTGGATTACGGGGCATAGCTACATCGTTTATGGGCCACTCGCCAACGGCGCCACGAGCGTGATGTTCGAGTCCATCCCCAGCTACCCGGACGCCGGGCGTTACTGGGATATGGTCGACCGCCTGGGCATCACCATCCTCTACACGGCGCCGACGGCCATCCGCGCCCTCATGCGAGAGGGCGACGAGCCCGTGAAGCGCTATAGCCGCAAGAGCCTGCGCATCCTCGGCACCGTGGGCGAGCCCATCAACCCCGAGGCCTGGCGTTGGTACTACCGCGTCGTGGGCGAAGAAAACTGCGCTGTCGTCGACACCTACTGGCAGACCGAGACTGGTGGGCACGTCATCACGGGCTTCCCGGGGGCTATCGACATGAAGCCCGGCTCCGGCTCCCTCCCCTTCTGGGGGGTCAAGGCCAGCGTGGTCGCCGAAGAGGGCACTGTCCTCGAAGGTAACGACGTCACCGGCCGCCTCTGCTTCGACACCTCGTGGCCCGGCATGATGCGCACGGTCTACGGTGACCACGAGCGCTTCGTCCAGACCTACTTCACCACCTACCCCGGCCGCTACTTCACCGGCGATGGTTGCCACCGCGACAAGGACGGCTACTACTGGATCACCGGCCGGGTGGACGACGTGCTGAACGTGGCGGGCCACCGCATCGGCACGGCCGAGGTCGAAGGCGCGCTCGTGGGGCACCCGGACTGCGCCGAGGCGGCCGTGGTGGGCTTCCCACACGAGGTAAAGGGCACGGGCATCTACGCCTACGTGCTCCTCAACGCCGGCGTGAAAGGCTCCCCAGAGTTGGAGAAGTCCCTGAAGGACGCCGTCCGCAAGGACATCAGCGCGATCGCCACGCCCGACAAGCTCCAGTTCGTCGAGGGCCTCCCCAAGACCCGCTCCGGCAAGATCATGCGCCGCATCCTCCGCAAGAT
>JBOGJI010000317.1:0-2797 GCA_050747865.1 Thermoanaerobaculia bacterium
GTCGCCGCCATCCCCCTCGCCGCCGCCGGTCTCCTCAACCCCATCATCGCCGGGGCGGCCATGGGGTTCTCCAGCGTCTCGGTGGTCACCAACAGCCTCCGCCTCAAGCGCTTCCGCCGGGCCTGACGACACGTTGTCGTGATGACATCCACGGACCGAGTCGCTACTACATTCTGTCAGAGCGTGGATGACAGGCAGAGGAGGACGGGGTGGTACCGACGTCGAGGTCTCGCCGCCGACGCACAAGGAAGCGGCAGACCCACGATCAGCTGCTACGGGCTGAGCTCCGGCGCCAGCGTGCCGCCCAGGGTGGAGCCGCCAAGCAGCGGATCGGCATCGCCGTGCTCGCCGCGGGTGTCGTGCTGTTCGCGTCGGCCTTCGTGGCCCGCTTCGGCGGCCCGCAACTGCTGGCGTTCGACCGCCATCACAACATCGCCCAGTTCGGCGGGCTCGCCCTCGTGTTCCTCGGCCTGATGTGGGAGGTAGGAGTCCGTGACCGACAGCCACCAAGACCCGAGCGACGCACGGATCGACGCGGCCGGGGCCACAACCCTCGTCGAGGCCGACGCAGGCGCCGCGACGGGAGGGGACGGCTGGGCGCCGGCCTCAACGCCGCGGCGTACACCCCGGAGCGCGCGCAGTCCGTCGCGCTGGGCACGCGTGCTGGCCGGGCTCGGCCGATCCCTGATCGGGGCAGGCGTGCTGATCCTGCTGTTCGTCGTCTACCAGCTGTGGGGCACCGGGCTCTACACGTCCCGGGCCCAGGCCAGCCTCGAAGACGACTTCGCCGGCCGCCTCGAGGCAGTGGAGCAGGAATCGACGACGGCGACGTCGAGCCCGGGCATTGGAGAGCAACCGACGTCCCCGACCACGGTCACGCCCAGGGCCGCACCCTCCGTGGCGGTGGCGCCCGGCGAAGGCGAGGCCGCCGGCCGGCTGGAGATCCCCGCGATCGCGCTGGACTGGATCTTCGTGGAAGGCGTGAGCGTCCTCGACCTGAAGAAGGGACCAGGCCACTACCCGGAGACGCCGTTCCCCGGCCAGGCCGGCAACGCCGCGCTGGCCGGCCACCGCACCACCTATGGCGCCCCCTTCAACCGCGTCGACGAGCTCGAGCCCGGCGACGAGATCGTCGTCACGACGGTGCAGGGCCGGTTCCTATATGTCGTCACCGGCCAGCAGATCGTCCCGCCCTCCCAGGTCGAGGTGCTGGCCGACTTCGGCGACAGCCGCCTCACGCTCACCTCCTGCCACCCCGAATACAGCGCCCGGCAGCGGATCATCATCACCGCCCGGCTCGACGGCGCTCCTGCCCCCGCACCACCGCCGGCCGCGCAACCGGTGCCGCCAAGGGCTCCCGCCTCGCTCGACGCCGGACTGAGCGGCGACCCCGTCCCGAAGCTGCCCGCGGTCGTCTGGGGACTCGCGACTGCCGGCATCTGGCTGGCGATCCGCCAAACCGCCAAGAGGTGGCGCCGGTGGCCGTCCTACCTGATCGGCCTCCCCGTATTCCTGGTGATGCTGTTCCTCTTCTTCGAGAACATGAGCAGGCTGCTCCCCGCCAACTTCTGACCCCCTCTCGGTCTCGACACGAGACGAGGCCGAGCGGCCACGCCCCGAACAACAACTCGGAGGCTGTAGTCGGCCTGTAGGTCGGCCGGTTCCTGGTGGCTCCTCGTCAGCACGAGCTGCCGTCACGCGGGCGTACAGCCGGTCAATGGCGACTTCGCCGCGGGTTCGCCCTGTGACTGCGGGCCGATGGCATCGCCGCCCATGTGGGTGGCGCTGGCGATCCTGGTCACCGTGATCGGTGCCGGCATCGCCTGTACGCGCGCGCGCCGAGCCCGAGCCGGCCAGCCGGTCGCGGCGTCAGGCCAGCCCGCCTCCCGGCTCTCCGGGGAGCTTGGTGGTGACATCGCCGGCCAGCACCCGGTAGCCGTAGTAGGCCGCGGCCAGCAGGAACAGGAGGCCGACGATCCGGTCGAGGCGGGCCCACGAGGGGGAGTCGCCTGAGGGGATGAGCCGGGCGCCGAGGTAGGCGGCGGCCAGGAGGACGGCGGCCCGGCCCAGGACGAAGGAGCCGAGGGCGGCGAGACCGAGCAGCGGGCCGCCGACCAGGGCGCTGGCGGCGCCCACGCTCACCGCGACCGGTCCGCAGGCGGGGCAGCCACCCACGGCGAAGAAGATCCCGAAGGCGAAGGCGGAGCCGGGCCGGGGTGGCACCGCCGCGGCCCGGCGGCACAGGCTCACCCGGCGGAACGCCAGCAGCACACCGGCGGTCGCCAGCAGCGCGGCCGCCACCAGGTTGAGCACGACCGCGGCGCGGGTGAGGAGGACGGAGACCTCGACGAGGGCAAAGCCCAGCATCCCGATCACGCCGTCCATGCCCGCGACGAAGGCGACGACCACCGGGCCGGCCTGGGTGAGGGGCAGCCGGACGTGGCCGCCTCGGTGGTCGCGCTGGCCCGCCGTGACCAGGGCCATGACCGCCGGCACCGACGGCAGCGAGATGGGTGAGAGGCCGAGGGCCACGCCCATGAGCAGGCCGACGAGCGGGGCCCAGGTGGCGCTGCCGTCGAACTGTTCGATGAGGGCGTCGAGCATGGCGAGGTCCGGTCAGTGGGTGCGGGTCGGCGGCGGCCGGACCCCGGTCAGATGGGCGGCCATCCCAGCTCGGCGAACTTGCGCTGGAGGGGAAGGAAGAAGCTGCGCCAGGCGCCGGACACGAACAGGACGCCGACGGCGACGAGCAGCACCCCGCCGAGCGCCTCGATGGCGCGGCCGTGGCGGCGCAGCC
>JBOGJI010000318.1:0-1240 GCA_050747865.1 Thermoanaerobaculia bacterium
TTGGAGTTGCCCCGATTCGGCGGACGGTTTGGTTATGCGGCGATGCCGTCCTGACGACGGTACCAGTGGGTCTCGGTCTCGATTGGGGTGCAGTAGTTGAGGCTCGAGTGGAGCCGACGTGAGTTGAACCAGCCTTCGATCCAGCGGATCACGGCGCGGCGGGCCTCGGCCCGGGTGGCCCAGCGCTGACGGTGAGCCAGTTCTCGTTTGAGGCTGCCGAAGAAACTCTCTGCGGCGGCGTTGTCCCAGCACACCCCGGTGGCGCCCATCGACTGGACGACGCCGAGGCGGTCGCACAGCTCGCCGTAGTCCGCTGAGGTGTACTGGCAGCCACGATCGGAGTGGAAGATCACCCCGTCGACGGCGCCGCCGCGGGTGGCGACGGCGGTCTCCAAGGCGTCGGCGACGAGGCTGGTGCGCAGGTGTTCAGCGAGTGACCAGCCGATCACCCGCCGCGAGAACAAGTCGATGACGGTGGCCAGGTACAGCCAGCCCTCGCCGGTGCGCAGGTAGGTGATGTCGCCACACCAGGTGACGTCCGGGGCGGTCGGGTTGAAGTTCCGTCCGACCCGATCGGTGGCCGCCTTGGCGCTGCGGTCGACGATCGTGGTGCGCACCCTGCGGCGGCCGGACTCGCCCTCCCAGCCGTTGAGCCGCATGATCCGGGCGACCCGCTTGCGCGACGGGTTGAAGCCCTGGCGACACAACCAGGCGTGCACCCGCGGCGCCCCGTAGGTGCGCGCCGAGCACTCCCAGATCGCCTCGATCTCGAGCGTCAGCTGGCGATCAGTGAGCTCACGAGCCGACGGTGGCCGCGACTCCCAGTCATAGAACCCGGAACGAGACACGGCCAGCACCCGGCACATCTCGCTCACGGACCACACACAGTCGGGGTTCGCCTTCTCCTCCGCGATGAACGTGTACACCATCGTCACACGCTCTTCGGGTGCGACGCCGAGAAGTAGGCGACTGCTTTTCCCAAGATGTCACGCTCGCGAGTCACCCGCTCCAACTCGGAGCGCACCTCGCGGATCTCGACCCGCTCTTGCGCCGTCGGCGCGCCGGCGGCCTGCTCGCGGGCCTCGCGGACCCAGTTGCCGAGCGAGGAATCGTGCAGCTTCAGCTCGCGGGCCACCTTGGCGATCTGGCCGCCCGAGGCTTCGACCATCGCAACGGCCTCCGCCTTGAACTCGGCTGTGAACTTCCGCCTTGGTCGGCGGCTACTCGTTGACATGGACAC
>JBOGJI010000319.1:0-8784 GCA_050747865.1 Thermoanaerobaculia bacterium
GCCAGCAGCTCGGGCTTGGCGTAGGGCGGGTGCACGAGCTGATCGCGCCGCTCGCGCGCCTCGCCGCGCTCGGCAAGCAGTCGGTACATGGTGCGCTCGGAGGCCAGGTAGCGCTGCTCATCGAGCAGCGTCGCCCAGACCTGCGCCGGCGAGGCGTTGACGAAGCGCTCCGAGTGCAGCTCGGCGAGCACCGCCTCACGCTCCTCGGGCGCGAGTTTGCGCGCCGGAGGTCGCCGTGGCTTGCTGGGCCGCGGCGCGGGGGACCGCCGGCGACGGTAGATCGTCGCCGGCGCCACGCCCAAGGCTCGGCACGCGGGCCGCGTCCCCACCAGCGGCGTCAGCTCTTCGACGACCGCTTCCATCACTCCTCGCCGCTCCTGTCCGTCTGCGCGCCCCTGCTGAGCAGCTCCTCGAAGAGCGCGGAGACGTTTCCCTGCACCTCGATCACCCGGCGGGCCCGGGCCAGCTCAGCCTCGGAGCGCTCCAGGCGCCGGCGCAGCCGTGCGGTCTCGGCCGCGAGCGGAGGCGACTTCTTGCGGCCGCGTGGCCGCTCGAGGGCCGCCAGCGCCCCCGCGTCGCGCTGCTTGCGCCACGTCGACAGGAGCGAGCTGTACAGTCCCTCACGCCGCAGCAGCGCTCCGATCTCGCCCGGCTTCGTACATGCCTCGGCTTGGCGCAAGATGTCGAGCTTGTACTCGGCCGTGAACACCCGCCGCCGGGGCCGCTCGGCCAGCTCGGGATCCGGCGCCGAGAGGTCGCGCGCGAGGTGCCGCCGCTTCCGGTCGCCTACGGCTCCCTCCAGCGGCCGCACCTCGCCCTCCCCACCCTCTGCCTCTGCCGTCTTCTTCCACTCCTGCATCCGATGAGTCTCCTCCCGCCCTCAGAGTCAGTAATTCCTCGGGCCTACAGTGTCTCACCGGATGTTGGCAGAAAGGGCTGGCTCGAAAGCGTCGGGTGGGCAGTGCGCAACGGCGCGGAGATCGCGCCCGGCGAGCTGGCGGCTGAACGCACCGACTACAGCCAGGTCGTGCTGGTGCAACGCCTGCGCGATGCGCTCGCGCGGCTCAACCCGGAGCTGCCCGCCGAGGCGCTGGAGGACGCCTTCCGCAAGCTGACACGGCCCGAGGGCATGGATCTGATCCGCTACGACGGGTGCCGAAGGACGTGCCAGGCACTTTCTGGCGGTATGGCGGGATCTTCAGCCGCCGGCGGCTGCGTTCTTCAGCGACCGTGTCGGGGTGGACGCCGGCCAGCTTGGCGATCTCGCCGTCCGGTTGCCAGCCGAGCAGCTCGACGAGCTCCTCCGGCCACTCGGACCGGTTGGCGGCCGGCCCGCGCTCGACGATGAGCCGTCGTGGAGCCATGAACGGTACCAGTCTACAGACGCCCCAAGCGCAAAGAGGGTGGCGACGGGCGACGAGGATCTGCCCAGGCTGGGAGCCGAGCATATTCTGATGGGCTGGGACGGTCGCGCCGGCTTGGAGTGGGAGGGCATGATAGGGTTATCGTGAAGAGGTCATGCATCTAGCGATCGAGCTTCCCGAGGATATCGCCCGCCGGCTGGCGGCGGGATGGGAGGATCTGCCACGACGCGCGCTGGAGGCACTTGCGGTTGACGGCTACCGCTCCCGCCTGCTGACCCGAGGCGAGGTGCAGCGCATGCTGGATCTCTCCTGGCACGAGACAGAGCGCTTTCTCGTGGAGCATGGGGCCGAGCTGAATTACACAGAGGAAGATCTGGAAGAGGATCGGCAGACCCTCGAACGTCTTCCTCGATGATCGTCGTTGCGGACACCTCTCCCCTCAATTACCTGATCCTCATCGGCGAGATCGAGCTCGTGGTCGAGCTATACACGAGGTCAGCGTTCCGTCCGCCGTAGTCGATGAGCTCTCCGCAGCCAAGGCTCCTGACGAGGTCAGACGATGGGTACGCAGCATGCCTTCATGGGTCAACGTGCAGCCGGTCGGCGCCGTGGATGCCGCACTCGCTCGCTTGGGCCTCGGCGAACGCGAGGCCATCACGCTGGCCGGCGAGCTCGGGGCCGATCTGTTGCTGATCGATGAGTTCGATGGTCGACGAGCGGCGCAAGCTCGTGGCCTCAGCGTGGCAGGAACTCTTGGCGTGCTAACCCACGCAGCCGACCAGGGCATGGTCGACATGCGGCGGGCAATCGAGCGCCTGCGCCAGACGAACTTCCGAGTCTCCTCGGCGCTGCTCGAGTCCCTGCTTCGGTGAGCTGCGGAGGCAGGTGCGGGGCGCTTCGCGGCCGGCCCGCGCTCGACGATGACGCGCCGCGCAGCCGTGAACGGCAACTGTTCGCTCGTCTATCTTGACGCTATTCGATGGCCGCCAGTGTCGGCATCGCCTCGATCTCGCTCTTGAGCTCGCGCTCGGCCTGCCAGAGGTCATGGCGCCGCTGGAGGTTGAGCCAGAGCGTCGGGCCGTTGCCGACGAGCTTGCCGAGGCGTAGAGCCATGCCCGGCGTCACCGGCTGCTTCTCCGCCAGGATGTCATAGAGGGTCTGGCGGGAGATGCCGAGGAGCCGAGCAATCTCCACCTTGGACCGGCCGAGCGCCGGAAGGACGTCCTCACGGAGAAGCTCGCCGGGGTGCATGGGTGGCAGTCCGCGCTTCACTGGGTTCGTGGTCATCGCTTCAACTCCGTTCATCAGTGGTAGTCCTCTAGATCGACATCCATCGCATCGGACTGATCCCAGCCGAACGTGATCCGCCAGTTGCCGCTGACGTCGACGGCGTATCGCCCCCGATCGGTGCCCTTGAGAGGATGGAATCGGAGGCCAGGCAGATTCATGTCGTCGGGCCGTTCTGCGTCGTCGAGAGCTCTGAGAATACGGCCGACTCGGGCAGTGTTCGGGACGCTCAGGCGACGTGGTGAACCGGTCTCGAAGAACTCCCGCAAGACCTTGTTCCTGAACGACCGGATCACGCATGCAAGGTATCACCTTACATCCATGATGTCAAGTGACGCCTGACACTCCTGATAGTCAGGCCATAGTGCTGCATGGCGCACTGGGAGTGCGCCGACCTGACCGGCTGCAGCGACTTGGCGGCAGGCGCCGCCGTTGCTGCCATCAACGCCGAGAGCGACGGTAGGCGGGGATGCCGAGGGATCGGCGTTTCTCTCCCCGATGGACCGGGGAGGGAGTGGGTGCCGGGCACAATCTGGAGGTCGGACACAGCCAAACGTGCCAGGCACCAGGTTGGCGGCTCGAATCCCTGCGTCGGTGAGCAGATGGACAGGAATCCGATTGGGCACGCATACCGTTGGCGCCGCCGGCAGTCGGTAGATCATGGTTGGCAGGCTGACAGCGTGGATGCTGGGGATACCGAGGGCGCCACGTCGCCGTCATTTTGCATGCTAAAATGACGGCGACATGGCGAGGCTGTACGAGCGGATGCTCGACCCTCCGAACGGGAGCTTCTTCCTTTTCGGAGTCCGTGGAGTCGGCAAGAGCACCTGGGCGCGAGGACGATTTCCCGACGCCGCGCGGTTCGATCTCCTGGACGAGCGTCAGTACCACGAGCTGTTGTCTCAGCCGGGTGCGTTCGCCGAGGGGCTGCGAGCCCTGCCGCGAGGCTCGACCGTTATCGTCGACGAGGTACAGCGGCTGCCCTCACTTCTCAATGAGGTCCATCGCGCGATCGAGGAGCGTGGACTGCGCTTCGCCCTGCTCGGCTCGAGCGCACGCAAGCTCAGAAGAGCGGGAACGAACCTGCTCGCCGGCCGTGCCGTCTGGCGCACGCTCCACTCCCTGACGCCGACCGAGCTCGGTGACGAGTTCGATCTCGAACGGGTGCTGCGTCACGGAACGATCCCCTTGGTCTGGGTCGATGAAGATCCAGCCGAGCGGCTGAGGGCCTACGTGCACCTGTATCTGAGCGAGGAGATCCGGGCGGAGGCGTTGGTCAGGAATCTCGAAGGCTTCGCGCGGTTCCTCCCGGTTGCGGGAGTCCTGCACGGCCAGATCATCAGCGTGTCCTCCCTGGCACGGGACGCGGGCGTCGCACGCACCACCGTCGCCGGCTACCTCGACATCCTCGAAGATACGCTCGTCGCGACGCGGCTGCGTGCCTTCGAGGGGCGACTGCGCGTGCGGGAAGTGCAGCATCCCAAGCTTTACTGGGTGGACCCGGGTCTCGTCCGGGCCGTGAAGAAGCAGTTCGGTCCGGTCACTGTGGAGGAGCGCGGTGCCCTCTTCGAGGGCTGGGTGCTGTCGCTATTGCGAGCCTACGGGGAGGTCCATCCCCTGTTCGACGATGTGCGCTACTGGGCGACACCGAATGTGGAGGTCGACTTTCTGTTGCGGCGCGGCGAAGAGTACTTGGCGATCGAGGCCAAGGCGTCGGAGCGCGTCGCGTCCGCACAGCTCAGGGGCCTGCGAGCGATCCGCGAGCTTCGCGGCGTCGTGCGCCGTATCCTCGTCCATCCCGGACCGCGCGAGCGCGTGACGGAAGACAGCATTGAGATCTGGCCGGTGGCGGGGTTCGTGGAGCGTCTCGCCACCAACACTGCCTGGCCGTAGGCCGAAGAGCGCAGCCAAACGTGCAGCCAAACGTGCCAGGCACGCGGTTGGGCTCCCGTCGGAACCAGTTGGTGTCGCCCGCCTTCCCGAGTACGTCATAGACGGAGTCGATGTTGGGGTTGCCGAAGACGAACAGCTCGCGGAGCTCGCGGCGGATCTGGGCTCGCTCCGTCGGGTCGAAGCTCTGTGTAGAGGCGCAGGAAGGCGGTGTTGGCGTCCAGCCGCTGCTGCGGTGTCCAGCGGAGCTGCTCGACGATGAGGCCGAGGTCGTGAGCCTCCCCGTCCCCCTGGCGTGAGAGCGCCTGGGCGAGCTGATCGCGATCATGCCCTGGCGACACGGCGGAGGGCGAAACCGTCGCTCGTTCCCCCCCGGTGCGGGGACCACCTTCACGGGACAGAGTCTACACACGTGACCCGTATGTGTGTAGATCTGGTCCGAGCTGGAAACCGGACATTCTGTCCGGTTATGGACGAGATCTGCCGGGTGCCATTGACGCCGCGCGGAGTGTCTACTACAGTAGACAGGTGATCGAGGTCATCAAGAGCGGGACCTTCGATCGTTGGCTGCGTCGATTGCGGGATGGGCGTGCCAGGGCGCGGATCCAGGCCCGGATCGACCGCTTGGCTACCGGCAATCCGGGTGATGTCGGGCCGGTGGGCGAGGGCGTCTCGTAGATGCGTATCGACTACGGCCCGGGCTACAGGGTGTATTACCTGACCCGCGGACCGGTGCTGGTGATTCTGCTGTGCGGCGGCGACAAGTCCACACAGCGGCGGGACATCGCGCAGGCGAAGGCGATGGCGAGAGACTGGAAGGAGTAGACGATGGCCGAGCGCTACAGTCGGTACGACAGTGCCGATTACCTGCAGACGGAAAGCGATATCGCTGAGTATCTGAATGCTTGTGTAGCGGAGGGGGGAGACGATCCTGCCTTCATTGCACACGCGCTCGGCGTGGTGGGTCGTGCGCGCGGCATGATGCAGCTTGCCGAGAAGACGGGGATCAGCCGAGCTGGGCTGTACAAGGCGCTGTCCGGTGAAGGGAACCCCACGTTCGACACGGTGGCCAAGGTCGCTAAAGCACTTGGGCTCCAGGTGACCTTCCGCCCGACAACTTCGGAAAGAGCTCAAACCGGCTAGCGTCCGCGCCGGCGCGGTCGAGCCGGCACCCACTGGGGCTATGCGCTGCATGGCGTGGCGAGAGTGCGCTAGGCTCTGGCGGCAATTCGCATGGTCGCTTTCGGGGAATCGACGGTCGAAGAGGCCGCACTCGACTGGCTTGCGGGGCTGGGATGGCAGCGCGTGCACGGGCCGGAGATCGCTCCTGGAATGCCCGGGGCCGAGCGCGGGGACTACGGGGAGGTGGTGCTGGCCGAGCGGTTGCACGAGGCGCTGGCGCGGCTCAACCCCGAGCTTCCGGGCGAGGCCCTGGACGATGCCTTTCGGAAGTTGACCCGGCCTCAAGGGTCGACGCTCGAGGCGCGCAATCGCGCCTTTCACCGGCTGCTGGTGGATGGGGTGACCGTCGAGTATCGGACGGCTGACGGCGCGATCCGAGGGGCTCAGGCGCGGGTGGTCGCCTTCGACGAGCCGGCCGGCAACGACTGGCTGGCAGTCAACCAGTTCACCGTCACCGAGAACAAACGCACGCGGCGGCCGGACGTGGTGCTGTTCGTCAATGGCCTGCCGCTGGCGGTGATCGAGCTCAAGAACGCGGCCGACGAGGAGGCGACGATCTGGACGGCCTGGCGGCAGCTCCAGACCTACAAGGCCGAGCTGCCGGCGCTGTTCGCCTTGAACGAGCTGCTGGTGGTCTCCGACGGCACCGAGGCGCGGCTCGGGACGCTGACCGCCGGCCGCGAGTGGTTCAAACCGTGGCGCACGATCTCGGGCGAGGCGTTGGCCGACGCGAGGTTGTCCGAGCTGCAGGTGGCGATCGAGGGGCTGCTCGAGCGGCGGCGGTTCCTTACCCTCGTCCGTGACTTCCTCGTCTTCGAGGACGACGGTGGGGGCAAGCTGGCGAAGATCATGGCGGGGTACCACCAGTTCCACGCCGTCGAGCTCGCGGTGGAGGAAACGCTGCGGGCCTCGCGCGCTCTCGACGAGGCTGCCGAAGCGCCGGAGGCGGAGGGGCGGTACGAGACGCGCCGGCAAGGTGGCGACCCGGGCGACCGGCGGGTCGGCGTCGTCTGGCACACGCAGGGCTCGGGCAAGAGCCTGACCATGGCCTTCTACGCCGGGCGCATCATCCGCGAGCTGGTGATGGGCAACCCGACGCTGGTCGTGCTGACCGACCGCAACGACCTGGACGAGCAGCTCTTCGCCACCTTCTCGCGTTGCGCGGAGCTGCTGCGCCAGCCGCCGGTCAAGGCCGACAGCCGCGCCGATCTGCGCGAGCTGCTCGCGGTCGACGCCGGCGGCGTGGTGTTCACCACCATCCAGAAGTTCTTCCCCCCGTCACTCGAAGAGGGGTCGAAGGGCGACCGGCACCCGGTGCTCTCCGACCGGCGCAATATCGTGGTCATCGCCGACGAGGCGCACCGCAGCCAGTACGACTTCATCGACGGCTTCGCCCGCCACATGCGCGACGCCCTGCCGCGCGCCTCGTTCATCGGCTTCACCGGCACGCCGATCGAGAAGACCGACGCCAACACCCGCGCCGTGTTCGGCGACTACATCAGCGTCTACGACATCCAGCGCGCGGTGGCCGACGGCGCCACGGTGCCTATCTACTACGAGAGCCGGCTCGCCCAGCTCGCGCTCGACGAGGCCGAGCGGCCGCGGATCGACCCGCAGTTCGAGGAGGCGACCGAAGGGGAAGAGCTGGCGCGCAAGGAGAAGCTGAAGACGAAGTGGGCGCAGCTCGAGGCCGTGGTCGGCGCGCCGCGGCGCCTGGAGCTGGTGGCACGGGACCTGGTCGAGCACTTCGAGCGGCGCCTCGAGGCGCTAGAGGGCAAGGCGATGGTCGTGTGCATGAGCCGGCGGATCTGCGTCGAGCTCTACGCCGAGATCGTGGCGCTGCGCCCCGGCTGGCACGCGGAGGAGGACGAGCGGGGCGCCGTCAAGGTGGTGATGACCGGCTCGGCATCCGACCCGGAGGGTTGGCAGCCGCACATCCGCAACAAGCCGCGGCGCGAGGCGCTGGCGAATCGCGTCCGGGATGCGGCCGACCCGCTGAAGATGGTCCTGGTGCGCGACATGTGGCTCACTGGCTTTGACGCCCCGGCGCTGCACACCATGTACGTGGACAAGCCGATGCGCGGCCACGGCCTGATGCAGGCGATCGCCCGTGTCAACCGCGTCTTCCGGGACAAGCCCGGCGGCTTGGTGGTCGACCACATCGGCCTGGCGCCGGAGCTGAAAGCCGCGCTGGCGACCTACACGGAGAGCGGCGGCACCGGGCGCACGGCCCTCGACCAGGCCGAGGCCGTCGCCGTGATGCAGGAGAAGTACGAGGTGTGCTGCGGGCTGTTCGGACCGTTCATCGGTCCGAACCAAGAAATGCAGCGCGGCTTCGACTGGTCGCGGTGGGTGAGCGGCACGGCGCAGGAGCGGGTGAGCCTGCTGCCGGCCGCGCTGGAGCACGTCCTGGCGCTCGAGAACGGCAAGGAGCGGTGCCTCGCCGCGGTGCGCGAGCTGTCGCAGGCGTTCGCGCTCGCCGTGCCGCACGAGCGGGCGCTGGCGATCCGCGACGACGTGGCCTTCTTCCAGGCCGTGCGGGCGGGGCTCGCAAAGCGAGCCCCGGGCGACGCCAAGACCGAGGAGGAGCTCGACCACGCCGTGCGCCAGATCCTCGCCAAGGCCGTGGCACCGGAGGGTGTCATCGACATCTTCGCCGCCGCCGGGCTCGACCGGCCCGACATCTCGATCCTCTCCGACGAGTTCCTGGCCGAGGTCCGCGACATGCCGCGTCGCAACCTCGCCGTGGAGCTGCTGCAGCGGCTCCTCAAAGGCGAGCTGCGCACGCGCGGGCGCAAGAACGTAGTGCAGGCGCGCTCGTTCGCCGAGATGCTGGAGCAGACGCTGCGCCGCTACCGCAACCGCGCGATCGAGGCGGCGCAGGTGATCGAGGAGCTGATCGCGCTGGCCAAGCAGATGCGCGAGGCCGACCGCCGCGGCGAAGATCTCGGGCTGACCGAGGAGGAGCTCGCCTTCTACGACGCCCTGGAGACGAACGACAGCGCCGTCGCCGTCCTCGGCGACGAGACCTTGCGCGGCATCGCCCGCGAGCTGGTCGAGA
>JBOGJI010000320.1:0-8355 GCA_050747865.1 Thermoanaerobaculia bacterium
GGTTAACGGTCAACCCGAGCATGACCCCGACGAGGGGGGCCGGCAACACCTTGACGATCTGCATGGAAGCCACCTGCCGCGACCGCGACTCAGGACGCGGCTGCCCTATGATGTCTTGCATACGACCCGCAAGCCCCTGGCGCGCGACCCATGGGAGATTCATTCACAGGCTCTAAGGCTATCCTACGGAAAGAGGAGGTCCCATGGCCGAAACGCGCAATCCCCTGCACCGCTCCCGCCGGCACCGCATCCTCGGCGGCGTCTGCGGAGGCATCGCCGACTGGCTCGGATGGAGCCCCGGCGTCGTCCGTCTGCTCTACGTGATCGTCTCCATCGTCTCCGCCGGCTTCCCCGGCATCCTCGTCTACGTGATCCTCTGGATCGTGGTGCCGAACGAGGCCGCCTGAGGCGTCTGGCTTACGCCGGCAGGAAGTAGAAGATGATGCCGAGGATAGCGTAGACGGCCAGGAGCTGGACCCCTTCGAGCCACGTCGACTCGCCGTCTTCGGCGATCTGCCCGGTGATCAAGACCGCCACCGCCACCGCCACCACCTCCGCCGGGGCGAAGACCAGATCCATCGGCCGCGGGCCGATGAAGTAGCTGGCGAACAGCAGCACCGGAGCGACGAATAGGGCGATCTGCACGCTCGAGCCGATGGCGATGCCCAGCGCCAGGTCCATGCGGTCCTTCATCGCCACCAGCACCGCGGTCGAGTGCTCGGCCGCGTTGCCGATGATGGCCACGACGATCACGCCGAGGAACAGGTCGGACATGCCGAACGCCTCGGCGGCGTGCTCGATCGAGCCGACCAGGATCTCGGCCATCCAGGCGACGCCGGCGGTCGCCACCGCGAGCACGATGAGAGCTCGGCTCGCCGGCCAGGGGACGCGGTGGGCGGCGGATTCGTCTTCCGGCTCGCCTGCCCCGCCCGTAAACAGGGGTCGGTGCGTGCGCAAGGAGAACAGCAGACCCAGCCCGTAGGTCACCATCAGGACGACGGCGATCTCGAGGCTCAAGCCCCGCTCCCGCGCCACCGCCTCGCGGCCGCCAAGGAAGTGGAACAGCGCCGGCATGACCAGCGCGATGGCGGCCAGCGTCAGCATGGTGGCCTGACTGCGGGCGCCCGTCGGGTTGAACGTCTGCCGATTCCGCCTGGCGCCCCCGGCGAGCATGGCCAGCCCCAGCACCAGCAAGATGTTGCCGATGATGGAGCCGGTCAGCGACGCCTTGACCACGTCGTAGAGCCCCGCCTTGAGGGCCATCAGGGCGATGATCAGCTCGGCGGCGTTGCCGAAGGTGGCGTTCAGGAGCCCGCCGATCCCTTCCCCGGTGCGCTCGGCCAGGTGCTCGGTCGACCGCCCCATCCAGCCGGCGAGCGGCAGGATCGCCAGGCAGGCAAAGAGGAAGACCCAGGTGGGGCTCCAGTGAAAGGCATGCTCGCCCATGGGCGCCAGTGGCAGGAAGACGAGGAGCCAGTTGAGCGATGGTCTCAGGAGGGCGCGCATATCGGAAGGCTGCGGAGTATAACCGCCCCCGCTGCTGCTACGATCGCGCGGTCCGCGGGACCACGGCCATGTTCTGGAAGCGCTTTCGCGTCGCCACCCTGTTCGGATTCCCCTTCTACCTCGACCTCAGCTGGTTCGTGATCGCGGCCCTGTTCGTTTGGAGCCTGGCGGTCGATGTCTTCCCGCGCAGGCTGCCGGGGCAAGGCGCGGAGACCTACTGGCTGATGGGCTCCATCGGCGCGGTCGGGCTGTTCGCCTCGGTGGTGCTGCACGAGCTGGGTCACGCCTTCGTGGCCCGCCGCTTCGGTCTCCCCATCCGCGGCATCACCCTGTTCATCTTCGGCGGCGTGGCGGAGATGGAGCGCGAGCCTCCATCGGCGCGCGCCGAGTTCTGGGTGGCCGTGGCGGGCCCGGTGGTGAGCCTGGCGCTGGCCCTGCTCGGCGGCGTGGCGGCTGGCGGACTGGCGGCGGGGACGCCGACACGCACGGTGGTCTCCTACCTGGCGAGCACCAACCTGGCGCTGCTCCTCTTCAACATGATCCCGGCCTTCCCGCTGGACGGCGGGCGGATCCTGCGCTCGGCGCTGTGGAAGTGGAAGCGGAATCTATCCTGGGCCACGCGGGTGACTTCCGGCATCGGCTCCGGGTTCGGCTTTCTGCTGATGGCGGGCGGCGTGCTGCTGGCGACCCTCGGCAAGAACCTCACGGGAGGCATCTGGCTCCTGCTCATCGGCATGTTCCTGCGCAACGCCGCGCAGATGTCCTATCGCGGTCTGGTCGTGCGCCGCGCCATCGAGGGCGAGCCGGTGCGCCGCTTCATGCGCCCCGATCCGGTGACCGTGCCGCGCTCCATCTCGGTGGCGGAGCTGGTCGAGGACTACGTCTACCGCCACCACTTCAAGATGTTCCCGGTGGTGGACAACGAGCGGCTGGTGGGCTGCGTGACGACGCGCGGCATCCGGCAGCTGCCGCGCGAGGAGTGGCAGCAACAGAGCGTCTCCTCCATCCTCGAGCCGTGCACCGACGGCAACACCGTGCACCCGGACAGCGACGCCCTGCGCGCCCTCGGCAAGATGCATCACTCCGGCGTTTCCCGGCTGCTGGTGGTGGAGGATGGACGCCTGGTCGGCATCCTGACGCTCAAGGACCTGTTGCAGTTCCTCTCGCTCAAAGTCGAGCTCGAGGGGCGCAGGCACGAGCGGGCCGCCACCCGGCCGATGAGCTCCTGACGAACGGCCCGACGCCGACACGGCCCACGCGCATCAGAAGGGCAGCTCGCCCTCCACCACGCTCGCGTAGATGATGAACCCCAGCACGAACGCGATCGCCAGCGGACAGACGTAGCGCACGACGAATCCGAAAGCGCGCCGTCCGGGCATGCGGCCGCCGCCCATCTCGATGTTGTCCAGCGCGCGCCCTATTCCCCACTTCCAGCCGACGAACAGGCAGATCAGCAGCGCTCCAATGGACAGCGAGTAGTTGCCGAAAATCGCGTTCTGGAGATCCAGGAAGGACATGCCGAAGACGTTGCCCAGCGACGGCACCACCCCCTGAGACAGGGCGGAGGGCAAGGCGAGCAGGAAACAGGCGGCGGAGATCGCCACCGCGGCCCGCCCCCGCCGCCATCCCCGCTCGTCCACGAAATAGGCGACCACCACCTCGAGCAGCGAGATCGTCGAGGTCAGCGCCGCGATGGCGAGCAGCAGGTAGAACAGGACGGCGAAGAGACCGCCCAGCGGCATGTGCGCGAAGATCGTCGGCAGGACCACGAAGACCAGCCCGGGGCCGGCGTTGGGCTCGACGCCCGCCGAGGACAGGGCCGGAAAGATCAGCAGTCCGGCGAGCAGCGCGATCAGGGTGTCGAAACCCGCCACCGTCACGCCCGCCACCGGCAGCCTCTCGCTCTTCGGGAAATACGAGCCGTAGGTGATCATCGCGCCCATGCCCAGCGACAGGGAGAAGAGCGCCTGTCCCAGCGCCATCATGACCGCGTTCGCGGAGAGGGCGGAGAAATCGGGACGGAGGTAGAAGGCGAGGCCGGCACCCGCGCCGGGCAGGGTCAGCGAGCGCACGACCAGCACCACGAGGAGGACGAAGAGCGCCGGCATGAGCACCTTGGTCGCCCGCTCGATCCCCTTGGACACGCCACCGCGCACGACGAAGGCCGTCAGCGCCAGGAAGATAACGGTGAGGATCAACGCCGGGCCGGCGTTGCCGATCAGCCCGGTGAAGATCGCACCGCTGGTCTGGGCGTCGCCGGCCGTCTCGAGCCGGCCGGTCAGCGCCATCCACAGGTAGCCGACCGTCCACCCGGCGACGACGCTGTAGAAGGCCAGGATGCCGAATCCGGTGAAGACCCCGAGCCCGCCGACGAGACGCCAGAAACGGCCGCGCGAGAGCGCCGCGAAAGCCCCGACCGGATTGCGCTCCGTGGCGCGGCCGATCGCCAGCTCGCAGAGCTGCACCGGGAGGGCGACAGCCAGGACGCAGAGCAGGTAGACGAGGACGAAGGCGCCGCCGCCGCCGGTGCCCACCGTGAACGGGAATCGCCAGATGTTGCCGAGCCCGATGGCGCTGCCCGCCGCCGCCATCACGAAACCGAGCCGCGAGCTCCACAGACCGCGCGATGTCTCCATCCGTCCCTCCTGTCCGCCGTGTGACATCCGTGTGACGCGCGATGGTACACGCATTGCGCGGCTGGCACGAAGCCGCCTGCCACCCGGCGGCGGGCGTCACCGCGTCCCGTGCTTGCGCCGCCGTTCCTCGACCAGCCTCCTGTGGACCTCGTAGTTCTCGCGCCAGGGCCGGCGCTGGAAGTAGCTCCGGGTCAGCTCCGCCACCTTCGGCGCGAGGAGGATCAGGGCCAGCAGGTTGGGCAGGATGACCATGCCCAGGAACACGTCTCCCAGATCCCAGATGTCCGCCAGGGTCAGCACGGCGCCGATGAAGTGCATCGCCAGGTAGGCGAGCTTGTAGGGCAGGATGGCCTTGGGCCCGAACAGATAGTTGGCGCAGCGGTCGCCGTAATAGCTCCACGAGATGGCCGTCGACACGGCGAACAGCAAGACGCTGACGATGACGATGAAGCGCCCGCCTTCGCCCGGCAGGCCGCGCTGGAAGCCCAACATGGTGAGCGGCGCGCCGTTGCGCACCGCGTCGGCGTAGAGGTGCGTGAGGCGCCTTCCGTCGTCCGTCGTGGCTGCGTCGGTCCGCGGCCGGATGACCCCCGCGAACGGCCTCGTCTGGTCGGCGTCGACGAACAAGCGCTCGACCGCCACGTCGTGCCAGGCGAGCCTCCCCTCCCCGCTCGCCTGCTGCGGGTAGCCGTCGACCACACGGATCTCGCGCGGAGCGTCAACCGCCGTGATGCGTCCATTCTCCTGCTGGTCGACGTAGGAGACCTCGCCAGCCGCGAGCGCCATGCGGGTCGGCACCCGGTCATTCCAGGCGCCGCTCATCAGGACCACCATGGCGGTGATCGAGCAGATGACCAGCGTGTCGATGAACGGCTCGAGCAGGGCGACGACCCCTTCGGACACCGGCTCGTCGGTCTTGGCCGCGGCGTGCGCGATGGGGGCCGAGCCCTGGCCCGCCTCATTCGAGAACAGGCCGCGCCTCACCCCCCACATCATGGTCACGAGGAATACGCCGACCCCGGTGCCGGCGACGCCGGCGGTCGGATTGAACGCCTCCCTCATGATGAGGCCGAGCGTAGGGAAGATGCGATCGTAGTTGGCGAGAATGACGTACAGGCCGCCGAAGACGTAGATCGCGGCCATCGCCGGAGCCAGGACTCCGGTCACCTTGCCGATGCGCGTGATGCCGCCGAGGATGACCAGCCCCACGATCGCCGTGGTGACGACGCCGGTGATCCAGGGGGCGATGCCGAACTCGGCGCGCATGACGTCGGCCACGGTGTTGGCCTGGATGGCGTTGCCGGTGAAGAAGGCGGTGACGGCGAGCAGCAGGGCGAAGAGGACGGCCAGCGGCTTCCAGCGGGGCCCCAGGCCGCGCTCGATGTAATACATCGGGCCGCCCGAGACCGTGCCGCGCATCCGGTCGCCGTCGTTCGCCTCCGTGCTGCGGTAGTGCTGGGCCAAGGTCACCTCGGTGTATTTGGTGACCATGCCGACGAAGGCGGTGACCCACATCCAGAAGACCGCTCCCGGCCCGCCCCAGTGGATGGCGATGGCCACGCCGGCGATGTTGCCGATGCCGACGGTCGCCGACAGCGCCGTGGTGAGCGCCTGGAAGTGCGAGACGTCGCCCGGCTCGTTCGGATCGTCGTAACGACCCGAGGTGACGGCGAAACCGTGGGGGAGCCTGCGGAGCTGGAGGAACCCGAGTCGCAGCGTCAGGAACACTCCGGTGCCGATCAGGGCGATGACGACGAACGGGATCTTCTCGTCGCCGACCGGGATCCCGGAGTCCCAGACCAGGCTGTTCAGGGTCTCGATCAGTCGCTGGATCGTTTCCATGCACGTCCTCCGCGGGTCAGGGGCGCGCGGCGCCTACGAGATCACCGCTCCGGGCCGGGCCCGGGGGCCCTACGTTCTACGGCTGGCATGAAGGCGGAGTTTACCCGACTGTGACATGCTGAAGTCCAATCCGGCGGCGCCGTCCGCTCCGAGGGCCCACAAGCCTGTGAGGATAGGATGACCCGGCCCGTCACTCCCCTCCCCCATCCCCATCTGCATCGCCTCGGCCAAACCCTGGCGGAGGTCGAGTCCGGCGTCGATCGCCTCACCGACGGGCTCACCGACGATCAGCTCGGCTGGGCGCCGGAGCCGGGGCGGTGGAGCATCGGCCAGTGCCTCGACCATCTGACCGTGGTCAACCGCGCCTATCGACTCCGCATCGAAGACGCGCTCGAGCGCGGACCGGCCGCGCCGGCCGCCGAGCCCGCACGCTTCCGGCCGCGAGTCGTGATCCGGCCGTTCCTGCGCCTGATGGGTCAGGAGTCTGGCTGGCGGCTACCCGCGCCGCGGCTGTTTCGGCCTCCTCCGGCGCCGGCCCCAGGCTCGGTGAGCCGGTTCTTCGAGGAGCTGCACGCGCTGCGCCGGCTGGTGGTCGCGGCCTCCGGTCGCGACCTCGTGCGCACCCGTCTGGCGAGCTCGGAGAGCCGCTTCCCCCGCCTGACGCTCGGGGAGGCTCTGACGCTGCTCACGGTGCACTGCGAGCGGCACGTGCTGCAGGCCTGGCGCGTCCGCGAGCACCCCGAGTTCCCCGAGGAGATCGCGTAGCGGCCGAGCTTGTCTCAGCCGTCCCCGGCCGACACGAGGTCGGCCGCTACAACCGATCAAGCCAAGCGGCGCAGATATCGGCGAATCGCGGTGTCCATTCGTGGCCGCCGTCGAAGACCGCCAGCTCGACCGTCGTCCCGGCTTGCCGCAGGCGCTCGAGGTCGCGATCGAGCTGTTCGGCGGGATACCCCGTGTCCCGCTCTCCCCGTCCCAGCAGGATGGGGGGTAGGGCGGCCAGGGTGTCGTCGGTGAGCTCGGGCGGAACGTCGCCGCCGAGCACGATCAGGCCGTTGCAGGCGCCGTCCGCCGCGGCAGCCCGGTAGGCCATGGCGACGCCCTGGGAGAAGCCGGCGAGGATCAGCGGGCGCGCTCGCGGCCAGTCGTCACGCAGGCGCGCCAGCACCGAGCTCACGTAGGCCACGTTGTCCTCGATCGCCAGCTCGCGGTCCTGGCGCGTCATCCAGCTCGCCACCACCTCGCCGCTGCTGCGCCGGTAGAACGGATGCAGGGCCTGGACGGCCGCCAGCACCCGGCCGCCCCGACCCGGAATCGCGGCCAGCCGTTCCAGCATCGCTTCGGCCGCCTCCCCGTACCCGTGAAACCCGACGATCAACTCGCCTGAAGGCTGCCTGGCCGGCGCCTCGACGAGCACCCGCCCTCGCACGCGGGCCGGGAGGTGGAGGGTCCGGGCCCCACCGTGAGTCTCGGACTCAGGCATTGACCCGGCGGCCGAACCAGCCGCCCGCGGTCTTGCGCGCTTCGGCGATGGCGGTGGCGAACTGGGCGGCGCGGTTCTGGACTCGGGCGACCAGGTCGTCGCGGCCGGTGTGCTCTTCGACGGTGCGCACCAGGGCGGAGCCGATGACGACGCCGTCGGCAAGGGCGGCGGCGGCGCGCGCCTGGTCGGCGGTCGAGATGCCGAAGCCGACCGCCACGGGCAGGGAGCTGCGGCGGCGTACGGCCTTGAGCTCGCGGGCCAGGGTGTCGGTGAGCTGGTCGCGCTCGCCGGTGACGCCGGTGCGGCTGACGTAATAGACGAATCCCCGCGAGGCGGACGCGGCGCGATCGATGCGCTCTTTGGTGCTGGTCGGGGCGATGAGGAAGATCGGATCGAGGCCGTGTCGGGACAGGGTGGGGAGCCATTCGTCGGCGGCCGCCTCGGGGGGCAGGTCGACGCACAGGATGCCGTCGACGCCCGAGGCGGCCGCCTGCTCGGCCAGGCGGTCGAGGCCGTAGCGATACAGGGGGTTGTAGTAGCTGAAGAGCACGATGGCGACGTCGAGCTCGGCGCGTTCGCGGGCCACCAGGTCGAGGAGCCCCGACAGCGTGGTTCCGGCGGCCAGGGCGCGTACGGCCGCGCGCTGGTTGACCGGGCCGTCGGCGATCGGATCGGAGAACGGCACTCCGAGCTCGACGATGTCGGCGCCCGCGGCGGCGAGCGCGTGGAGCAGCCGGCCGGTGGTCTGGAGGTCGGGGTCGCCGGCCGTCAAGTAGGGGATGAACGCGGCGCGGCCGCCGGAGCGGCAGCGCGCGAAGGCCTCTTCGATGCGGCTCACGGCAGCTCCTCCTCGGGCGCGTGGGCCACGGTCGCATCGCGGATCGGGCC